>DATBLL010000201.1:0-16106 GCA_036555425.1 Alphaproteobacteria bacterium | reverse complement strand
CTCGAGGGTAAGGTTCTTGCCTTCGACATGCCCGAGATCGGCGAGACCGCGGCGCAGCGAGCGGAAGTTCGCATCGCCTTCGGGCGTGCTGTACAACAGAACGCCGAGGCGCCGGCTCCGCTGGGCGCGCGCCGCATGTGGCCACGCCGCAGACGCGCCCGCAAGCATCCCGATGAGTTCCCTTCGCCGGATGCTATTGCGCATGTCTCAATCATCTACTCCAATCCCAAGCGCTTCAATCCCGCGCAGAGCCCGGCGCGGACATCATGAGAGCTGGAGGCAGCGGAGTAGGGGCGGTGGCTGGTTGGGGGACTAGGATTCGAACCTAGATAAACGGAGTCAGAGTCCGTTGTCCTACCGTTGAACGATCCCCCAACAGGGCGGTTCGCGCGGGCGGCTCGGGGCCGCCGATCGAGAGGCGCGGTATATATCGCATCTCGCGAGGCGGGAACAAGCCGAGGTAGGGCGGGATGCGGCAATCCTCCCCCGCGTTCATGTGCTTTGCCGTCCCCGCTCGCGCGGTGGCGACAAGGTGGTGCGTCCCAGGCGGCCTGATCCATGCGCCACCCTCGTTAATCCTGTCTCGAAATTGCCAAGGAAGGGGCGAGGGGATAGCCTCCCGGCATGGACTCCGCGGCGGCCCCATCAGAGTACGGCGCCCAACCCGGCTCGGGCGCGCGCACCTATGCCGCGCTCGACCTCGGCACCAACAATTGCCGTCTCCTGATCGCGGCGCCGCAGGGCGCGGGCTTCCGCGTCATCGAATCCTTCTCGCGCATCGTGCGCCTCGGCGAGGGCCTGACCGCGAGCGGGCGGCTCGCGCCGCGCGCGATGGGACGGGCCATCGAGGCGCTGCGCATATGCGGGGGACGGCTCTCCCGCTACAAGGGCCTGCACCTGCGCGCGGTCGCGACCGAGGCCTGCCGCCAGGCCGCGAACGGCCACGAGTTCGTGGCGCGGGTGAAGCGCGAGACCGGCCTGGCGCTCGAGATCATCAACGCCGAGGAGGAGGCGCGTCTGGCGCTCGCCGGCTGCGCGTCGCTGCTCGACGAATCGGCGCCGCATGCCTTCGTCTTCGATATCGGCGGCGGCAGCACCGAGCTGATCTGGCGCCGCGATATCCGCCCGCGCGGGGGCATGAACGGCCATGGCCTCGGCCGCGGCATCGGCGCCGAGATGCTCGCGCAGGGGCTCGACGGCCTCCGCTTCCATTCGGTGCCGATCGGCGTCGTCACCATGGCCGAGAGCTACGGCGCGGACCGGGTGGCGCCCGCCGCCTACAAGGCCATGGTCGACCAGGCGCTCGGCCTGCTGCGCCCGTTCGAGACGGCGGAGCAGATCGGCGGCGAGATCGCGGGCGCCCGCGTGCAGATGCTCGGCACCTCGGGCACGGTCACGACGCTGGCCAGCGTCTTCCTCAATCTCCGCCGCTACAGCCGCATGCGCGTCGACGGGTCCTATCTCGATTTCGACGCGATCCGCCGGATCAGCGACGAGGTCGCGGGGCTCGACTATGCCGGCCGCGCCGCCATGCCTTGCATCGGCCCGCAGCGCGCCGATCTCGTGGTCGGCGGCGTCGCCATCCTCGACGCGATCTGCCGGCTCTGGCCGGTCGGGCGCCTGCGCGTCGCCGACCGCGGGCTGCGCGAGGGCATCCTCAACCTGCTGATCGCGGCCGACCGGGCCTCTGGCGCACCCGCCGCCGCCGCCTAAATATCATTGCATGACCAACACATCCAAGGGCGGCGGCGGGCGCTTCGCCGCGGTGCGGGTGCGCGGCGGCAAGGCGCGCAAGGCCTCGTCGCGCCAATGGCTCGAGCGCCAGTTCAACGACCCCTATGTGCACGAGGCCAAGCGCCGCGGCTTGCGCTCGCGCGCGGCGTTCAAGCTGATCGAGATCGACGACAAGGCCAAGCTGCTGCGCCCCGGCCTGCGCGTGGTCGATCTCGGGGCGGCACCCGGCGGCTGGACGCAGGTCGCGGTCGAGCGCGTCCGCGCGGGCCGGCCGGGCGGGGGCGTCGTCGTCGCCATCGACAAGGAGGCGATGGACCCCATTCCCGGCGCCGTCGTGATCCAGGCCGACATGACCGACCCCGCCAGCGATGCCGCCATACTCGCGGCACTCGGCGGGCCGGCCGATCTCGTGCTGTCCGACATGTCGCCGGCCACGGTCGGCCATGCGCAGACCGATCACCTCCGCATCGTGGCCCTGGTCGAAGCGGCGGCAGAGTTCGCGCTGCGCCACCTGGCCCGGGGCGGGGCCTTCGTCGCCAAGGTGTTCGAGGGCGGCACGGAGCAGGCGCTGCTGGCGCGACTGAAGCAAAGCTTCGCCGGCATCCGCCACGTCAAGCCGCCGGCGAGCCGCAAGGAATCGGCCGAGATCTATCTCGTCGCGACCGGCTTCCGCGGCGCGGCGGAGGCCCGTGCGCGCTGATCAGCCGTCCGCGTCGGGTTCGAGCACTTCGCTGCGCTGCTCGACCGGCTCGTGACCGACGATGACGGCGTAGGGCTGCAGCGGTTGCAGCGCCGGACCGAGAAACACCTGGCCGATGAGCGCGATGGCCACATCCTCACCGCCATGTGTGAGGGGCAAATAGAGCCGGCGCGTGCGCAGAAAGCCGCCCGTATCCCAGCGGAACAGGCTTTCGGAGAAGACCGGCGCGCGGGCGCGGACGAGTCGGCGGTAGAGCGAATGGATGAATTCGCCGTAGCTGCCGCCCATCACCTCATCCATGAACTTGCCGGTGGGGTCCGAGCCCCAGCGCTCGACGATCGCGGTGCCGAGCAGCCGGTAGCGCACGCGCGCGCCGCCGTCGACGATGTCCATGAGGCCCACATGCGGCAGCAGGGCGGGGCCGAGCGCGAGCGGGTCGATATCGCGCCGGTCGGGCATGCGCCGCTGCCCGCGGCACCGGTTCCAATAGCGATAAAGGGCGCTCAGGACTGGATCCGCGGCCAGCAATTCGGAAAGGTCCGAATGCGCCATGCGCCGAGCATATCACTTTGCCGCGGGGCGGGGCGGGCCCCCGATCAGCCGCGCGCGGTTGGAACCTCGGCGACGCGTGCCGCGAGTTCAGCGTCGGACTCCTTGGTTAGGTCCTTGTGGATCTCGCCCGCGATCATGCCGCGCGCCTTCGTGCCGAGCGCGGCGCGGAGATCGCCGAGGAATTTCGGCGGCGCCGCGAGCATGAGCCGCTGAAAGGCGCCGCGCATTGCCGCATCGTTGAGATAGTCGGCCACGAGATGCGCGAAGTCGCGCTTGTCGCGGCGGATCGGGCCTTCGGCGTCCTGAAAGCCGTGGCGCGCGGACGTGGCGCTCTCCTGCCCCTTGCCGGCCTCCTCGTAGCGTCCGTGCTCGTAGACGTCGTGGCGCAGGGTCGTCACGGTCGGCAGCGGCGCCGTCAGCACCGTCGCTTCCTTGATGCGGGCATGGCCGGCGTCGGCGACGCAGAACCAGGTGATGGGCTTGCGGGGCATGGCCTTCGGACCTCCTTCTTATGCTTCGTAAATTGCCCTGGGGGCCTCGAGTTCGGAATGATTCAGGTCAATTCGCGCCCCGAGGGGCGCTAGCGGATCTCCTCGCCCGTCACGCTGCTCAAGAGATTGGCAGGGAGCCCGGCGCTGCGCAACGCCAGCAGAATCTCGTCGATATGGCGCGCGTCGCGGGTCTCGATCACGACGTCGAGCTCGGCCATCTTGAGCGGCACGTCGTGGAAGAGCCGCTGGTGGTAGACCTCGACGATGTTGCCGCCGGCCGCGCCGATGAGATTGGCCACGCGCCCCAGGAGCCCCGGCTGGTCGCTGATGTCGACGCGGACGCGCACGAGCCGGCCCGAGCGCACGAGCCCACGCAACAGGATCGCCGAGAGCACCCGCGCATCGACGTTGCCGCCGGAAATCACGATGCCGACGCGCTTGCCGCGGAAGCGCTCGCGATGGGCGACCACCGCGGCGAGCCCGGCGGCGCCGGCGCCCTCGGCCACCGATTTTTCGATCTCGAGCATCAGCAGCACGGCCTCTTCGAGCGTGTTCTCGCCGACGAGCAGGATGTCCTCGACCAGCTCCTTGACGATCCGGCGCGTGATCTCCCCCGGACGCTTGACGGCGATGCCCTCAGCGATGGTGACGCCGCCCGCGCGCGGCTCCTCGCCGCGCAGCACCTGCGACATCGCCGGGTAGAGCGCCGCCTCGACGCCGTAGAGCGCGATTCCGGGCTTGAGAGCCTTGGCCGCCACGGCGATGCCCGAGATGAGGCCGCCGCCGCCGACCGGAACCACGAGCGCGTCGAACTCGCCGCCGCCTTCGAGCATTTCGAGCGCGATCGTGCCCTGGCCGGCGATGATGTCGGCATCGTCGTAGGGATGGACGAAGACGAGATTGCGCTCGCCCCGCAAGGCATCGGCGCGGTCCTGCGCTTCCGAGAGATCGGCGCCGTATACCACCACCTCGGCGCCGAACCTCCGCGTCTGGCTGACCTTGGTGAAGGGCGTGTCCTCGGGCATCACGATCACGGCCGGGATGCCGAGGCGCTGCGCGTGGTAGGCGACGCCCTGCGCATGATTGCCGGCCGAACAGGCGATGACGCCGGCCTTGCGCTGCGCGGAAGAGAGGCGCGCGAGCTTGTTGAGGGCGCCGCGCTCCTTGAACGAGGCCGTGTATTGCAGATTCTCGAACTTCAAGATGATGGTGCAGCCGCAGATCTCCGAGAGCGTGCGCGAGAGCGCCATCGGCGTGCGCTCGACGGCGCCGGCGATGGTGGCGGCGGCGCTCCGCACGTCGGCGAGCGTCACCGGCAGGGCGCGGTCGCGCGGGGCGCGCGCGCTCATCGGAGCGGCTTCAGATCGATGACGCCGGCGGCCCCGCGCTCGGCTTCGGCGCGGTCGCGCGCGAGCGTGACGTAGCGGATGTCGCGCCAGTCCTTGAGCATGCTGTCGTAAAAGCGCGAGAGCGGGTGGCCGGACGGGCCGGTCGAGAGGATGAAGCGCGAGGCATCGAGATCGGCGAGCGTGTAGATGCCGCGATAGCCGGCGCCGTGGCGCGCCGCGTAGGGCGCGCGCGTGTCGCGCACGTACATGTCGGTCTTGTTGACCGTGCGCCCGTCGCCGTCGGTTTCGATCGAGAGCGTGCCGAAGCCGTTGATGATGGGCAAGAAGCTGAACAGGCGGTGCCGCATCTCGGCGCGGTGCGCGGCGCCCCAGCGCCAGCGCGAGACCTGGCCGCCATAGCGCGCCTCGATCCAGGCCAAGGCATCGCCGAGCGAAAGGGCGAGAATCTGCGGGCAGGTCTCGACCTCTTGCGTCGTGACGTCGTCGCACCATTCGGTGTGCTTGGTCAGGATGTGCTTCACGACGTCGGGCCGGAGCGAGACGAAATCGGCGCCCCAATCGCCGAGCTCGTCGGCATAGAGCCGGCGATTGAGCGCCGCGAGCCAGGCGCTGAAGATCAGCGGCTCGGCGCGGTTGCGGTCCATCGTGCCGTCCCAGTTGCGCAAGAGCGCGAGCGCGGGCGCGGCGCTCGCCGCCTTCGGCATTTGCTCGGCCGGCAGCGCCATCATGTAGCGCAGGAGGTCGCGTGCCATGAGCGAGACGTGGTCGCCCTGGATCGCGGCCGTCGTGTCGGCGCTCTGCTTGGCCCCGGCGCCGATCAGCTCCTCGATGCGCAGGGCGCGGTAGTGGTCGCCCCACTCGCGCGAAAGGAAATAGGGGTATTCGGGCCCGGCGATGCGGTTGTTGGCGTTGACGATGAAGCCCTTCTGCGGATTGAACGCGTGCGGCAGCTCGGCAAACGGGATGTAGCGCACGCCGGCGCGGCTCTCACTCCAGCCCGACAAGAGTATGCCGCCATTGTCTTCCTTGCGCGCCGGAATGTGCCCGGGCACGTAGTAGCCGATGTTGCCGGCGGTGTCGGCGTAGAGAAAGTTCTGCACCGGCGCCACGAACTTCGCGAGCGCCAGACCGAACTCGTTCCAGTCGCGCGCGTGATGAAGTGCGCGCAGCGCGTCGGCCGTGGTGTCGTGCGGCTCGAGCCACGGCGCGCGCAGCGCCAGCACGTTGCCGGGCTGCAGGGTCGGGCGATAGCGCGCTGCGATCGCGTCGTCGAGCACCGGGCCGTGGCGCGTCTCGCGCACCGTCATCGTCACGTCGGCGCCGAAGCGCACGGCGATCTTTTCCGTCCGTGTGGTGAACGGCTTCCCGCCCTCGGGCGTCATGTAACGGCCCGCCTGCTCGGGATCGAGCCGCTCGACGACGAGGTCTTCGGTGTCGATGTAGGAGGTGGTGACGCCCCACGCGATGTGGCCGTTGTGGCCGATGATGATGCCGCCGACGCCGGGGACCGACGCGCCCGAAAGCTTCAATTGCGGCGTCTCGATGCGCACCAGATACCAGAGCGAGGGCGCATCGAGCGAAAGATGCGGATCGTTGGCGAGGATCGGCTTGCCGCTGTCGGTATGCGCGCCGCCCAGCACCCATTGGTTCGAGAGGCCGCGGCGGGTCAGGAGCTCGGGCACCGAGCGCCAGAGCGCCAGCAGCGGCAGGTCGGACGGCAGCGTGTCGGGCGGCGCGGCGCCGGCTGGCAAAGCCGCGCGGTCGCGCTGCATCGTGACCGGGCCGTTGCCGGGGTAGGTGGGGAAGAACGCCGCGGCCTTGTCCGCGCCGAGGCGCTGGACGAAGACGGCGCGCAGCAGCTTCTCGCGCCAGCCGGTCGAGAGGTTGAGCGCCATGAGCTTGCCCCAGACCAGCGTATCCGCCGGCTTCCAGGGCTCGGGCTCGCCGATGATGAGGAACTCGGGCGGCAGCTTCTCGCGCCGGTGCCGGAGATAGGCGTTGACGCCGGCGGCGTAGGCCTCGAGCGCGCGCTGCGTCGCGCGCTCGAGATGCGCGAAATCGGCTTCGGCGCGGCGGTAGAGGCCGAGCGCGCGCATCATGCGGTCGAGCCCCAGAGCGCTGCTGCCCGCGACCTCGGACATGCGTCCGGCGCCGATGCGGCGCTGGCTTTCCATCTGGAAGAGGCGGTCCTGCGCGTGCACAAAGCCGAGCGCATACATCGCGTCTTCGTAGCTCCGCGCGTAAATGTGCGGGACGCCGTTGCGGTCGCGCACGATGCGCGCGGGCTCGGCGATGCCGGCGACGGTGTGGGAGCCGGAGAGCTCGGGCAGCGAGGCGTCGAGCCACCACAGCCCCACCGAGGCCGCGACGAGCAACACGACGCCGATAGCCTGGACGACGCGCAATGCTCCGCGGAACACGCGGCGCATCAGGACCTGCCCCGCGGCCACGGGGAGGCGCCGGCGGCGGTGCCGGAAAGGTGGCCGGCGGCGAACATGGCGCAGAACAGACCCTTGAAAGGCGGCGTTTGATAGCGCGTGCCGAGCCGGTCCGGCAACGCGGAACTATGGCTAAGGAAGCGCATCGGAGCACCTAGTACCCGGTTTCGTGAATTCGTGAGTCGCACTTCGCGACACACGAATTCGCGAAGTTGGGTACAACATCAAGACTCTAATACCCGCCACGAGATGCCTGACGCTGTAACGCGAATTTCCGATGGCGGGTACTAGGTCCGGGCGCCCTCCAGCAGCCGGCTCACGCGCGCGACGAAATCGGTCGAGGTGAACGGCTTGGCCAGCGTGTCGTTCGCGCCAAGCGCCGACGCCATGCGGAGAAAATCGCTCCAGCCCGTCTTGTCGCCGCCGGATATGGCCAGCACCGGCAGTGCCGCCCATTTCTTACGGATCTCGCGGATCGTCTCGATCCCTTCGCGCTCGGGCATCAGGATGTCGAGCACGACGGCGTCGAACGAGCCGCGTGCGAGCGCATCGAGGCCCTCATCGCCGTTGCCGGCTTGAATGACCGCGTGGCCCGCATCCTCCAGCGCATAAGCCAACGACGTGCGCACCAGCGTGTCGTCGTCGATGAGCAGGATCTTCGCCATTGGCGGAATCGTACTTGCGTTCCAGACTTCGTCGCAACGGCTCGTGCCGCCTTGCCCACAACAGTTGGTAATATATCAGCTCCGCGAAGAATGCGCGTTTCAAGGCGTCGACGGCAGGGGCGCCCCGGCGCGTTTTGGAGTTATTAACCACACTTCGGTCACAATGCCCGCGGCGCAAACGACCAGCGCGCATTCGCACATGACGCGGCTGTTGGCGAAGCCGGCGAGGCTTGTCAGCCGTATTTGACGAGCAACGCAACGCACCGGCACAGAAGGGGCGAGCAAAGCGCTCGCCAAGCATCGATGAGCGAAACGGCGGGTAGCGGGCTGAATGCGGCGAAGGTTCTCGTCGTCGAAGACGACGAGATGGTGCGCGACTACGCCCAAGCGGTGTTGACGGCGCTCGGCTACCAGCCGCTGGCCGTCGGCGACGGCTCCGCCGCGCTGCGCGTGCTCGAGGAACAGCGCGACATACGCCTGCTGCTCACGGACATCGGCTTGCCCGGCGGCATGAGCGGTGCGGCGCTGGCCGAGGAAGCACGCCGGCGCAAGCCGGGACTGCCGGTTCTGTTCGCATCGGGCTCGATCGACAGTGGGGGCAAGGCCCATCTGGTGCCCGAGGGCGAAGCCGTCCTCGCCAAGCCCTATCGCAAGGCCGATTTGGCGGAAAAGCTGCGGCTCCTGCTCGGCGCCGTCTAGCGCGATTTCATCCGGCGGGGTGCGGCGCCCGGGCGACGCCGTTGCGCCGCCGCGCCGAAGACAGCGTGAGGGCCACGACCGCGCCCAGCACGATGGCGCCGCCGGCAAGCCCGTAGGCCGTCGGCGTTTCGCCGAGCAGCAGCCAGACCCAGATCGGCGCCAGCACGCTTTCGAGCAGCGCCACCAGCGTGGTTTCGGCCGCCGGCAGGTGGCGCGCGCCGCGAATGTATAGGACCGCGCCGGCGCCGAGCTGCACCACGCCGAGCAGGAAAATGAGCGCGAGGTTGAGCCCCCTTGCGCCGACATGATCGGCCAGCGGCAGCGTGACAAGTCCCGAGATCACGCCGCCGATGACGATGGCCGGGATCATGTTGATCTCGCGCGCGCCGCGCAGCACGACGATGTTGATCGCGGCGGCGAAGGCGATCATGAGCGCGAGCAAGTTGCCGAGCATGGCGCCGCGGCCGAGATCGCTCGCGACCATCAGCGCGATGCCGGCGGCGGCGGCGGCCATGGCCAGCCAAACCGCCCGGCGCGGGCGCTCGGCGAGCACGGCCCAGCCCAGCAGCGCGGCAAAGAGCGGCGCCGCCGCCATCAGCATCATCGTGTTGGCGACCGAGGTCCGCGCCAGCGCCAGCATGTAGCCGGTCATCATGATGCCGAAGCAGGCCCCCGAGGCGAGGCCGCGCCAGCCCGAGCGCATGAAGGCCGAGACGACGCGCCCGCGCTCCGTCACCGCCAGCACCGCGACCAGCGCCGCAGACATGAACACGGCGCGCCAGAACGCGATGGTCCAGTCCTCGGCGCCGCGGATGGAGCGGAAAATCACGCCGCCCGAGCTCCAGAACAGCGCGGCGCCCGCGACCAGTAGCGCGCCGGTCGTTCTCGTCGCGGATCCTGCATGCATGGCGCGATCCCGCCACGCCGCCCGGCGGATTGCAACAACGCCCGATTCGCGCCGGCTATTCGGGAATGTTTGCCGCGTCGCCGACGACCGTTGCGAAGCGGTCGGAGAGGGCCGCGAGGCTCGCGCTCTGGAGGGTGCGCGCGGGGACGACGGCGCCGGTCAAGGGATCGGGAAGATCGCGCGTCGCCGTGGCGGAGGCGGGGACGATCGAGCGGAATCCGAGGTCGAGCGCCGCGCGCACGGTGCTGCTGATGCACATATGCGTCATGAATCCGCATACGACGAGGTTGCGCTTGCCCGTCTTCGCGAGGGCGGCGGCGAGATCGGTGCCGGCGAAGGCGTTCGGCAGCTTCTTGCCGATGACGGGCTCGCCGGCAGCGGGCTTGGCCTTGTCGGCGATGGCGCCGCGCGGCGCGTCGGGATCGAACAGCCCCCCGGCGCGGCCGAGATGGCGGACATGGATGATCGGGGCGCCGGCCTTGCGCGCGCGCGCGAGGAGCGCGGAAATTTGATCGAGTGCAGCCTCCACGCCGGGCAGCGGAAGCGCCCCGTCGACATATTCGCGCTGTGCGTCGATGACGACCACCGCCGAATCTCGGAGCGGCGGCGGGGCCGAGGGGGCTCCGGCGAGGGCAAGCAACGTTTTGGGGGCGCTCATGGGCCTCTTACGTCCGGGGCTGATGCGCGGCGAAAGCTAAGCGCTTGCATCCGTGCGAAACAGTCCATAAATCTGCACGATATTCCTGCAAAAATGCAGCATGGCGACGGATTGTGGGACGCTTACCGCTTCGTGCTCGCGGTCGCCGAGGCGGGATCGCTGGCCGACGCCGCGCGGCGCCTGCGCGTCAACGCCACGACGGTCGGGCGCCGCATCGCGGCGCTCGAGCGCCGGCTGGCGGCGCGCCTATTCGAACGGCGCGAGCGCCGGCTGACGCCGACGCCGCTCGGCGCCGCCGTGGCAGCCGGTGCCGCCGAGGCCGGCGAGGTGTTGGCGGCGGTGCGCCAGGCGGCGACGGGCGCCGACGCCAAGGCCGCGGGCGCGGTGCGCCTCACCTCGCTGCCGTTCCTCATTGACAACATCCTGGCCGAGCGCGTGCCCGAGCTGCTGCGCCGGCACCCCGATCTCCGGCTCGAGCTGGCGGCGTCGTCCTCCAACGCCTACCTCTCGCGGCGCGAGGCCGATATCGCGCTGCGCTTCGCGCGGCCGCGCGCGGGCGGCGACATCGTCTGCCGGCGGCTCGCGGTGATCGAGTATGCGGTGTTCGCGCCGCAGGGCGCCGCTGGCCGAGCGCGGCCACTGCCCTGGATCGCCTACGATGAAGAGCTTTCCGACCTGCCCGAGGCGAGCTGGATCCGGCGCCGCGCGGCGCAGGGCGAGGCGATCGCGGCCTCGGCGACCGGCATCGAGACGATGCGCCGGCTTGCTTCGGCCGGGGCGGGGCGCATCCTGATCCCGGTCTTCGCGGGTGCTGCGGATCACGGCCTCGCCCGCTGCTCGGGCAAGATCCTCGAACGCGAAGTCTGGCTCCTCGTGCATCGGGACATGCGGGCGCTGGCGCGCGTCGCCGCCGTTGTCGATTGGGCGGCGGAGAGTTTTCGTCTAAAGCTGAGCTGAGGCGCCGCGCCTCGGTTTCGCGGCGACGCAAGCGCGGACAGGCAGCCAGGGAAGTTCATGACCGGACCACGTGCAGAGACCGTCCTCGGCCTTACCTCGCGCGGCTTCCATCGCCTGCGCTACTGGGAGTGGGGCGATCCGGCCAACCCGCGCGTCGTCGTCTGCGTGCACGGGCTGACGCGCAACGGGCGCGATTTCGACGCGCTCGCGGCAGCGCTGGCCGACCGCTACCGCGTGCTGTGCCCCGACGTGGCCGGCCGCGGCGACAGCGACTGGATCGACGCCGGCGACTACGCCTATCCGCAATATTGCAACGACATGGCCAATCTGATTGCGCGCAGCGGCGCCGCCCAGGTCGATTGGGTCGGCACGTCGATGGGCGGCCTCGTCGGCATGATCCTGGCGGCGCAGGCGCGGACGCCGATCCGCCGCCTGATCTTGAACGATGTGGGTCCGTTCATTCCGAAGGCGGCGCTCGAGACGATCGCGCTGACGGTCGGCGACAATCCGGTGTTCGACAGCGTCGAGGCGGCCGCGGACTACATTTCCAACGTGAACGCGGGCTTCGGGCGCCTGTCGCGCGCTGAATGGCTCGGCCTCGCCCGCACGACGGTGCGCCGGCGCGAGGACGGCAAGTATGTGTGGAAGCGCGATCCCGCCATCGGCAAGTCGTTCGTCGGCCAGCCGCAGAACGACGTGGTGCTGTGGCCCGCCTGGGACATGGTGTGCTGCCCGGTGCTGCTGCTGCGCGGCGCCGAATCCGATGTCCTGCCGGCGGCGGTTGCCGAGGAAATGACCCGGCGCGGGCCCAAGGCGCGGCTGCTCACGGTCGAAGGCGCCGGCCACGCGCCGGCGCTCTTGAGCGATTTCCAAATCCGGCCGATTCGCGACTTTCTGCTGGCAACGTGAGGCGGCGCTCCATTATGGGAATCGGGGCCCGCGCAGCCTTGTCCCTGCCGCGCCCGTTGCAGTACGCTGCGCCGCAACACGCGATTTCGCGGGCGTGGGGCCGGCGGATGTGCGGGCGCGTCGGGACGCAGGATTAGGAGTCGAGGCCAGCGAATGACCGAAGAGATGCGCCACGCCCTGCCCAAGGGCTACGAAATCGAAGGCTATCGGATGGAGAAGGTGCTGGGGGCGGGCGGCTTCGGCATCACCTACCTGGCCCACGAAATCTCGATCAACCGCAAGGTGGCGATCAAGGAGTATCTCCCGAACGGCATTGCCGCGCGCGGGCGCGACGACGTCTCGGTCCACCCGCTCAGCAGCAGCGACCGCGAGAATTTCCAGTGGGGCCTCGAGCGCTTCCGCAAGGAGGCGCAGACGCTCGTCACCTTCCACCACAGCAACATCGTCACGGTCTACCGCTACTTCGAGGCCAACGGCACCGCCTTCCTGGTGATGGCCTACGAGGACGGCGAGAGCCTGGCCAAGATCCTCGAGCGCGCGGGGACGCTCACCGAGGAGGAGATCAACGATATCCTGGTGCCGCTGCTCTCCGGCCTCGAGCACGTGCACAAGGCGGGCTTCCTCCACCGCGACATCAAGCCCGGCAACATCTACATCCGCCGCGACGGCTCGCCGGTGCTGCTCGATTTCGGCGCGGCGCGCCAGGCGCTGGGCGGCCGCAGCCAGAGCCTCACCTCGATCGTCTCCGCCGGCTACGCGCCCTTCGAGCAATACACGACGCGCGGCAATCAGGGCCCGTGGACCGACATCTACGCGTTCGGCGGCGTGCTCTATCGCGCCACGACCGGCGATCGCCCGCCCGATTCGCCCGACCGCATCCGCGACGATCCCTACGTTCCGGCGGTGAAGGCGGCGGCGGGCAAGTACAGCGAGACGCTGCTCGCCGCCATCGACGCGGCGCTCGAAGTCGACGAGGCGCACCGGCCGCAAAACGTGGCGGAATGGCGGGCGCTGTTCGCGGGCCAGCCGCTGGCGCCGCGGCCGGAGGCAACGCCGCGCGGCGGCGATTCGGCGACCTTGCGGCCCGGGCAAGGCTCCTCGGCGCAACTCGCCACCGGACGGCCCGCGACCGCGGCAACGGCGGCGCCGCGGCAGCGGCGCGGCGTGCTCGCGGCGGCCGTCATCGCGGGCGGGCTCCTCGTATTGGGCGGAGCCGGGGCCGGGACCTATTTCTATCTGGACGCTCAGGGCGAGAGCCAAGCGGCCGAGATGATCGGCAAGGCGCGCGCGGCGATGACGGCCGGCGCGCTCGACGAGGCCGAGCGCCTCATCGCCGACGCCGAGAAAGCGAAGAAGGATCATCCCGATCTCGACCGGGTCAAGGCCGAGCTCAAGACCGCGCGCGAGGCCGAGGCGGCCAAGATCGGGCAGGCGAAGGCGCTGCTCGCGCGCGCGCGCGCGGCGATCGCGCGGCGCGATTTCGCCGAGGCCGAGCGGCTGATCGATCAGGCCGCCAAGCTCGCGCCGAACCTCGGCGATGTCGCCGATGTGCGTACGGCGCTCAAGAGTGCCCAGGACCGCGCCGGCGCCGAGGCGCAAGTTCGCGCGCTCCTGACCCGGGCGCGCGAGGCGATCGGCCGCCGCGCCTTCGACGAGGCGGAGCGGCTCATCGCCGAAGCGGCCAAGCTCTCGCCCGGCCATGCCGATCTCGCCGCGATCCGCGAAGAGCTGCGCCGCGCCAAGGAAACGAGCGAGCGCAGCGCGCAGGTGCAGCGCCTGCTGGCGCAGGCGCGCGACGCGATACGGGCCAAGAACTTCCCCGAAGCCGAGCGCCTGATCCAGGAGCTCGCGCGCCTCCTGCCCGCCAACGCCTCCGAATTGGCAACGATCCGGAGCGAACTCGAGGCCGCGCGGCGCGGATCCAGCGACGCCGCCACGCTCGACCGGCTGCTCGAAGAGGCGCGCGACGCGATCGCGAAGAAGGATTTCGCCACCGCGCGGCGGAAGCTCGACGAGGCGGCGCGCATCTCGCCCTCCGACGCCGGCCTCGCGCAGCTGCGCAAGGAGCTGGCGGACGCCGAGGCGAAGGAGCGGCCCGCTGGCACCGACTATTCCAAGGTCACCAAGACGCCCACCAATCTCTGCCGCCCCGGCACGCAGAAAATGATCGAGGCGACGCGCAAGCTTTCGTTGCCGCCGGTCCGCTACTGCACCGACGCCGACTGGAACGTGCGCGACGTCCGCGCCGAGGGCGCCAACCTGCGCTGGCGCGTGCCGTTCACCGACGGCTACGTCGATTGCTCCTGCGTGCGCGGCACCGGCGGGACGACGACCGATCCCACGCCCGGCCAGCGCACCGCGGTGCCCGGCGTGACCAAGACGCCGCTCAACATGTGCCAGCCCGGCTCCGCGCGTTACGTCAACGCGACGCGCGCGCTGGCCCTGCCGGGCCAGCGCTATTGCGCCACGGCCGACTGGAACGTGCGCCAGGTGCAGACCGACGGCGTCAGTCTTTATTGGCAGGTGATCTTCAGCGACGGTCACGTCAACTGCCAGTGCACGCGCAGCAGCGCCGATGCCGGGCCGACGACGCCAAAGACGACGATGACGGCCATCCCCGGCGTCACCACCACGCCCAACAATCTCTGCGTCGCCGGCACGCAGCGCATGGTGCGCACGATGCGTAAGCTCACGCTGCCGAGCCACCGCTACTGCACGGACTCCGACTGGCGCGTGAACGGCGTCGCGACCGACGGCGCCAACGTCTACTGGAACGTGCCCTTCGAGCAGGGCGCGGTCGCCTGCGCCTGCCGCAAGCGCTAGAAGCGGAAGCTGCCACGCTATGGACGACGCACGCCACGGCCTCGCCCGCGGCTACACGATCGAGGGCTACCGCATCGAGCGCGTGCTCGGCGCCGGCGGCTTCGGCATCACCTATCTCGCCACCGAGGTCGCGATCAGCCGGCCGGTCGCGATCAAGGAGTATCTCCCCAACGGCATCGCGGCGCGCTCGCGCAACGACATCTCGGTCCAGCCCCTCACCAGCGCCGACAACGAGAACTATCAGTGGGGCCTCGAGCGGTTCCGGCGCGAGGCGCAGACGCTCGTCGCCTTCCACCACCCCAACATCGTCTCGGTGTTCCGCTACTTCGAGGCCAACGGCACCGCCTATCTCGTGATGGCCTACGAGGACGGCGAGAGCCTCGCCGCGATCCTCGACAAGCGCAAGACGCTGCCCGAAGCGGAGCTGCGCTCCTGGCTCGCGCCGCTGCTCTCGGGCCTCGCGCACGTGCACAAGGCCGGCTTCCTCCATCGCGACATCAAGCCCGGCAACATCTACATCCGCCGCGACGGCTCGCCCGTGCTGCTCGATTTCGGCGCCGCGCGCCTGGCCGTGGGCGGGCGCAGCCAGAGCCTCACCTCGATCGTCTCGGCCGGATACGCGCCGTTCGAGCAATACACGACCCGCGGCAATCAAGGCCCGTGGACCGATATCTACGCGATGGGCGGCGTGCTCTATCGCGCGATCACGGGCCAGCGCCCGCCCGACGCGCCCGACCGCATCCGCGACGATCCCTACGAGCCGGCGGCCAAGGCGGCGCGCGGGAAATACGGCGCGGGCCTCCTCGCGGCCGTCGACGCGGCGCTCATCGTCGACGAGGAGACGCGGCCGCAGAGCCTCGAGCAATGGCTGCCCGTCTTCGAAGGCGCGCCTTGGCCGCCACCCTGCCCGGACGTGACGGTGGGCGAGACGAGCACCAAGCCGCCGGCGGCGGCGCCCGACGCCACGCTCGCGGTCGGCGGTCAATCCGCGCCGCGCGAGCGCGAGGAGCCGACGCGCTGGCCGACCGGCGCGCCCTCGATCGCGCGGCCGACCGCGCCGCCGGTGGCGCGCACCGGCGAGCCGCGCCCGCGGGCCGGCAGCGGCAAGTGGTTCATCATCGGCGCTCTCGTGACCGTGACGCTCGTGGCGGGCGGGGTCATCACCTTCGTGGCGCTGGACAAAAAGACGACCGACTCGGGCACGCGCGAAACGCCGGCCCAAGA
>DATBLL010000227.1:0-28619 GCA_036555425.1 Alphaproteobacteria bacterium | reverse complement strand
CACGAGCTCGGCGCGCACGAGTTCGCCATGCTCGGCGCCGCCGCGGTCGCCGGCGTGGACGATGGGCATGTCGCGCATGCGCCGGTCCGCGGGGCGGATCGTACCGCCGCCCCGGTGCTCGCCTTCGAACACGCCGACGACGAATTCCGCCGTTCGCTCGAGCGGGCGCAGAATCTGCGCGCGCGGCTCGCCGCCCTCGCGCATGATCAGGCGCGCGAGCACGCGGTCGCCGCGCGAGGGCGCGTGCCGCCCGGTGACGATGCGGAATTCCAGGCCCTGGTCCGCCTGGCCGCGCTCGGCGAGCTTGGCGAAGACGTCGCCGTCGGCATCGATGCGCGCGATTTCGAGCACGGCCACTTCGGGCAGGCGACGGCGCGCGCGATAGAGCCGGCCGCGGATGCGCTCGATGGCGCCTTCGCCGGCCAAGCCGTTGAGCGTGTCCTGCACGCGGCGGCGCGCGGCGCTGCGGAAGCCAAAGGCGCGCTGCACGTCGCGCAGCGTCACCGCATCCTTGCTGTCGCGCACGAAGGCGAGCAGCGCCTCGCGGCCAGGGAGGCCGTCCGTCGCGTCCGCCGCCTCGTTGCGCGCGCGAGCGGAGCGGCGCCGCTTCATGCTCAGCCCTTGGCCCTCTTCTTGGCCGGCGCGGCCGCAGGCGCCGCCTTGGGCGGTGCCTTTGCGGCCGGCTTCGGCGCGGGCTTCGTCTCCGTCTTCGCCTTGGCCTTGGGCGGGGGCTGGAACTTGGCTTTTGCCTCGGCGAGGCCTTTATCCTCGCCGCCGGCCTTGGGCTCGCTCTTGGCCGGCTTCTTCGCCTTGGCCCCATTTGTCCGGCTCGGGGGCTTGCCGCCGGCCTTCTCGATGCGCGCATCGATCAGCGCGATCGCCTGGTCGAGCGTCACGTTCTCGGGCGTCGTGCCCTGCGGCAGGTTGGCGTAGGTCTTGCCGAGGCGCACGTAAGGGCCGTAGCGGCCGACCGCGGCGGTGATCTTTTCGCCGAGCGTCGGATGCTCGCCCACCTCGCGCTCGGGCGGCCGGCTCTGGGCGCGGCGCTGGCGCGGCTCGGCCAGGAGGCTGACCGCGTGGTTGAGGCCGATGGTGAGCACGTCGCCCGGCGTCGGCAGGTTGCGATACTCCTTGCCGTGCTGGATGTAGGGGCCGTAGCGGCCGATGTTGGCCTTGATCGGCTCGCCGGTCTCCGGGTGCTTGCCGACCTCGCGCGGCAGCGCGAGCAGCTTCAGCGCGAGGGCGAGATCGACCGTGGCCGGATCGAAGCCCTTCGGAACCGAAGCGCGCTTCGGCTTCTCGCCCTTGGGCGCTTTGTCGCCGAGCTGCACATAAGGACCGTAGGGCCCGTCCTTGAGGAAGACGGAGAGCCCGCTCGCGGGATCGGTGCCGACGAGCCGCGCCTCGGTGACGACCGGCGGTGCCGCACCGCTGGCATCGGCGATCGCGAGCTGGCGCGTGTAGGTGCAGTCGGGGTAGTTCGAGCAGCCGATGAAGCCGCCGAACTTGCCGACCTTGAGGCCCAGGCGGCCGTTGCCGCAGGCTGGGCATTTCCTCGGATCGGCGCCGTCGTCGCGCGGCGGGAAGAAATGCGGGCCCAGCGCCGCGTCGAGCGCGTCGATCACCTGGGTGATGCGCAGCGTCTTGGCGTGCGCGACGGCGTCGTGGAACGCTGTCCAGAAATCGCGCAGCACCTTCTTCCAGTCGATGCTGCCGCCGGAGATCTCGTCGAGCTGGTTCTCGAGATCGGCGGTGAAATCGTATTCGACGTAGCGGCCGAAGAACTCGGTCAGGAAGGAGACGAGCACGCGGCCGCGGTCCTCGGGGATGAAGCGGCGCTTGTCGATGCGGACATAGCCGCGGTCCTGCAGCACGGTCAGGATCTGCGCATAGGTCGAGGGCCGGCCGATGCCGAGCTCCTCGAGCTTCTTCACCAGGCTCGCCTCCGAATAGCGCGGCGGCGGCTGGGTGAAGTGCTGGATGCCGTTGATGCCGTCGCGGCTGATCCGCTCCGGAACGCGCTCCGCCTTCTCGCCCTCGGGTGCCGGCGCCGTCACGCGCTGGCCCGTGCGCTTCACCGCTTCGCCCTTGTCCATCACCGGGAGGAGGCGGTTCTCCTCTTCCTCCTCCTCGGGCGTGTCGTCGCGGTCCTCGTGATAGAGCTTCAGGAAGCCGTCGAACTTGATGACGGAGCCGGTGGCGCGCAGCCTCGTCAGCCGGTTCTGGCTCGCGATATCGACCGCAACCTGGTCGAGCACGGCGCTCGCCATCTCGCAGGCGACGGTGCGCTTCCAGACGAGGTCGTAGAGCTTCCTCTGGTCGTCGTCCAAGAACCGGGCGACCTGCTCCGGGGTCCGGAACAGCTCGGAGGGGCGGATCGCCTCGTGCGCCTCCTGCGCGTTCTTGGCGCGCGTCTTGTAGACCCGCGGTTCGGGCGGGACGTAGTCGGCGCCGTATTTCTCGCCGATGAGCTTGCGCGTCGCCGCCACCGCCTCCTGCGACAGGGTCACGCTGTCGGTGCGCATATAGGTGATGAGGCCGACCGAATCGCCTTCGATGTCGACGCCCTCGTAGAGCCGCTGGGCGGTGCGCATGGTGCGGTTGGCGCCGAAGCCGAGCTTGCGCGAGGCCTCCTGTTGCAGCGACGAGGTGTTGAATGGCGGCGGCGGATTGCGCCGCACCTCGCGCCGCTCGATCTCGTCGACGGCGAAGGCGGCGGCCTCGATCGTGCGCACCGCGGCTTCGGCGTCGGCCTTGCTGCCGATGCCGAGCCGGTCGAGCTTCTTGCCGTCGAGATGAGTGAGCCGCGCCGTGACGAGCGCGTCGCGCGGCGTGAGGAAATCGACCTCGATCGTCCAGTATTCCTGCGGGCGGAACAGCTCGATCTCGGCCTCGCGCTCCGAGATGAGCCGCAGCGCCACCGATTGCACGCGGCCGGCCGAGCGCGATCCGGGAAGCTTCCGCCACAGCACCGGCGAGAGCGTGAAGCCGACGAGGTAGTCGAGCGCGCGGCGCGCGCGGTAGGCGTTGACGAGATCCTGGTCGATGTTGCGCGGATGCGCGAGCGCGTCGCGCACCGCGTCGCGCGTGATCTGGTTGAAGGTGACGCGCTGGACGTCGACGCCCTTCAAGGCGCCTTTCTGGCGCAAGACTTCCTCCAAGTGCCACGAGATCGCCTCGCCCTCGCGGTCGGGGTCGGTGGCGAGGATGAGGCGCTTGGCCGATTTCAGGCTCTTGGCGATCTCGGCGAGCGCGTTGCGCTTGTCGCGCAGCTCCCACTTCATCTCGAAATCGTGGGCGGGGTCGACCGAGCCGTCCTTCTCGACGAGATCGCGCACGTGGCCGTAGCTCGCCAGCACCTTGTAGCCGCTGCCGAGATATTTGTTGATCGTCTGCGCTTTCGCCGGCGATTCGACGACGACGACGTCCATTACGGACTCCGCACTCGTTTGCTACCGATGGCCTGGAATGCGATACGCGAAACGTGAAGAAAGGGTCCCAACCCTTTTCGGGGAGGCGGGTCGCGTCCAGCCGCCGGTTTGAGCGGCGCGTCAAACACGACTTGCCCGGGTGTTGTCAAGCTCCGAGCCGGGCCACCCGGTTCCCGGGATGACGCTCGATGCGGCCCGCGAGTTCCAATTCGAGCAGCGCCGATGCAACCAACGCGGGCGGGAGCTCGGTCTGGCGCACGAGCTCGTCGACGGCCGTCGGCGAGGGCGAGAGGTGCTCGATGAGGAGCGTGCGGGCCTTGTCGGAATCGGCCTCGGCGGGCGGCGCCAGGGGTGCCAGATCGGGCTCGGCGAGAGCGGGGGCAGGTTCCGCGGCGATGCGGCGGCCGGAGAGGGCGCGCAGCACATCCTCGGCGCTTTCGGTGAGGGCCGCGCCCTGCCTAATCAAATTATTGCTACCGTGGCAGCGCGGATCGAGCGGCGAGCCGGGAACGGCGAAAACCTCGCGGCCCTGCTCGCCGGCGAGGCGCGCGGTGATGAGCGAGCCCGAGCGCAGCGCCGCCTCGACGACGACGACGCCCTCGGAGAGGCCGGAGATGATGCGGTTGCGGCGCGGGAAATGGCGCGCGAGCGGCTCGGTGGCGGGCGGCAGCTCGGCGACGAGCGCGCCCTCGGCGGCGATCGCGTCGTAGAGCGCGCGATGTTCGGGCGGATAACAGACATCGATGCCGCCGGCCAGCACGGCGATGGTGCCGGTGGCAAGGGCCCCCTTGTGCGCGGCCGCGTCGATGCCGCGCGCAAGACCCGAGGCGATAGCGAGCCCAGCCTTGCCGAGATCGCGCGCGATGGTTTCGGCGAAGGCGCGTCCATTGGCCGAGGCGTTGCGCGCGCCGACGATGGCGACGTTGCGTTGCGCGAGCAGCGCGGTATTGCCGCGCACGCTGACGAGCGGCGGCGCATCCTCGATCGCCGCCAGCGGCACCGGATAGGCGGGCTCGAGCCAGGCCAGCAGCGCGGCGCCCGCGCGCTTCACCGCGGCGAGCTCGCGCTCGGCCTCCGCGGCCGTAGCGATGCGAATCGGCGCCTTCCGTCCCGAGCGGCGCGCCAGCTCCGGCAGCGCCGCCAGCGCCTTCGCCGCCCCGCCATAGAAGCGCACGAGATGGAAGAACGTGATCGGCCCCACGCCCTCGCTGCGCACGAGGCGGAGCCAATCGATCTTCTCGGCGTCGGTCAGTGGCCGGGGATGGCGGGGCACGGCTTGCTCAACCGGAGGTTTGGGAGTTTTGACGAGGTCTAGGGTTCCTCATACGTTCCAAGTCTGGCCAATGCAAGGGCCGTGCGGACCTATGCCGGTGGCGCGCTTGCGACTTCGAACACCGCGACGGGCTCCGCGTAGCCTCTTAGCTGACGCGTGCCGGCGGCAGCGATCGGGGTCTGGCCGGATGCGGCAGCGGCGGCGTTTGCGTCGACGAGAATCTGTCCGTCGGCGGCGGCGCCGCAAAGCCGCGATGCAAGATTGGCCACGCTGCCGATGGCCGTGTAGTCGTGACGTCCCTCATAGCCGATGCGGCCAACCGTTGCCGTGCCCTTGGCAAGGCCGATGCCGAAGCCGAGCGCGTGGCCGGCAATACGCCAGCCGCTGGCCAGCGATCTCACCGCAGCGCGCATGTCGGCGGCCATGCGCATGGCGCGTTGCGCGGGATCGTCGGGGCACGGCACGGGCGCATTGAGGAGGACCATCATGCCGTCGCCGGAGAAATGGGTGAGCGTCGCCTCGTAGCGCATGATGATGGCGCCGAGCGCCTCGTAGTATTCGCCGAGCACGCGCATGACCTCCTCCGGCGTGGCCTTGGCGGAGAAGGCGGTGAAGCCGCGCAGGTCGCAGAAGACGACCACGACCTCGGCGCGCTGCGCGGAAAGGAGATCGCTCTGGCCGGCCTTTTCGACGATCTCGGCCACTTGCGGCGAAAGAAAACGCTTCAAGCGCGCGATGCGGTCCGAGCGTTCCTGCGAGAGCGCGAGCTCGCCGGCCATCCGGTTGACGCTGCCGGCAAGGCGCTCGAGTTCGTCGCCGGTGGAAATCTCGATTTTGTGTCCGAACTGTCCGGCGCCGATGCGCGTGACGCCCTGTTCGAGCTTGCGGATCGGCACCGTCATGCGCCGCGCGAGGATGAGGGCGAGCAGCGCGGTGAAGGCGGCGCCGGCGAGCAGCAGATAGACGGTGCGCCAAAGCGCGGCGCGCAGCGGTGCAAAGGCCTCGGAGAGCGGCTGCGAGGCGAACACCGTCCAGTTGACGCCGGCCACCGGCGCCATCGCGACCAGGATCGTCCGTTTCTCGAAATCCTCGGTCGTCACGGCAGCGCCGCGCGCGGCGGTGGCGGCGGCCTGCAGCGCCTTGAGCCGCGCCGCCATCTTCTCGTCCGCGCCCTGCAGCACCAGGCTGATGTTGGGGTGGGCCACGAGCTTGCCATCGCGGTCGGCGACGAACGCACCGCCGCTCTCGCCGACCTTGATCGCCGAGATCACGTCCCAAATCAGCTTCAAGTTGATCTGGGCCACGGACACGCCGACCGCCACGCGGTTTCCGGCGACGCCCATCGTCATGTAGGGCTCCGAGCCGCGATTGAGCGTCACCGGCCCGTACCAGAGGCGCGTCGCCCGCGCGCCGGAAACGGCCGGATCGGCGGCGCGGTCGATGCCGCTGCCGATCACGTCGCGCCCGAGCCGCGAGATCTTGAGGCGCTCGACGCCAGCGCCGTCGACGAGGGTGATGTCGACGATCGCCGGCACCTGACGCAGCAGCCGGAGCGCGTCGAGGCGGCGGCGCTCGGTGTTGGCCTCGGTCCAGGGCAGCTGCACCGTCCAATCCATCTGCTCCTTGATGCCCGCGAGGAATTCGCGGATGCGGCTCGCCGCGGCGTTGGCCTCGACCCGCAGACGCTCGTCGAGCATGGCGCGGTAATCATGGTAGCCGAACCACGCCTCGCTCGCGCCGCTGATCAGCAGCGGGATCACGACCGCGGCGAACAGCGCGATGAAGTATTTCCGGAACAGCGGCCGCCGCGGCCGCGCGGTGGCCGTCTCGGCCGCGGATGGGGCGTCGCGCGGGTTCATTCGATCACCTCGTCGGCGCGGGCGAGAATTGGCTCGGTCACGCTGAGACCGAGCGCGTTCGCCGTCTTGAGGTTGAGGACGAGCTCGAACTTGGTCGGCTGCAGGACGGGGAGGTCGGCCGGCTTCTCCCCTTTGAGAATTCGCCCGGTGTAGATGCCGGCTTGGCGATAGGCGTCGAGAATACTCGGCCCGTAGCTCATGAGGCCGCCAGCCACCACGAATTCGCGCCACTGATACATCGCCGGAACGTGGTAGCGCGCCGCGAGTGCCACGATCTGCTCGCGCCGGCTGGTGAAATAGGGATCGGCAAGAACCGCCAATGCGCCGGCGCCGCGCTCGCGCAGCTTGGCGAAAGCGGCATGGATCTCGCTTTCGTTGCCCGCCCGAAGAATGACGAGTTCGCGCCCCAAGGCGGCGGCCGCCGCTTGCACGTCGGCCGACTGCTTCTCGGCGTCCGATCGATTCGGATTTGCCAGCACGGCGACGACTTTGGCGGCGGGCACCAGCGCCGACAGCAACTCCAGCCGCTTCGGATCGAGCTCGGCGGTGAGGATCGTGATGCCGGTAAGATTGCCCCCCGGCCGGTTGAGGCTGGCGACGAGCCCTCCCTCGAGCGGATCGGAGATGGCCGTGAACACGATCGGGATCGTCGAGGTCGCGGCCTTCGCCGCGAAGGCCGGCGGCGCCCCGCCGCTCGCCAGGATCACGTCCACCTTGAGCCGGACCAGCTCGGCGGCGAGTGCGGGCAGACGATCGTAATGGCCGTCGGCCCAGCGAAATTCGATGGCGACGTTCTTCCCCTCGCCGAACCCCGTTTCGGCGAGGCTGGCCCGGTATTCGGCGACGAAGCGCTCGAAGGTCGCTTGCGACGCCGAGCTCAGGAACCCGATCACCGGCCGCGGGCTTTCGCCGCGCACCGCCAGCGGCCACGCGGCGGCGGCGCCGAGCAGCGTGACGAATCTGCGTCGCCCGATTGAGGCGTTGCGCATGCGGCCGCACCCAACCCCAGACGCGACAAGTCTAGACGCGATGCGCCGAGCTTACCAGCGGCGGCGGCGTTTTCCGGTCAACGGCCGCGATCAATCGAGTTGATCGGCCAGCGCCGCGGCCGTGTCCTTGCCTGCCACGACCGGCACGATCTCGAACTCGACGAGGTCGCTTTTGTCCGCAACCCAGCGCTGGAACAAGGTCACGTCGTCCGCTTCCATGAGCTGGAAGCAGCGGTCGAGATCGGCGGTGACCCAGCTGCCGACGAATGTCAATCCGTCCGGGAAGCCGCGCCCTTCGTCGCGCAGGCGCCGGTAGATGGCCTTGGCGTTCTGATTGCGGAAGGTCTCGACCACCATGAACAGCATTACGCACCTTCGGCTTTTTTTTGCCCGATCTTGGGTTCGGTGCCGCTCAAGAGGCGGCGGATGTTGCCGGCGTGGCGGATCCACACCAGGATCGCGACGGCGAGCGCGAATTTCGCCACCTGCGCGTAGACGACGGCGCTGCCCCAGAGCGGCCAGAGCAGGCGGTCGGCCGCCCAGGCGTAGACCGGCGCCAATGCGATGGCGGCGAGCGCCGCGAGCGAGGAGATGCGGAAGATCGCGGCCACGGCGAGCCAGGTGAGGCTGGCGAGCGCGCCGATCGGCCACGCCGCCGCCAGCAGCAGGCCGAGCGCGGTCGCGACACCCTTGCCGCCCTTGAAGCGAAGCCAGATGGGAAAGACGTGGCCGAGCATCGCGCCGAGGCCGGCGGCCAGCGCCATGTCTTCGGTGTAGAGGCGGTTCACGATCAGCAGCGCCACCGCGCCCTTGGCGCCGTCGAGCACCAGCGTGGCGAGCGCCAGGCCCTTCCGCCCGGTGCGGAGCACGTTCGTGGCGCCGATGTTGCCGGAGCCAAGCCTGCGGATATCGCCGAGGCCGGCTAAGCGCGCCAGCACGAAACCGAACGGGATCGAGCCAAGGAGATAGCCGAATGCAAAGGCCCCCGCGAGATAGGGGAGGATCTGCGACCAGAAGAAGGCATCGGGCATGGCGCGCGCTCAGCGGGGGCGGCGCGGCAGCTCGGGCAGGCCGAAGCCGATGTCGACGAAGCGGTGCGCGGCCCAGGAGAGCAGCTTCATTCCCACTAGCGCCATGGTTCCGGGCTCGAGCCGCGGCGAGCGCGGCTCCACGGTATTGGCCAGGAAGCGGATCGATCCGTCGTCGGCGCGCAAGGGGAATGTCATCACCTCGGTCGGCATCCGATTGCCGGCGGCGGAGAGGAGGATGACGATGCCCCACGTGCCGCACGGCATATCGAGTTGGGCATTGTAGGCGACGATGCCCTTCTCGCGCTGCTCTGCGTCGCGCACTTCGAGCGCGTCGGTGCCGGTGAGCTCGATGCCCGAGATTTCGCGGATGGCCGAGCCCGCGAGCCGCCAGGTGAACCGGCGCGGATCGTGGCGCTCGAGCATGACGAAGCTGGCGACGAAATTGCGCATCGCGCCCGGATCGAGCGCGCGCTTCATCGGCACGCCGTCGATTTTGGGCAGCGAAAGCCAATAGGCGGCGTATTCCGCCGCCATCGGGCCGAGCTTTTCCGGCAGATTGCGCAGTCCCGCCAAAGCCGCCGGCGCCATTCCCGTCCTCCAGTCCTATTCACGCCGGCGCGCGAAGACCGGCAGCCCCGCGCCCACGTCGATGAAGCGATGCGCGACGAAATTCTGCATGCGGGCGCCCGACGCGGCCATCGCGTCGAAGAACCGCCGGTCCTGGATCCGCTCCATCGTGTTGGCGAACAAAGTCACCTTGCCCTCGGCGTCGCGCATCGGCAGGCAGATCACCTCGACGAGGAAATCGTAGCCCTGGGGCGAGTGGAGCGCCATCAGCCCCCAGGCGCCACAGGGCTGCGCGGCCATGGCCAGGCCCGCCGCCACGGCCTTGGGCTTGGCGCCCTCGTCGTGGATCTCGAGCACGTCGTGGCCGGTCAGCTCGCGGCCGAACCATTCGCGAATGCCCGAGCCGACGAGGCGCCACTTGGCGTCGTGGCCGCGGTTGATCTCCCAGATCATGAAATAGGGAAGCACGTCGCGGAATGCCGACGGGTCGAGATCGGTGCGCGCCGGAACGCAGGCTTGCTTCGGCAGCGTCAACCAGTAATCCATGAAGCGCGCCGCGACCGGACCCAGCCGCTCGGGCAGATTGCCGAGCCGGTCGTTGGCGGCCATGCCGGTCCTCAGGCCGCCTGGGCTTCGTAGAGCGTGCGGCCGGCCACGACCGTGCGCAGCACCTTGCCTTGCACTGGCATCTCGTCGAAGGGCGAGTTCTTCGACTTGCTCTTGAAGCGCTTGGCGTCGACGATCCACGGCCGGTCGGGATCGAACAGCACGAGATCGGCCGGAGCACCCTTGGCGATGCGGCCGAGCGGCAGGCGGAGGATGGCGGCGGGCGCGCTGGTGAGCTTCTTGAGCACGTCGATGAGCGCGAGCTTGCCCCGGTGGTGCAGGGCCAGCGCCAGCGGCAGCAGCGTCTCGAGCCCGACGACGCCGTTCTCGGCCTGCGCGAAGGGAACGCGTTTCGTCTCCTGGTCCTGCGGCGCGTGATCGCTCGTTATGGCGTCGATCGTGCCGTCGGCGAGGCCGGCGACCACGGCGTCGCGGTCGTGCTGGGTGCGCAGCGGCGGCGACAGCTTGAAGAAGGTGCGGTATTCGCCGATGTCGCCCTCGGTCAGCGTGAAATAGGGCGGGGCGGTGTCGCAGGTGACGCGCAGGCCCCGCGCCTTGGCGCGGCGGATGGCGTCGATGCCGTCGGCGGTCGAGACGTGCATGATGTGGAGGCGCGCGCCGGTCAGCTCGAGAAGGCGGAGATCACGCTCGATCATCATCACCTCGGCCATCGCCGGAATGCCGGAGAGGCCGAGCCGCATCGAGGTCTCGCCTTCGTTCATGGCGCCGCCCTTGGCCAGCGACGGCTCTTCGGGATGCTGCAGGATCAGCGCATCGAAGGCGCGCGAATAGGAGAGGACGCGGCGCATCACCTGCGCTTCCGCCAGCGCGCGCGGCCCGTCGGTGAAGCCGAGCGCGCCCATTTCGGCGAGGAGGCCGATCTCGGCCAGTTCCTTGCCTTCGAGGCCTTGGGTCGCGGCGGCGTAGCAGAAGACTTTCGTGGCGCGCACCTCGCGCGCGCGCCGCGCGATGAACTCGACGCCCGAGACGTCGTCGATCACGGGATCGGTGTTGGGCAGGCAAACCATCGCGGTGACCCCGCCGGCCGAAGCGGCCTCGGCGGCGGTCGCGATCGTCTCCTTGTGCTCCTCGCCCGGCTCGCGCAGCTGCACGCGCATGTCGACGAGGCCGGGGGCCAGCACCTTCCCCTCGCAATCGACGATCTCGCAGTCGAACGGCGGCGCGTCCTTGAACAGCGCGGGTCCGAAGTCGCGGATCACGCCGCCCTCGGCGACGAGCGCCCCTTTGCTGTCCGTGCCCGAGGCGGGATCGACAATACGGGCGTTGACGTAGACGGTGGGACTGCCGCGGCCGTTGGCGCCGGGCATCAGTTGGTCACCTCGATCGCGGGCGCGTTGGAGCGCAGCGCGCGCGTCAAGATGTCGAGGCACGCCATGCGCACGGCGACTCCCATCTCCACTTGTTCTTGGATCACGCTCCTGCCGAAATCGTCGGCCACTTCGCTGTCGATCTCGACGCCGCGGTTCATCGGCCCAGGGTGCATGATGAGCGCGTCCGGCTTGGCGGCGTCGAGCTTGTCGTAGTCGAGGCCGAAGAAGCGGAAATATTCGCGCGTCGAGGGCACATAGCGGCCTTGCATACGCTCGGTTTGGAGGCGCAGCATCATCACGATGTCGGCGCCGGCCAGGCCCCTCTTCATGTCGGTATGGGTCTCGACGCCCATGCGCTCGATGGCGCCGGGCAAAAGGGTCGGCGGCGCCACCACGCGCACCCGCGCGCCCATCGTGTTGAGGAGGTGGATGTTCGAGCGCGCGACGCGGCTGTGCAGCACGTCGCCGCAGATGGTGACGACGAGGCCCTGGAGGCGGCCCTTGCGCCGGCGGATCGTGAGCGCATCGAGCAGGGCCTGGGTCGGGTGCTCGTGCTGGCCGTCGCCGCCGTTCATGACGACGCAGTTGACCTTGTCCGAGAGCAGCTTCACCGCGCCGCTCTCGGGGTGCCGCACCACCAGCACGTCGACATGCATGGCGTTGAGCGTGATCGCGGTGTCGAGGAGGGTCTCGCCCTTCTTCACCGAGCTGCCGTCGGCGGACATGTTGATGACGTCGGCGCCGAGGCGCTTGCCCGCCAGCTCGAAGGAGGTGCGCGTCCGCGTCGAGCTCTCGAAGAAGAGGTTGACCATGGTCCGCCCGCGCAGCAGCGCGCTCTTGGTGCCGCCGCGGCGGTTGAGCTCGACATATTGCTCGGCGATATCGAGGATTTCGGAGATTTCCGCCGCCGCCAAGCCTTCAATGCCGAGAAGGTGGCGATGCCGGAAAGGCACCACGGGCGCGGGGGCTACGGCAAATTCAGGACGAGCAATCGGCGACATTAAAGCAGCACTATAGGTAGGGCGCCGGGCAGTCGGCAAGGGCTGCGGCGATCAAGCGCGGATTTGTCCCCGGATTTTCGCGATGCGGCGCTCGCGGTGCCACACATAGAGGCCGGCGGCGACGATGAGGCCGGCGCCGACGAAGGTGAAGATGTCGGGCACCTCGCCGAAGATCGCCCAGCCGAGGAATGTCGCCCAGACGATGGCGGTATAGAAGTAGGGCGCCAGCAGCGAGGCCTCCGAGCGGGCGAAGGCCATGATGAGCAGCAGGTGTCCGCTGCCCCCGATCACGCCGGGCAGGCAGATCAAGATCGCGTCGAGGAGGGCCGGCGGCTGCCAGAAGAAGGGCGCCACGGCGGCCATCACCACCGCGCCGACCGACGCGGTGTAGAAGAAGGTCGTCATGGTGTGATCCGCGCGACTCAGGGAGCGCGTCATGATTTGGTAAACGGCGTAGATCAGCGCCGAGGCGAGGCCGAACAGGCTCGCCCATTCAAAGCCGAAGCCGGGTTTCAAGATGATGACGACGCCCGCGAAGCCGACGAGGACGCCCAGCCAGCGACGGGGCCCCACCTTTTCGCCGAGCAGGACGACCGAGAGGGCCACGACGATGAGCGGCGCCGCCTGGGTGAGGATCACGAGATCGGCCAGCTTCAGGTACATGAGCCCGAAGAAGAAGGTCGACGTCGTGCCGAGCAGCAGGGCCGAGCGCACGATCTGGCGCACCGGCGCCTTGCTGCGCATGAAGGGCCGGAAGCGCGGGACGGCGAGCATGATGCCGGCCGCCACCAGCATGTGGACGAGAAAGCGCAGCCAGATCAGCACCGGGGCCGGGTTGCGCTGGACGAGGTCCTTGACCAGCGTGTCCATCGACACGAACAGCAGCAGCGTCGCGAGGATGAGCGCGATGCCGCCATGGCCCGTGCGGGCGAGCGGCGCGGCCGCGTGCGGCGCCGGCGCTTGCGGCAAGGCCAGCGGTGGCGTCGCGGCGGTGGTTTCGGCGGGCGCTGACACGGATGCTGGCGCGAGGCGCGCGGACAAAAGGATTGCGTAAACGAGAAGCGTGTCATAACACGGCCCGCGCGTGCCGCAAGGAACGAAGCCACGCCGCCGCCTCGGGGCGCCCATGCGCCTTCGCTCCTCCGCCGTCTTTGTGGAGGGCGGCGCAAGTGTATAATCGGCACCGCAGGGGAACGCCGCTCGAGACGGCAAAGACGACTCGGACTCCGCGCACGCCTCGGTTCAGGAATCGCTAGGAATGGGTCTTTACAAGATCGGGCGCAGTCCGAAGTCGGACATCGTTTTGTCAGACGGCTCGGTTTCGCGCGAGCACGCGGAGCTCTCCGACACCAGCGACGGGCGCTACTCGATCATCGACGTGGGCTCGACCTACGGCACCTTCATCATGCGCGAAGGCGAGTGGCGCAAGATCAAGCAGGCGGTGATCGGGCCGGACGAGCCGGTCATGCTCGGCAAGCACAAGACGACGCCGTCCCAGATGCTGAAGCTCAGGGACAAGCCGCACCCGGAGCCCAGCTCGCGCGAGCCGGCGATGCGCCGGCTCGCCGCCATTCTCGCGGCCGACGTCGTCGGCTACAGCCGCATGATGGGCGAAGACGAAGGCGGCACGCTCGCCGCGTTGAAGGCGTGCCGGCGCGAGCTCTTCGATCCGATGGTGCAGCGCTTCCGCGGGCGCATCTTCAAGGTGATCGGCGACGGGATCCTCGCCGAGTTCCCGAGCGTCGTCGACGCGGTGCGCTGCGCGGTCGACATCCAGTCCTCGATGCTGAACCGCTCCTTCGGCCCGTCGAAAAAAACCATCACCTTCCGCATGGGCATCAACATCGGCGACGTGATCGCCGACGGCGACGATCTCTACGGCGATGGCGTCAACATCGCGGCCCGGCTCGAAACGCTCTCGCAGCCGGGCGGGCTCTGCATCTCGGGCCCGGTGTTCGACCAGATCAAGAACAAGCTCCAGCTCGACTACGAGGATTTGGGCGAGCAGACGGTCAAGAACATCGCCGAACCCCTGCGCGTCTACCGCATCCAGTCGAGCGAATCGGGCCGGAAGCTGCCGTCTTGAGCGCTTTGCCCAGCCGTCATCCCGACCGAAGCGAGCCGCTTTTGCGGCTCGCAAAGTGGAGAGCTGACGTAAAAAAAGTGTTGGGCTACGTGCGCGCCATGTAGGCGTCGCGCATTACGTCCTTCTCGAGTTCGAGCTCCTCGAGGCGCCACTTCACAACGTCGCCGATGCTGACGATGCCGGCGAGGCGCTGGCCGTCGAGGACCGGCACGTGGCGCACGCGGTGGCGCGTCATCTTGGCCATCACCTGGCGCACCGGCTCGTCGGGAGCGCAGGAGACGACCTCTTCGCGCATCAAGTCGCCGACGCTCTTGCCGGCGATCTCGGCGCCGTAGCGCACATAGGCGCGCACGATGTCGCGCTCGTCGATGATGCCCTCGACGGCGCGGCCGTCGGGCGAGACCACGAGCGCGCCCACGTGCTCCATTTGCATGCGCGCCGCCGCGGTCGCGACCGGGGTGGCGCGCCCGACCGTGGTCACGCCGTGCCCCTTGGCGTCGAGGATGGCTTTGACTTGCATGGCTCGGCCTCCTGCTGCGAGGCGATCGAACCGGTCGGTTCCCCGGGCCGGCCGTTTCGGCCCACCGATGAATTCGCGCCGATCATAGCGCGCCGGAATCCGCGGCCAAGCCAAAACCGCTCAGCATAATTCCCGATGAAAAACGGGCAACGCGGCGCGCGGCGCTCAGGCGACGTCGCCCGGCCCGGCGATGGCACCGTTGCCGAGCGCGTTGCACATCTCGATCACGCGGCTGCGGAAAATTGTGACGTAAGCGCCGCCGCCGCTGATCATCTGGCCCATGAACGCGATCGATCCCCGGCTGGTTCCGTTGAGGAGCGCCGCCGTGTCGCCGAGACGGAGATAATTGCCGCCGGCCTGGTTGTGCGACTTGATCGCCTGGCACGCGATGACGAGGTCGCTGTCGCGGAACAGGCGGTCCCATTCCTCGGTCGAGCTTTCGGTGGCGACCGTATCCACCGCCTTGCCGCGCCAGCGGTCGCGAAATTCCGTAACGACCTTCTGATTGCCGGCGTAGTTCTGAATGAACGCGATGAGGCTCGCGTAGTTGCTGCGCCAGGTGGTCTGGATGAGGCCGCGGCCGCGGAATTTGAAGAAATCGGCCTCGAGGATGTAGCCCATCTCCGCTGGATCGCCCGATACCGGATGCTTGCCCTGCGGGTAGGCGTCGCCGAGCCAGGCCGAATTGTCCGGATCGACGAGCTTGTCGGCGTAGGGGCGGTGGCCGTGCGCGGCCTTGAACACCGGGTCCTTGAACAGGCGCCCGGCCGTGAAGTTCGATCCGCCGTTGTTGTAGGAGCGCTTCCTGAAGCGCTGGCCGTTGTTGAGCACGGTGTCGATCCGGTCGTAGAGATAGCAAATGCCGGGATGGCCGTATTTGCCGAAGCCGCCGAACAGCTCCGAGGTCGGGACCAGCGTGCCGCCGGTCTCGTTCATCATGATGCTCATCAGCGCCATGAACTGCATCGGGCTGAATTGCGGGCCGAGCTCGGCGATCACCTGATCCCACGAATTCTGGAACCGCGCCTGCATCGCCGCGTCCTCGGCGATGCGGAAGTTCTCCCACTGGCCGCGCCCGGCGAGCGCCTGGTTGAACCAGGGGATGAACGGCTTCTGGAAGCGGGTCATGAAATAGCCGTTGACGTCGCCGCCCGAGGCGAGGCGGATCGGGTTGAGCGATTGAACGAAGGGCTCGGTGAGATCCGTTGCCGGCATTGCGCGCGCTCCCTAGCCAGAACCGCTCGTGGGCAAAGAGCACGTAAAACGTGAGCCGGCCCAAGGCGCAAGCGCAATAAGTGTGGCGAAGATCACTTGACGATCGGCGCGGCGGGCCTTGCTTTGTGCCGCGTCGCTGCGCCGCGCTAGACGACGCCCTTCTCGCGCAGCTTCGCCACCTCCGTCCGGTCCATGCCGAGCAGCTCGCGCACGACCTCCTCGGTGTGCTCGCCGACCATGGGCGCGCCGCGGCGGTATTCGACGGGTGTGGCCGACATCTTGATCGGGCTCGCGATATAGCGCTCGCGCTTGCCGCTGGCGGTGTGCGGGATCTCGACCACCATGTTGCGCGCCTGCACCTGCGGATTCGCGAAGACCTTGTCGATCGTGTTGACCGGGCCGCAGGGCACGGCGCGCTTCGAGAGTCCCGCGATCCAGTGGTCCGCAGGATGCTGCTGCGTCAGCGCCGTGACGCGCTCGTCGCAGGCGGCGCGGTTGGCGACGCGCTGCGCATTGGTCTTGAAGCGCGGATCGTCCGCGAGCTTGGGCTCGTCGGCGAATTCGCAGAACGCGCGGAACTGGCGGTCGTTGCCGACGGCGAGGATGAAATGGCCGTCTGCCGTGGGGTAGGCCTGATAGGGCACGATCGTGGCATGCGCGGTACCCCAGGCCTTCGGCACCTGGCCGGTATGGAGATAGTTCATGCCCTCGTTGATGAGCCACGCGACCTGGCAATCGAGCAGCGCCATGTCGAGATGCTGGCCCTGGCCGGTCAAGTCGCGGTGGCGCAGCGCGGCGAGGATGGCGATGTTGGAATACATGCCGGTCATCACGTCGGCGATGCCGACGCCGACCTTGGCCGGCGCGCCGCCGGCGGGGCCGGTGATGCTCATGATGCCGCCCATCGCCTGCACCACGAGGTCGAAGCCGGCGCGCGCGGCGTAGGGGCCGGTCTGGCCGAAGCCGGTGAGCGAGCAATAGACGAGGCGCGGGAATCGCTCCTTGATCTGGGCATAGGCGAGGCCGTATTTCGCGAGATCGCCGACCTTGTAGTTCTCGAACAGCACGTCGCACTTGGCGATGAGCTTCAGCGCAAGCTCCTGGCCTTCGCGCGAAGCGAGATTGAGAGTCATCGAGCGCTTGTTGCGGTTGGCGGCGTTGAAATAGACGCTCTCGCTCGGCTGCTCGCGGCCGTCCTTGTCCTTGAGATAGGGCGGGCCCCAGGCGCGCACGTCGTCGCCGGTGCCCGGGCGCTCGACCTTGATCACGTCGGCGCCGAGATCGGCCAGGATCTGCGTCGCCGTCGGCCCGGCCAGGATGCGGGTCATGTCGAAGATGCGAATGCCGGCCAGCGGCCCGGGCATCGGTCCCTCCCAGAAGTCCCAGAATCCCCAAAGACAGAAGCCGCGCTTATAGGGAGGGGCGACGGGCACCCGCAAGCCGCATGGCGCGGATTCCGCCGCCCGTTAACTCTGCCGCGGGCGATGGAATCCGCGGGCTGTCCCGTATCAAATCGGGGGAGGCGAAGGAGAGGAGGCCATCATGAGCCCGTGCCGCCGCATGGTCCTCGGGACCGTCATGCTCGGGGGCCTGGCCGCAGTACCCGCGGCCGCTGCCTTCGCTGAAGTGCTGACGCGCAGCATCGAGATCGGCCAGACGCGCCGCAGCTACATTCTCTTTCTCCCCGACAGCACGACGGCACGCGGCCACGGCTTCCCGCTGGTGGTGGCGCTGCATGGCGGCGGCAGCACGGCCGAGCAGATGGTGCGCTTCAGCCGCTTCAACGAGATCGGCAAGCGCGAACGCGCCGTCATCGTCTATCCGCAGGGCATCGGGCGGCAGTGGAACGACGGCCGCATTTTTCGCGGCCGCAGCGAGTCCGGCGCCGACGATGTCGCCTTCATCCGCGCCGCGGTGGCCGACATCGGCGAAAAAGTCACGGTGCTGGACCGCCGCCGCATCTACGCCGCCGGCATCTCGAACGGCGGCTTCATGAGCTACCGCCTCGCCTGCGACGCCGCGGATGTCTTCGCCGCCGTGGCGCCGGTCACCGCGACCATGCCGGCCGATCTCGGCCCGCGCTGCCGGCCGAGCGCGCCCGTAGCGGTCCTCGCCATCAACGGCACGGCCGATCCGCTCGTGCCCTATGCGGGCGGCCAGGTGCGCGTGATGTTCGGCACGCGCGGCGCGATCTGGTCGACCGAGCGGACGATCTCGTTCTGGGCGCAGCACAATCGCTGCACAGCGCCGCCCGACACGCGCGCGCTGGCCGACCGCGACAGCGGCGACGGCTCGCGCGTGGTGGACATCGCGTTTACGCGCTGCGCCGGCGCCCGCGTCCGCTTGCTGCGCGTCGAGGGCGGCGGCCATACCTGGCCCGGCGGCCCGCAATATCTCCCGGTCTCCTGGATCGGCCCCACCAATCGCGACATCGACGCGACCGAAACGATCTGGCGGTTCTTCAAGGAGGCCGCGCGCTGAACGCAGCGTAGGGGCACGCTGCGCGCGTCCCTACGCGGCAAACATCGCGCTTACTGCGTGCGCCTCTTCGCCAGCGCATCGAGCGCGCCTTGCAGGATGTAGGCGGCGGCGGCGCGGTCGACGACTTCGGCGCGGCGCTTGCGGCTCATATCCGCCTCCTCGGTCAGCATGCGCTCGACCGCGGCGGTGGACAGGCGCTCGTCCCAGAATGCGTAGGGGAGGGGGCAGCGCTTGGCGAAGTTGCGCGCGAATTCGCGCGTGGACTGGCAGCGCGGGCCTTCGCTGCCGTCCATGTTGACCGGGAGGCCGTAGACGATGGCGCCGGCCTCGCGCTCCGCGACGAGCGCCCCACGCCGCTCGGCGTCGCGCGTGAACTTCGTGCGGCGGATGGTTTCGACCGGCGTCGCGATCGCGAGCAACGCGTCGGACACGGCGACGCCGATCGTCTCGGTCCCGAGGTCGATGCCGAGAACGCGCTTTCCGCGCGGCAGCAGCCGGGCCAACTCGTCGAGCGTCCGCTCCATGGCGCAAGAACTGTCAGATAGCCGCGCGCGAGTCGAATCCCTCTCGCCCCGGGGGCGAGGGGGCAGGGGGAGAGGGGGAGGACTTTCATGTCAGGAACCGACATCTCGTGCGCGTTGAGTGGCTAAAGACGCGAAGGGCAGGTCCGCCCCCTCACCCCTTTCCCCTCGCCCCAGGGCGAGGGGCATGTGCTTGCGGCATCGGAACGCGCGCGTTAGCTTCCGCGCGCCCGAGCCGGGCATTCCCGCTTCCGCCGTTGAGAACCGCCATGGCGCTCGATACCGCCGCCGTCAAACGCATTGCCCGCCTGGCCCGCATCGCGGTGCCCGAGGAAGAGCTGGCGCCGCTCGCCAACGAATTGTCCGGCATCCTCACCTGGGTCGAGCAGCTCGACGCGGTCGATACGCGCGGCGTCGAGCCGATGACGAGCGTCGTCGCGGTGACGCTGCCGATGCGCGCCGATGAAGTCACCGACGGCGGCATCCAGGACAAGATCCTCGCCAACGCGCCCGAGCCCACGCGCGGCTTCTTCACCGTGCCCAAGGTGGTGGAATAGCGCGCGATGGCGGCGCTGACGCACCTCTCCATCGCCGACGCGCGCGCCGGCCTCGCGGCGCGCAAATTCTCGGCGCGCGAGCTGGCCGAGGCGCACATCAAGGCCGTGGAAGAGGCGCGCCCGCTCAACGCTTTCATCACCGAGACGCCCGAGCGGGCGCTCGCGATGGCGAAGGCATCGGATGCGCGCCTCGCCAAGGGCGAGGCGGGCCTGCTCGAAGGCATTCCGCTTGCGATCAAGGACCTCTTCTGCACCGAGGGCGTGCGCACGACGGCGGCCTCGAAGATTCTCGGCAATTTCGTCCCGCCCTACGAATCGACGGTCACCGCCAATCTGTGGCGCGCCGGCGCCGTGATGCTCGGCAAGACCAATCTCGACGAGTTCGCAATGGGCTCGTCGAACATGACGAGCGCGTTCGGCCCGGTCGAGAATCCGTGGCGGCGCAAGGGCGACAACCGGAAGCTCGTGCCGGGTGGGTCCTCGGGCGGCTCGGCGGCGGCGGTGGCGTTTCGCGCGGCGCTCGGCGCCATCGGCACCGACACCGGCGGCTCGATCCGCCAGCCGGGTGCCCTCACCGGCACGATCGGCATGAAGCCCACCTATGGCCGCTGCTCGCGTTGGGGCGTCGTCGCCTTCGCCTCGTCGCTCGACCAGCCCGGCCCGATGACGCGTACGGTGCGCGATGCCGCGATCATGCTGCGCGCCATGGCCGGCCACGACCCCAAGGACTCGACCTCGGTGCCGCGCCCGGTGCCCGACTACGAGAAAGCGCTCACCGGCGACATCCGCGGCGTGAAGGTCGGCATCCCCAAGGAATACCGCATCGACGGCATGCCGGCCGAGATCGAGGCCCTGTGGCAGCAGGGCATCGCCTGGATGAAGGCGGCCGGCGCCGAGCTGCGCGACATTTCCCTGCCGCACACCAAGTACGCGCTGCCGGCCTATTACATCGTGGCGCCGGCCGAGGCCTCCTCCAACCTCGCGCGCTACGACGGCGTGCGCTACGGCCTGCGCGTCGAGGGCGAGAACCTCATCGACATGTACGAGCGGACGCGCGGCGCCGGCTTCGGCAAGGAGGTGCGCCGGCGCGTGCTGATCGGCACCTACGTGCTCTCCGCCGGCTACTATGACGCCTATTACATCAAGGCGCAGAAGGTGCGCGCGCGCATCGCCGAGGATTTCGAGCAGGCCTACAAGCAGGCGGACGTGATCCTGACGCCGGCCACGCCGGGCCCGGCCTTCGCGATCGGCGAGAAGATGGACGACCCCATCGCGATGTACTTGAACGACGTGTTCACCGTGCCGGTGAACCTCTCGGGCCTCCCCGGCATATCAGTGCCGGCGGGCCTCACCGCCGACGGCCTGCCGCTCGGATTGCAGATCATCGGCCGCGCGTTCGACGAGGAGACGCTGCTGCGCGCCGCCGAGGTGCTCGAGCGCGCCGCGGGATTCAAGGCGCTGCCGGCGACGATCGCGTCCTGATGCCTCGGTTGCGCAGCCGGGGGCTTGCGGCCGGCCGGCGAAACCCACCAAGATGGACGCGGATAGACAGGCCCTATCGGCCGCATAAACAAACGGGAGGAACCATCATGAGTGCGCGTCTGCGTGCGCAGGCCCTCGTCGCCGGCGCGGCCATCGCCGCCACCACTGCATTCACCGCCATTCCCGCCAAGGCCGAGGAGATCACGGTCACCCATTGGGGCGCCCTCATGTATGGGACGCCTTATGCGGTCGCGATCAAGAAGGGCTTCTTCAAGGAGGCGGGCATCGAAATCACCGGCATCCTCACCTCGAAGGGCGGCGGCACCACGGTGCGCAACGTGCTCGAAGGCGGCCTGCCGTTCGGCGAGGTGGCGCTCTCGGCCGCCGTCGCCGCGATGCAGGAAAACGCCGACATCAAGATCGTGATGATGGGCGTGCGTTCGGCGGCCGATATCTACTGGGTCGTGAAGCCGGATTCGCCGCTCAAGACCGTCAAGGATCTCGTCGGCAAGAAGCTCGCGATCACCAGCCCCAAATCGGTGACCGACAGCCTGACCACGATGGTCCTCAACAAGCACGGCATTTTCGACAAGGTCGAGCGGCCGGCGCTCGGCACCATCGGCGCCGGGCTGACCGCGCTCGACAAGGGCGCCGTCGATTCGGCCTCGCTCATCGACCCGCTCTACTCGGCGCGAAAGGACAAGTATCGCGTCCTCTTCGCGATCGCCGACGAGCTGCCGCCGATCGCGCAGACGGTGGGCATCTCCTCGACCAAATTCATGAAGGAGCACCCGGACAAGCTGCGCGCCATCATCGCCGGGCGCATGAAGGGCGTCGACTTCATCTACAGCAATCCCAAGGAGGCGGCGAAGCTGCTCTCCGAATCCTACGACAAGCTGCCGCTGCCGGTGGCCGAGAGCGCGGTCGCCAACAACGTGCGCATCAAATATTGGGGCCGCGGCGGCTTCGAATACGCCGCGATGGACGAGATGCTGAAGGCGCTCAAGATCGTCGGCGCCCTCAAGGGCGAGGTCGACTGGAAGAAGATGGTCGACAGCAGCTTCCTGCCGCAGGAGCTGCGGAATTAACCCCCTCGCCCCAGGGCGAGGGGACTGACGTGCTCGAAATCTCCGTCGCGACCGGCGACTACGACCGCGTGCGCGCGATCAAGGACGGGCGCGTGCGCGTCGAGGGCTGCGCGGTGCGCTACCTCACGCCGGCGCTCGAGGAACTGTTCATCCGTGCCCTCATCGGCGCGGAGTTCGACGCCTGCGAAGTCTCCTTGAGCTCCTATCTCATCGCCCTTTCGCGCGGGAAAACGCCCTATCGGGCGCTGCCGGTCTTCCTCTCGCGCGTCTTCCGCCATTCCGCGATCTATATCCGCACCGACCGCGGCATCGCGCGGCCCGAAGACCTCCGCGGCAAGCGCGTGGGCGTGCCCGAATATCAGATGACGGCGGCGCTCTGGGCGCGCGGCCTGCTCGAGGACGAATACGGCGTCAAGCCGAGCGAGATCGAGTGGCGCAATGGCGGCCTCGAGCAGGCTGGGCGCACCGAGAAGCTGGCGCTCGAGCTGCCGCGCGAGGTGAAGCTCACGCCGCTCGGCCCCGGCGAGACGCTCTCGGCGCTGTTGGCCGGGGGCAAGCTCGATGCGCTGGTATCGCCGCGTATGCCGTCCTGCTTCGGCAAGGCGCCCAATGTGGCGCGGCTCTTCCCCGATTACCGCGCGGCCGAGCGCGCCTACTACAAGAAGACCGGGCTGTTCCCGATCATGCATGTCCTCGTCGTACGCGAGGAGCTGCTGAGAAAGCACCCCTGGCTCGCGAGCAGCCTGTTCACCGCGTTTCGGCAGGCGAAGGACATTGCGATTCGCGAGCTCGAGGAGATCGGCGCCTATAACGTCACCGTCCCCTGGCTCGCCGCCGAACTGGCCGAGATCCGCGCCGTGCTGGGCGAGGACTATTGGCCCTACGGCCTGGCCAAGAACCGCCGCTCGCTCGAAGCCGCGTTGCGCTATTCGCACGCCCAGGGATTGAGCGCGCGCCCGCTGACGATCGAGGAGGCGTTCGTGCCCGATCTCGATTGGGCGGTGCGGGTCTAGGCGGTGGGTTGGCGCCCAACCGCGCCGAGCCGCTTGCGCCTCGGCTGCGCCCGGCGCAGCATGGCGCCCAACGCGGCCGGGCAACGGCCGCTTTCGAGGGAGGAAGCTATGATGCGGCTGAAGCGCAGCGGCCTCGTCGCCGCGTTGATTCTCATCGCGGCGCCCGCCAAGGCCGAGGATATCGTCATCACCCAATTCGGCGTGGCTTTCGCCGGCAATCCCTTTGCCATCGCGATCGACGGTGGATACTTCAAGAAAGCCGGCGTCGACATCACCGGGATCATCGCGGGCGCCGGCGGCGGCACCTCGGTGCGAAATGTGATAGCGAGCGGACTGGGCTACGGCGAAGTCGTGCTCTCCGCTGCCATCGCCGCGATTCGCGAGGGCCAGGACATTCGCGTCGTCAACGTCGGCGCGCGCTCGGTCGCCGACGTGGTCGTGGTCGTCAAGCCCGAATCGCCGATCAAGTCGCTGAAGGACCTCGAAGGGAAGAAGATCGGTTTCAGCAATCCGAAATCGCTGTCCGAGATCCTCGCAATCATGGCGCTGGAGAAGGGCGGCCTGAAGGCCGAGCAGGCGCAGCGCGTGGCGCTTGGCAGCCTGGGCGGCGCCCTCACGGCGCTCGAAAAGGGCAGCGTCGAGGCGGCGATCACGATGCAGGTCGTCTGGGCGCAGCGCGCCGATAAGCTGCGCGTGATCCTCGACGCGGGCCGCGACCTGCCGCCGATGGTCCAGTCGGTCGGCATCGCGACCGGCGACCTCATGCGCAAGAACCCGGAGAAGCTCCGCAAGTTGCTCGCGGCGCGGCGCGATGCCGTGCGCTTCATGAACGAGAAACCGGAAGATGCGGCAAAGATGCTGGAGAAGCATTTCCCCAAGATGCCGCCGGAGGTGCTCCGCAAAGTGACGATCTCGCTGGCAAAGAACGGCTATTGGAGCGAGGGCAGACTCGAACGCGAGCCGATGGAGAACATGGCGCGCGGCCTCAAGTTGGTCGGCGATCTCAAGGAAGACATCGACTGGAGCAAGTTCACCGACGCCTCGTTCCTGCCCAAGGACCTGCAATAGTGGACAAGCCCGCGGGCGCAGTCCGAACCAACGGCGGAGCAACCGTGCCCGATCTTCATGCCGAGCTGCGTGGGGTGACGCGTGTCTATCCGGCCGTGGCCGGATACCGGCCGGTGCACGCGCTGGGGCCGGTCGATCTCGATCTCCGCCGCGGCGAGTTCTTCTCGGTCGTGGGCCCCTCGGGCTGCGGCAAGTCCACGCTGCTCGAAGTGCTGGCGGGACTGCAGACGCCGACCGACGGCGCGGTGTCGTTCGAGGGAAAGCGCGTGGCGGGGCAGGTGCCGGACGGCATCGGCGTCGTCTTCCAGGAAGATGCGAGCTTTCCGTGGCTCACGGTGTGGGACAACGCCGCCTTCGGCCTGCGCCGCGCCGGCGTCGCCGCGGCCGAGATCGAGCGCCGCGTCGGCGACGCGCTGGCGTTCATGGGGCTCAAGGATTTCAGCCAGGCCTATCCCGCGCAGCTCTCGGGCGGCATGCGCCAGCGCGTGTGCATCGCGCGCACGCTGGTGCTGCAGCCGCGCCTCATCCTGCTCGACGAGCCGTTCGGCGCGCTCGATGCCCAGACGCGGCTTCTCATGGGCGACGAGGTGCTGCGCCTCTGGCGGCGCACCGGGGCCACGATCCTCCTCATCACCCACGCGCTCGACGAGGCCGCGATGCTCTCGGACCGCGTCGGCGTGATGTCGGCGCGGCCGGGGCGGTTCCTCGACCTCGTCGAGACGCATTGGCCGAAGGGGCGCGACAGCACGATCGTGAGCGAGAGCCGCTTCGGCGAGGTGACGGCGCGGCTCTGGCACCATCTGCGCGGCGAATCGCTGAAGGCGCTCGGCCAGAGCGCCGCTCCGGCCGAGGCATGAGCCGGATCGGCTGGATCCGCCTCGCCGTGCTGGTGGCGCTGGTCGCGCTGCTCGAGCTTCTCATTCGCACCGGCCGCATCCCTTATAAGACGATGCTGCCGCCCTCGGAGATGGCGACGGCGTTGGCGCGCCTGCTCGCCTCGGGCACGGCCACGCGCGACATCGTGCAGACGCTCACCTGCGTCGCGGCCGCGCTCGGATCCTCGGTCGTCCTGGGCTTCGGGCTCGGCACCCTCATCCACCGCTGGCAGCGCCTGCGCCGCGCGCTCGAGCCGTTCTTCGCCACCTACTACGCGGTGCCGTTCTTCATCTTCTACCCGGTGCTGATCGCGATCTTCGATCTCTCGCTGCTGCCCATTATCCTCATGGGCTTCGCCTTCGCCGTGATCGCGATGTGCATCGCCACGATCAACGGCCTCGACCGCGTGCCGCGCGTGCTCGGCAAGGTGGCGCGCATGCACCGCATGGACGAGTTCGAGACGGCCTTGCGGATGAAGCTGCCGGCGGCGGCGCCGCATCTCTTCACCGGCGTCAAGCTCTGCGTCGCCTACAGCTTCATCGGCGTGATCGCGAGCGAGTTCATCCTGGCGCCGTCGGGCCTCGGCCATGCGATCGCCTACGCCTACAACGACTTCGACAACCGCACCATGTACGCGCTGATGCTGTTCGTCATGGTCGTGGTGATCACGCTCAACATGCTTCTGCACGGCTGGGAGCAGCGCCTCTTGAAGCGCTGGCAGGGGCGATGAACGCCGCCGCCAAGCGCAGCGTCGACATCCTGCTGGTGCTGGCCGCGCTGTTCGCCGCATGGCAGGCGCTCTACCACGTCGTCGGCGAGACGGCGCTCACCTCGCCGGCGCAGACCCTCGCCTATGTTGGCGAACTGCTGACCACGAAGGGCGAGCTTTTCGCGGGCCATGCCTGGGAGACGGGGCGCGCGTTCCTTCTCGCCCTCGCGCTCTCCTACGCCATGGGGCTTGCGATCGGCATCTGGCTCGGCGCGCACCGGCTCTCGGGCGCGGTCGGCGAGCCGATCCTGGTGGCGCTCTATTCGCTGCCGAAGGTGACGCTCTATCCGGTGATGCTGCTCGTGTTCGGCCTCGGGCTCTCGGCCAAGGTCGCGTTCGGCGCGATTCACGGCGTGGTCCCGGTCGCGATCTTCGCGATGAACGCGATCCGCCACATCAAGCCGGCCTATTTGAAGGCGGCAAAGACAATGCGGCTCTCGACGAGGCAGACCGTGATGGGTGTGATCGTGCCCGCGACCTTGCCCGAGATCGTCACCGGCCTCCGCGTCGGCTTTTCGCTCACGCTGCTCGGCGTCATCATCGGCGAGATGTTCGCGAGCAAGCAGGGCCTCGGCTTCATGGTCATCAACGCGATCAACCTGGCCGACGTCGAAACCATGATGTCGGTCGCCTTCCTCCTCTTCGTCGCCGCCGCCATCGCCAACGGCATCCTGCTCTGGATCGATCACTGGCTGCACAAGCGGGTTTAGCGCGGCATTCGCGCTGGGTGCACGTCGCCACACGATGGGCTATGTAGGGGCGGATCTCCGACCCGCCCCCTTCCTCACCGCCGGAAAAACGTTCCATGCGTGGGCGAAGAGGGCGGGTCGGGGGCCCGCCCCTACGAAACGCGCATCGCATCGGATATGTCCGCCAATCTCCTCGCAGGCCGCACCGGGAAGTGGGAGGTCGTCATCGGCATGGAAGTCCATGCCCAGGTGACGGCGAAGTCGAAGCTGTTCTCGGGCGCTTCCACCGCGTTCGGCGCCGAGCCCAACACGCAGGTGTCGCTCGTCGATGCCGCCATGCCCGGCATGCTGCCGGTGATCAACCGCACGGCCGTCGAGCAGGCGATCCGCACCGGCCTCGGCTTGAAGGCCAAGATCAATCTCCGCTCGGTCTTCGACCGCAAGAACTACTATTACCCCGATCTCCCCCCCGGCTATCAGATCTCGCAATACAAGCAGCCGGTGGTGGGCAAGGGGGCGCTCGTGCTCGATCTCGCGGACGGCAGCTCCAAGAGCATCGGCATCGAGCGCGTGCACTTGGAGCAGGACGCGGGCAAGAGCCTGCACGACCAGGACCCGCGCCGCACCTTCGTCGACTTGAACCGCGCCGGCGTGGCGCTGATGGAAATCGTCTCGGAGCCGGACCTGCGCAGCGCCGAGGAGGCCGGGCTCTATCTCGCGAAGCTGCGCTCGATCCTGCGCTATCTCGGCACCTGCGACGGCGACATGGAGAAGGGCAATCTCCGCGCCGACGTGAACGTCTCGGTGCGCCGCGCCGGCAGCGCCGAATACGGCACGCGCTGCGAGATCAAGAACGTGAACTCGATCCGCTTCGTGAAGCAGGCGGTGGAGTACGAGGCGCGCCGCCAGATCGAGGTGCTGGAAGACGGCGGCAAGATCGACCAGGAGACGCGGCTCTTCGACAGCGCCAAGGGCGAGACGCGCCCGATGCGCTCCAAGGAGGAGGCGCACGACTACCGCTATTTCCCCGACCCCGATCTTCTGCCGCTCGTGCTCGAGCCGCGATGGGTCGAGGAGATCAAGGCCGGGCTGCCCGAGCTGCCCGACGCCAAGAAGGAGCGCTTCATGCGCGCGTACGGGCTCTCGGCCTACGATGCCGGCGTGCTTGTCGCGGAAAAGGAGACCGCGGACTTTTATGAAACCGTGGCCAAGGGCCGCGACGCCAAGCTCACCGCCAACTGGACGATCAACGAATTCTTCGCGCGGCTCGGCAAGGCGGGGCTCGACATCGGCGCCTCGCCGGTCTCGGCCGCGGCGCTCGGCAAGCTCGTCGATCTCATCGCCGACAACACGATCTCGGGCCGCATCGCCAAGGATGTTCTCGAAGAGATGTTCGCGACCGGGAGGGACCCCGCCGCGATCGTCGAGGCCAAGGGCCTGAAACAGATCACCGACACCGGCGCCCTCGAAGCCGCGATTGACAAGATCATCGCCGCCAACCCGGCGCAGGTCGCGAAATACAAGGCGGGCGAGGCGAAGGTTATCGGCTGGTTCGTCGGCCAGGTGATGAAGGCAACGGGCGGCAAGGCCAACCCGCAAATCGTGAATAAATTGCTGGCGAAAAAGCTCGGCGGATGAAGGAGGGGCGCTCGTCAGGCCTGCGGCGCCCACGGCTGCGGGCCGTCAAAAGGCAATTTGTGCTGTGCCTCCGCAATGAGGGCTACGAAATCTCCCTCACGCCGCGTAAGGTGTACGTGTCTCTGAGAGACACCAAGGCGGCCAAACACAAGATGATCCGAGTGATAGACGAGTCAGGAGAAGACTACTTGTTTCCACCACGATATTTCGCGCGCGTTCGCGTGCCCGCGTCTGTTCGTGCAATATTCGGCGCGACCGCATAAGTCTCACCTCCGGATTTTTTCCCGCGCTCCATGCTCATCCTCGGCGTCCATTCGGGCTATCACGACGCCTGCGCCGCGCTTTACGACGATTACAGGCTCGTCGCGGCGGTGGCGCAGGAGCGGATGACGCGGCGGAAGATCGACGGCGGGCGGGTGCCGACCGAGGCCATCGACGAGTGCCTCGCGATCGCGGGTGCTGCGAAGAAGGACGTGGGCGCGCTGGTGCTGGGCCGCGCGGCGTTTCCGGCGCGCTTCTACAGCCACC
>DATBLL010000191.1:0-3280 GCA_036555425.1 Alphaproteobacteria bacterium | reverse complement strand
CCGGCGCGTCCTGCCGCGCAAGCTCCCCGAACAGACCTTCCTCGTCATTCGACATCGAGACCTCCGTCTCGATCCACCGAATCAAATTCCCCTCGCCCGCGCAAACAAAAACTCACAAACTCTGAGGGTTGCGATGCGTATCCGGCTCATTCAAGTCGACGCCTTCACCGACAAGATCTTCGGCGGCAATCCGGCGGCGGTCTGCCCGCTCGAGCGCTGGCTGCCCGATGCGCTGCTGCAATCGATCGCGACCGAGAACAATCTTTCGGAGACCGCGTATTTCGTCCCACGCGGCGAGGATTACGAGCTGCGCTGGTTCACGCCGGTGGCCGAGATCGATCTCGCCGGCCACCCGACGCTCGCGACGGCCTGGGTCATGCTCAACACGCTCGGCGTGAAGCGCGAGACGCTCGTCTTCCACACCAAGATCGGCGACAGGCTCGTGGTCACGCGCGAGGGCGACCGGCTGGCGATGGATTTCCCGTCGCGACCGCCCGCGCCGCGCGCGATCGGCGACGTGGCGGCGGCGCTCGGCGCCAAGCCCGCCGAGGTGCTGGCAGCGCGCGACGGCTTCGCGGTGTTCGCGCGCGAAGAGGATGTGCGCGCGCTCAAGCCCGACATGGGCAAGGTGGCTGCGCTCGACTGCATGGCGCTCATCGTCACCGCGCCGGGCAAGGACTGCGATTTCGTCTCGCGCTTCTTCGCGCCGAAGCACAACATTCCCGAGGACCCGGTCACCGGGTCGGCCCATTCGACGCTCATACCCTATTGGGCGAAACGGCTCGGCAAGAGCGAGATGTTCGCGCGGCAAGTCTCGAAGCGCGGCGGTGCCCTCTGGTGCCGCCACCGCGGCGATCGCGTGACCATCGCCGGCCAATGCGCGCCCTATCTCGACGGCTGGATCGAGCTATGACCGCGCCGCACGACTGCGCCTCGGCCGAGGCCTTCGCGCGCGACTGGATCGCGGCCTGGAATCGGCGCGACATCGACGCCATCGTCGCCCACTACGCGCCCAAGGGCCGATTCACCAGCCCCGTGGCGCTCGAGCGCATGGGCACGGCGACCATTATCGGCCGCGACATGCTCAAGGCCTATTGGAGCGGCGCGCGCAAATTGCCGTCGCTGACGTTCACGCTCGACCGCGCAATCTGGGACGCGGCGCGGCGCGAGCTCGTGATCCTCTACATCGCGGAGCGCGGCGGGCAGAGGAGCCGCGCGATGGAGGCGATGGTGTTCGGCGCCGACGGCTTCATCCGCGAGGGCGAGGCCATGTACGGGGTGCCTTTGCCATGAGCCAGGCAGCCGCCGGCGCGGCGCCGGGCGCCGCTGTGCTGCTCGCGGCCGGCGCCGCCGTGCTCATTTGGGGCGGCACGCCGATCGCGACCCGCATCGCGGTCGAGACCATCGATCCGGCGATGGTCGGCATGCTGCGTACCTTGCTCGCGGCGTTGCTGGCGCCGTTCCTAATGCTGGCGCTGCGCCTGCCGACCCCCGCGGGCGACGGTACGCGCCCGCTCCTTGCCTTCGCCGGACTCTGCGCCTTCGTGCTCTTTCCCGTGCTGTTCAGCATCGGCATCGGCTACACGACCGCTTCGCACGCGGCGCTGATCCTGGCGCTGCAGCCAGTGTTCACCGCGCTCACGGCGCACGCCGTCGAGCGCCATTGGCCGAGCCGGCGCTGGGCCTTGGGCGCCGCGTTCGCCGCCGCCGGCGCCTTCGCGCTGGTGCATTTCCGCATCGGCATCGCCGAGGGGACGGCCGAAAGCTGGATCGGCGATCTCTTGATCCTCGCCGCCGGCTTTCTCGCCTCGATCGGCTATGTCGGCGGCGGGCGCGCGGCGCGGCGCCTTCCGGCGGTGGGCGTTACGCTCTGGGGCCTCGCCATCGGCGGCCTCGCCCTCCTCCCGCTGTTCGCCTGGCGCGCCGGCGGCATCGATTGGAGCGCCGGAACCTTGTCGTCGTGGTCGGCGGTCGCCTATCTTGCGTTTGCCGTCTCCTCGCTCGGTTATCTCCTGTGGTATTGGGCGCTGGCCCGGGGCGGCATCGCGCGCATCGGCACCCTGCAATTCCTGCAGCCGGTGGCGAGCCTCGTCCTCGCCGCGATCCTGCTCGGCGAGACGATGACGCTGCCGCTCGCCGCCTGCGCCGCGCTGGTGCTGGCGGGCACGATCTACGCGCATCGAGGATAACGATGAACAAGGCCCTCACCCGCTCCGCGCTCGAAGAGGCCGCGGCGCTCGTGCACAAGACGGTGGCGCCGACGGCGCAGTATTGCTGGCCGCTGCTTTCGGCGCGCGCGGGCGCGGAGGTCTGGGTCAAGCACGAGAACCACACCGTCCTCGGCGCCTTCAAGGTGCGCGGCGGCCTTGTCTATGTCGACGGCTTGAAGCGGCGCGAGTCGGGCGTTACCGGCGTCATCGCCGCCACGCGCGGCAATCACGGCCAGAGCGTGGCCTTCGCGGCGCGGCGCGCGGGGCTCAAGGCCGTCATCGTGGTCCCGCACGGCAACAGCCGCGAGAAGAACGCGGCGATGAAGGCGCTCGGCGCCGAGTTGATCGAGCACGGGCACGACTTCCAGGCCGCCTACGAGCACGCGCTGGCGCTCGCGGCCGATCGGCGCCTGCACCCGTTTCCGAGCTTCCACGACGCGCTGGTCCAGGGCGTGGGCAGCTACAGCCTCGAATTCCTCTCCGCCGTCCCCGATCTCGACATCGTCTATGTGCCGATCGGCCTGGGCTCGGGCATTTGCGGCATGATCGCCGCGCGCGACGCGCTCGGGCGCAAGACCGAGGTCGTCGGCGTCGTCGCCGAGAACGCACCCACCTATTCGCTCTCGTTCAAGGCGAAGAAGCCCGTCCCCACCAATTCCGCCGACACCATGGCCGACGGCATGGCCTGCCGTGTGCCGGTGGCCGAGGCGGTGGAACGCATCAATCGCGGCGCCGCGCGCATCGTCGAAGTCTCCGACGCCGAGATCGAGGCGGCGATGCGCCATTATTTCACCGACACCCACAACGTCGCCGAGGGCGCCGGCGCGGCGCCCCTCGCCGCCGCGCTCAAGGAGCGCGCCAGGATCGCCGGCAAGAAGATCGGCCTCGTGCTCTCCGGCGGCACCGTGGATCGCGACGTCTACGCGCGCGTTCTGTCCGGGTGAATCGAACAGGAGCGGTGGAGCAGAAACACAGATTTGAACCACGGAGATGAGGTGATTGCGGTTCGGTGGCTGTCCTCCAGACTGAAGGTGCAAACGGGGTGCGCGTGGTGCGGCCCCAAGCAACAG
>DATBLL010000170.1:0-5159 GCA_036555425.1 Alphaproteobacteria bacterium | reverse complement strand
GCGCGCAGAAGTACGCCTTCTCGCGCGAAGCGCAGGACCGGTTCGCCATCGCCTCGCTCACGCGCGCGAAGAAGGCGAATGAAGACGGCTCGTTCGCGCGGGAGCTGGTCCCGGTCACGGTGAAGGATCGCGGCGGCGAGCGCCAAGTGGCGCGCGACGAGCAGCCCTTCACCGCCAAGATCGAGAAGATCCCGACCTTGAAGCCTGCCTTCCGCGAGGGCGGCACGGTGACGCCGGCGAATTCCTCGTCGATCTCGGACGGCGCCGCGGCGCTCATCCTCACGCGTCTCTCGGCAGCCGAGAAACGGGGCCTGAAGCCGCGCTACCGCATCGTCGCGCACAGCACGCACGCGCAGGAGCCGGCCTGGTTCACGACCGCGCCGGTCGGTGCCATCCGCAAAGTCCTGGAGAAGGCCGGCTGGAGCGCCAAGGACGTGGACCTCTGGGAGATCAACGAGGCGTTCGCCGTCGTCACCATGGCGGCGATGAAGGAGCACGCGCTGCCGCACGAGAAGGTCAACATCCACGGCGGCGCCTGCGCGCTCGGCCATCCCGTCGGCGCCTCGGGCGCGCGCATCGTGGTGACGCTGATGAACGCGCTCGACAAGGTGGGCGGCAAGCGCGGCGTTGCCTCGCTCTGCATCGGCGGCGGCGAAGCGACGGCGCTGGCGATCGAGCGCATCAATTGAGGCCTACCTGACGACAACGGCGGGGCGAGAGATTCGCGTTGTCGTCCCCGCGAAAGCGGGGACTCATCCCTCCAGCGACGCGGTCGCAACGCGAGTGCGTTGCTTATCGCCAAATCGCGCCTCGCGCGACTTGACAACAAGCTCGGCACCCGCCGAGCGTCTGGGCCCCCGCTTTCGCGGGGGCGACAAGGACTGATGTGGGCTTGGTTTGCCGATGCGTCGTAAGACAATAGCCGCCGTCGCCCTCGTTCTGATTGCCGCCGGGGCGGGCGGCTATCTTTACGTCTTCGAGCGGCCTTGGCTGCTCGACCGCCTCTCCGGCCCCGAAGCCCGCACCGAGCTTGTTCCGCGCGCCTGCGGCTTCACGACCGAGAGCGGGCGCACGATGGTCTGCTACGACCTCTATGTGCCCGAGAATCGAGCCCGCATCGGCGGCCGGCTGATCAAGCTGCCGATCCTGGTCTTCGAAGCGCCCGAGCGCCCGAAGCACGAAGATCCGGTATTGCTGATCGGCGGCGGCCCGGGCGCCATCGCCTACACCGAAAAGCGCTTCGCCGAGATGTGGAAGGGCAAGTTCAAGGACTTGCCCTGGCTCCAGGGCCGCGACCTCATCGTCTACGATCAGCGCGGCGTCGGCGGCGCGCGCCCGGCCCTGGAATGCCCCGAGATCGACGCGACGCGCGACGATCCGATGAATCTCGATCGCGCCAAGTCCGCGATGATCGCCTGCCGCGACCGGCTCGCGCGCGAGGGCAACGATCTCCTGGCCTACGATACCAACGCCAACGCCGACGACGTGCTCTCGATCAAGGCCAAGTTCGGCGCGAAGAGCCTGATCCTCTGGGGCCAGTCCTACGGCACGCGCGTGGCGCTCACGGTCATGCGCCGCAATCCCGCGGGCGTCCGCGGCGCGATCCTCGACGGCGCCTATCCGCCCGAGGTCGCGGGCCGGCTCAACATGGCCTCGGCCTTCACCGATACGCTCGAGCGCATCTTCGACGCCTGCGAGAAGGACGAAGAGTGCCGCGCCGACTATCCCGATTTCCGCCGCCGTTTCGAGCAGGTCGTCGAGCAGCTGCGCGCGCAGCCGGCGGCGGTCAAGAGCGATCCCTCGCCGCTGCTGCCGCCCAAGGTCTTCCAGGTCAACGACGTGATCTTCCTCTCCATCGTCGACAGCCTGCTCTACACGGCCGACGGCGTCGCCAAGCTGCCCTGGATCGTCGACCGCATCGCCGACGGCAGGCCGGAAGCGCTCACCGAGCCCATCGCGGATTGGGACCAGGTCTCCTATGGGCCGTTCGTCACGGCCGGCATCTCCTATCTCGTCGACTGCAACGACACGCCCGATCCCGACGACAGCGAGGAGCGCAGCGCTGCCCGGCGCCTGCCGCATCTCGCCCCATGGCTGAACTATGCGCTGGCGGTCAAGCCTTGCCCCATCTGGTCGCCGCGCAAGGCGCCGGCACTCGACCGCGCGCCGATCAGGAGCGAGATCCCGACGCTCGTCGTCTCGGGCTGGTTCGACATCGCGACGCCGCCGGAATGGGCCATCGTCACGGCGCGTTCGCTCGCGCGCGCCCAGCTCGTCCTCGTGCGCGCGGCCTCGCACGACGCCAGCGACCAGAGTTGCGCGCAATCGGCGCTGGCGGCGTTTCTCGCTGAGCCCGACCGCGACTTGAGCCACTTCTGCGGGCCGGCGCCGAGCCACCCGCGCTTCAAGCGCAAGAGCGACGAGGAATAGCCGTCGATGCCGACCATCCTCATCACCGGCGCCAATCGCGGCATCGGGTTTGAACTGGTGAAGCAATACGCCGCGCAGGGGTGGCGCGTGCACGCGACCTGCCGCGAGCCGGCGGGCGCCGATGCGCTCCGGGCACTGGCCGGCGATGTGCGCCTGCACCGGCTCGATGTCGTGCGCCCCGACGAAATTCAGGAGGTCGCGCGTGCGCTCGCCGGCGAGCCGATCGATCTCCTCGTCAACAATGCCGGCATCAGCGCGAACACGAAGACGTCGCTCGGCGACGTGGACTACGCGCATTGGGAGCACATGCTGCGCGTCAATGTGATGGGACCGCTGCGCGTGGCCGAGGCGTTCGTGCCGCACGTCGCCGCCTCGGGCCGGCGCATCATGCTGTTCCTGTCGAGCCGCGCCGGCTCGATCGCCGACAATCTCTCGGGCGGCCGCTATCTCTACCGCTCGTCCAAGGCGGCGCTGAACATGGTGGTGAAGAGCCTCGCCATCGACCTCATTCCGAAGCGCATCACCTGCGTCGCGGTGCACCCGGGCTGGGCGCGCACCGACATGGGCACGGCGGCGGCGCCGATCCCGGTCGCGGCCAGCGTCGAGGCGTTGCGCGCGCTGGTCGACCGGCTCGAGCCCCACTACAACGGCCACTTTCTCAACTACGATGGCCAGGAATTGCGGTGGTAGGCGGCGATGATTCTCCGCGAAGAGCAGATCCTGATCCGCGACAGCGCGCGGGCCTTCGCGCAGGAGAAGCTCGTGCCCGGCGCGGCCGAACGCGACCGCACGGGCGAGCCGCCGCTCGGCCTGCTGCGCGAGATGGGCGGCCTCGGCTTCATGGGCATGACGGTCGCGCCCGAATGGGGCGGGGCGGGCGCGGATTACCTCTCGTACGTGCTCGCGATGGAGGAGATCGCCGCCGGCGACGGTGCGGTTTCGACCATTATGTCGGTCAACAATGCGCCCGATTGCCTTGCGATCGAACGCTTCGGCACGGGCGAGCAAAAGGAGCAGTGGCTCAAACCGCTTGCCCGGGGCGAGATGCTCGGCGCCTTCGCGCTGACCGAGCCGCAGGCCGGCTCCGACGCCTCGGACTTGAAGACCCGCGCGCGCCCCGACGGCAACGGCTACGTGCTGAACGGCACCAAGCAGTTCATCACCTCGGGCAGCATCGCCGATGTCGTGCTCGCCTTCGCCGTCACCGATCCCGGCGCCGGCAAGCGCGGCATCACCGCTTTCCTCGTGCCCACCGATGCGCCCGGCTATCGGGTGCTGCGCAAGGAACAGAAGCTCGGCCAGCGCGCCTCGGACACTTGCGCGCTGCAATTCGAGGACCTGCGCCTGCCCGGCTCGGCCCGGCTCGGCGAAGAGGGCGAGGGCTATCGCATCGCGCTCGCCAATCTCGAGGCGGGCCGGCTCGGCATCGCGGCGCAGGCCGTCGGCATGGCGCGCGCGGCCTTCGAGGCGGCGCTCGCCTATGCCAAGGAGAGGAAGCAGTTCGGCCATCCGATCATCGGCCACCAGGCGATCGGCTTCCGCCTCGCGGAGATGGCGACCGAGATCGAAGTGGCGCGCCAGATGCTGCACCACGCCGCCTCCTTGCGCGACGCCGGGGAGCCCTGCCTCACCGAGGCGGCCATGGCCAAGCTGCATGCCAGCGAAATGGCCGAGCGCGTGTGCTCCGCCGCCATCCAGATTCACGGCGGCTACGGCTATCTCGCCGACTTCCCGGTCGAGCGCATCTATCGCGACGTGCGCGTCTGCCAGATCTACGAGGGGACGAGCGAGGTGCAGAAGATCATCATCGGCCGCGCGCTCGGCGCCGGCTGAGCCGCGATCTGCACGCCGATCAAAGCGGGTAGGTCAAAAAGTATTTTGACTTTCGGTAGCAGGCCCAATTTTATGCTCGCGTCGCATTTCCCGCGACGGAACAACGATTTCCGAACATATGTTCGAAAATGCCTTCGCCGCCGAGGAGAGACCGCTCGGAGAGATCGGCCACGAGCGGTTGCGCCGGCTCCACGCCTACTGGGAGACCGAGCGGCAGCCGGCGCGCTGGCTCGCCTACGATCGGCTGCGTCCCGAGCGGATCGCCTATGCACTCTCGGATCTGGCCGTGCTGGAGAGGAAGGGCGCGGGCGGCGACCGCGCGCTGGTCGTGCGCCTGGCGGGCGAGGCGATGCGGATGGAGGGCTTGGGCTTCGTGCGCGGCAAGACCAGCGCGGATTTGCGCCCGGCCTGGTTCCGCGACCATTTGATCGAAAGCTGCCGCCGCGCGTTCCAGCGCGCGGCGCCGGTCTATTCCGCGGTCACGCTGAACTATCAGGGCGGGCGCTATCCCTTCGAGCAGCTCCTGCTGCCGCTGGTGCGGCGGGGGCCCGAGCCGGACTGCCTGCTCATGGCGGTCGTGCTGTCGCAGACCTTGATCGATCTGAAAGCCACGCTAAAAGGCTGCATCGGTTGAACCATTCGAAGGACCTGCTCGCCGCGGCCCCGGCTTGTCCGGGGCGCGCCCGCCGGCGGGCAAGAATGACATGAACGCCGTTCCCCATTTCCGCCGCAACTTGAGCTTGCTGGCGGTGTGCTGGGCCATCGTCGCCATCACCAACCTGCTGAACGTCAGCGCGTCGGCGCTGGTCGGCCACATGCTGGCGGAAAACAAGGCGCTGGCCACCATGCCGATCGCGCTGCAATGGGTCGGGATCGCGCTTTGCACGGTTCCCGCC
>DATBLL010000166.1:0-21715 GCA_036555425.1 Alphaproteobacteria bacterium | reverse complement strand
ACGCGCAGCATCAGCTTCACATCGGGAACTGTATCAGTGAACGCCTTCAATGGTGTGGGCAACAAGACCATGTTTGCGACACAGGAGAAGTAGCGATGGTCTTGCACAACCACGTTTGATTCTTGAAAGCGCGCGTCGTCGACACCCCAAATGTGACAGCAGGACCAATTGCTTCGATGTTTGGCTCGAAGCCCAAGTGCGTACGTTAAAGCCTTATTGGCGTGCACGTTTCCTTCATGTTTGTGCCTACTCTCCCCAGTGCGCCTGGTTTTGTTTCCTTGTGGCGCACTCCAATTGTCTTTGTAAAACGGGGCACCCCTCGCATGCTCCGGGTACCACACGGGAAGGAGCTTGACTGTTTCAGGTGCGACCCAACGTGCAGTGAGTTCGATAAGGCGCATTACATTGCGCAGACTGAACTCAGCAAGCAGTGTGCTGAGGCCGTCCTGCGTGATCGACACGGACAAAGGGAATCTCCTTAATTTATCCGGGCGCATCGACTAGGGGGCATTGTGGGTGGAGCGCCAGCTTCCAGTCGCGGGCTTGCCAGCAGCCGCCGATCCGTATAGTCCGCGCCGCGGGAGGAAGACAATGCACGCAATCGCCGCGAAATTGCAGCCGGCCGAGCGCATGGCGCGGCTCGGCACCGAGTCGGCCTTCGAGGTGCTGGCGCGGGCCGAGGCGCTGCGCCGCCAGGGCAAGGAGATCATCAATCTCGGCATCGGCCAGCCCGATTTCAAAACGCCGCCGCACATCGTCGAGGCCGCGGCGAAGGCGTTGCGCGACGGGCACCACGGCTACACGCCGGCCGCCGGCATCCCGCAGCTGCGCGAGGCGGTGGCCGGCTACATCCAGCGCCAGCACGGCGTCGAGGTCGGCCCCGAGCGCGTGCTCATCATGCCCGGCGGCAAGGTGACGATGTTCTTCGCCATCCTGATGTTCGGTGAGCCGGGCGCCGAGATCATGTATCCCAACCCGGGCTTCCCGATCTACGAATCGGTCATCAAGTTCAGCGGCGCCATGCCGGTGCCGATCGCGCTGCTCGAGAAGACCGGCTTCGCCTTCGATGCCGAGGCGGTGCTGGCGCAGATCACGCCCCGGACGCGGCTCATGATCCTCAACAGCCCGGCCAACCCGACCGGCGGCGTCGTGCCCAAGAGCGAAATCGACAAGCTGGCGAAGGGCCTCGAGCGCCACCCGCAAGTGGCGGTGATGTCGGACGAGATCTATCACCGCCTGCTGTTCGACGGCCGCGAGCACGCGACGCTGTTCCGCTATCCCGCGCTCGCCGACCGCCTCATCGTGCTCGACGGCTGGTCCAAGACCTACGCCATGACCGGCTGGCGGCTCGGTTGGAGCGTGTGGCCGAAATCGCTCGTCGACCAGGCCGAACGCCTGGCGATCAACTGCCACTCCTGCGTCAACGCCGCCGCGCAATGGGCCGGCATTGCCGCGCTCGAGGGCCCGCAGGATTCGGTCGGCGTGATGCGCGACGCCTTCGCCGAACGCCGGCGCATCATCGTCGAAGGCCTCAACGCGCTCCCGGGCGTCGGCTGCGTCGAGCCGGGCGGCGCTTTTTACGCGTTCCCCAACATCGTCCGCACCAAGAAGGACGCGCGCACGCTGCAGGACCTGTTCCTCAACGAGGCCGGGGTCGCCACCATCGCCGGCACGGCCTTCGGCGCGCATGGCGAGGGATACCTGCGCTTTTCCTATGCAAACAGCGCTGAGAACATTCGGGAGGCGCTGAAACGTATCCGCGGCGTTCTCTCCTGACACGATCAGCGGCGGAAATTGGTGCCTTGCCGAGCAGAATGCCTATGAAGCGTGCGGTTTTTTGCCTAATCTGACGACATCGCGAGGGATCGGCGTCCCGGCTTGCTCTTGATTCGCAGCCTCGTTAACCCCTGGCATGGTCCGTGCATCGACAGGATGCGCCGCGGCCCGGCGTCGGCTGGGCCGCGCCAACATCATCAAGGCGATCAATGAAAAAGATCGAAGCGATCATAAAACCGTTCAAGCTCGACGAGGTGAAGGAAGCGCTCAACGATCTCGGCATCAAGGGCCTGACCGTGACCGAGGCCAAGGGCTTCGGGCGGCAGAAGGGGCACACCGAGCTCTACCGCGGCGCGGAATACGTCGTCGATTTCCTGCCCAAGGTGAAGATCGAAGTCGTGCTCGAGGACTCGATGGTCGACCGCGCCGTCGAAGCGATCATGCAGGCCGCCAAGACCGGCCGCATCGGCGACGGCAAGATCTTCATCTCGTCAGTGGAAGACGTCATCCGTATCCGTACCGGCGAGCGGGGCAACGAGGCGGTCTAGACCGGCCCGAAGGCTCGTCCGCGCCGTTTCGCCTCATCGCGCCCGCCGTTCCGTTTCCGCAAAAGCAAGGCGCATTCAAGCAAGGGGAAGCCAAAGCCATGACCACGGCCAAAGACATCATCCAGATGATCAAGGACAAGGACGTCCAGTACGTCGACCTGCGGTTCACCGATCCCAGGGGCAAGTGGCAGCACCTGACGCAGGTGCCGCGCACGATGGACGAGGCCGCGTTCACCGACGGCATCATGTTCGACGGCTCGTCGATCGCCGGCTGGAAGGCCATCAACGAATCCGACATGACGCTGATGCCGGATGCCAACCAGGTGACGATGGATCCCTTCACCGCGCAGCCGACGCTGGTCATCTATTGCGACGTGATCGAGCCCTCGACCGGCCAGGGCTATACGCGCGACCCGCGTTCGATCGCCAAGCGCGCCGAGGCCCATGTCAAGGCGACCGGCATCGCCGACACCGCCTTCTTCGGGCCCGAGGCCGAGTTCTTCGTGTTCGACGACGTGCGCTTCGACGTCTCGATGAATCACGTCTTCTACAAGGTCGATTCAGAGGAAGGCCCCTACAACACCGGCGCCGAATACGAGGCCGGCAACATGGGCCACCGGCCGCCGGTCAAGGGCGGCTACTTCCCGGTGCCGCCGGTCGACAGCGCGCAGGACATGCGCTCCGAGATGCTGGCGATGATCGAGCAGATGGGCTTCGAGACCGAGAAGCACCATCACGAGGTCGCCGCCTCGCAGCACGAGCTCGGGCTGAAGTTCGGGACTCTCGTCAAATGCGCCGACGCGATGCAGGTCTACAAGTACTGCGTCAGCATGGTCGCGCATAAGTGGGGCAAGACCGCGACCTTCATGCCGAAGCCGATCTACGGCGACAACGGCTCGGGCATGCACACGCACCAATCGCTCTGGCGCGACGGCAAGCCCCTCTTCGCCGGCAACGGCTATGCCGATCTCTCCGAAACCGCGCTCTACTACATCGGCGGCATCATCCGCCACGCGCGCGCGCTGAACGCCTTCACCAATCCCGGCACCAACAGCTACAAGCGCGTGATCCCGGGCTTCGAGGCGCCGGTGCTGCTCGCCTACTCGGCGCGCAACCGCTCGGCTTCGTGCCGCATCCCGGTGGTGTCGAACCCCAAGGGCAAGCGCGTCGAGGTGCGCTTCCCGGATCCGACGGCGAACCCCTATCTCGCCTTCGCCGCGATGCTGATGGCGGGCCTCGACGGGATCCAGAACAAGATCCACCCCGGCGACCCGATCGACAAGAACCTCTACGATCTGCCGCCCGAGGAGCTCCGCAAGGTGCCGACCGTGTGCGGCTCGCTGCGCGAGGCGCTCGCCGAGCTCGACAAGGACCGCGGGTTCCTGAAGAAGGGCGACGTCTTCACCGACGACATGATCGACAGCTACATGGACCTCAAGTGGGAAGAGGTCTACGCGTTCGAGCACCAGCCGCATCCGGTCGAGTACAAGATGTACTACAGCGCCTGATCGGCGAAGGCTCTACAAGCGGCGGCACGCTTTCGACCCGAGCGCGTGCCAAGGAGGCCGGCCCCCGAAATGGGACCGGCCTTTTCTTTGTCCTGTGCTGGCAGCGGCTCTCAAGGAACGGATGGACAGGTTGGCGCCGCGAGAATAATCCAGCGATGATCGGTCCCAGCCGCGGACGAAACCGCCATGCCTCAGCACATCGGCATCGTCGCCTGCTCCGCCGAAGGCGCGTCGCTTTGCTATCGCACGATCTGCGTCGAAGGCGCGGGGCTGCTCGGGCCGCATGCGCATCCGGAAGTGTCGATGCACACGCACTCGCTGGCCGACTACATGCGCTGCATCTATCGCGGCGATTGGCAGGGTGTGGGCGAGCTGATGCTCGCTTCGGCCGGCAAGCTGGCGAAGATCGGCGCCGATTTCCTGATCTGCCCCGACAACACGATCCATCAGGCGCTGCCTTACATCGAGGCGCGGTCGCCGCGGCCCTGGCTGCATATCGCCGAGACCGTCGCCGCCGAGGCGGCCGCGCGCGGGTTCCGGCGCCTCGGCCTCACCGGCACGCGCTGGCTGGTCGAAAGCAAGATCTATCCGGCGAAGCTCGCGGCGCGCGGTCTCGAATGCATTCGGCCTTTGGCGGAGGAGCGCGAAGAGATCAATCGCATCATCATGGAGGAGCTGGTCTTGAGCGTCTTCAAACCCGAGGCGGTCGCCTACTTTCAGCGCGTGTTCGGGCGGATGAAGGCCGAGGGTTGCGGCGCCGTCATCCTCGGCTGCACCGAAATCCCGCTGCTCATGAGCGACGCGAATTCCCCGCTGCCCACCCTCGATTCCACGCGCCTGCTCGCGCGTGCGGCGCTGCGCCGGGCCGTCGAGGGCGAGGTCGCGGCGGCGTAGGCTCGGCGTCTCGAGACCAGGGGAGACGGGCGCGAGACCGATTCTGGAAATTTGCGCGCGAACCGGACTCACATCCGAATTCGTCCTAGCGATTTCGCTGCGTTGCTCCTAAAAGCAGGAGCCGAGCGGGCGTTCGCGGCCCGCGGAAACCCGCTGGAAACGGCAACGCTTAATGGCCCTTTAATCGGGCCGTCGTAGCGCATAGGTGGCGACGAGCAGGCTTGGGCAAGGGCGCATGAGCGGACGACTTCTTGCGGCGCTCGTCTACGGAATCGCGAGCCTCATCATTGCCGCGGGGGCGCAGGCGGAGACGGATCGCGCCGAGGATCCGCCCGCGGCGCGCGTCCGCGATGCGTTCAAGATCGACGGCATCGCGCTGTTCGATCCGCACACCATGCACGCGGCGCGCATGGGTGTCTGCGCGCCGAGCATATTCGCCGGCCTCAAATGGTGCGTGTCCGGCACGGCCGAGGCGACGAAAGGCGACGCCGCCTACGTCAAGACCACGGGCTACAACATCGATGCGGAAGGCCGCATCGTCTACGCGATCTCGAGCCGGCGCAGCTATCCCCTGAAGCGGGACGAGTTCGACGGTGTCATCCAGGCGATCGGCGAGCGCTACGGCGCCGGCGCGGCGGTCTATGCGTTCCGCAAATCGGGCGAGGAGAGCGGCGAGGTCAATTCGCTGATCGCGGTCTGGGGCGGCCTGCGCCTCGTGCACCTGACCGAGGCCGAATATGCCGTGGTCGAGGGCGGCGGATCGCTCAAGCGCGGCCATCTCGTCGATCACCGGTTCAGCCTGGTTGTCTCGGCGAAGCGGCGCGACCCGATCTACAAGATCGAGGGCGACGCCGGCTTCATCCTGCACCTCATGGTGACCTCGCCCGACCGCGCCGACGTGATTTCGCGCGCGGTCTATCCCCCGGCGTTCCTGCCCCCGCCCGCCAAGCCGGGGGCCGGTTCGAACAATCCGCTCGTGACCGACATGGTGCGGCGCTCCGATTCGCCGTCGCGCGATCGCAGCGCCACCGATGCCGGGCGCATCGAAGTCGAGCGCGGGCTTGCCGCCGAGCGCCTGCTGCGCGAGGAAGCCGAGCGCAAAGCCGCGCACGAGAAATCCGCGCGCGAGGAGGCGGAGCGCAAGGCGGCCGCGGAGCGCAAGGCGTTCGACGCGGAGAAGAAGCGCATTGAGTCCGAGAAGACGGCCGCCGAGGAGCGTGCCCGGCGCGCCGAAACCGAGCTCAAGGCCAACGAGGAGCGCCGGCGCAAGGAGGAAGCCGAGCGCAAGTCCGCCGAGGAGCGCGCGAAACGCGCCGAGCGCGAGCGCATGTCGAGCGAAGAGCGCCGGCGCACCGAGGAAGCCGACCGCAAGGCCGCCGAGGAGCGCGCCAAGCGTGCCGAAGACGAGCGCAAGACGGTGGAGGAGCGCCGCCGTAGGGAAGAGGCCGAGCGCAAGGCGGCCGAGGAACAGCGCGCAGCCGAGCAGAAACGCGCGGACGCGGACGCGGAGCGCAAGGCTGCGGAGGAGAGGACGCGGATCTCGGAGACCGAGCGTGCGGCGGAGGAGGGGCGCAAGGGCGCCGACGAACGCGCCGCCGCCGAGCGCAAGGCCGAGGCCGAGCGGCTGTCGCGCGCGCGCACGGCGCGGCCCGAGAGCTGGTATCGGCTCGCCGCCGAGGCGGCCAAGACGGCGGGCGCCATCTGGTCGATGTCGGACACCCAAGACCGGGTGGCCGAGGAGCGCACGTTGCGGACGCAGACGATTTTCGGCGGCGAGCAGCTCGCGGTCGAGGTCACGTTCGAATGCACGATCATCGCCGGCGAGCGCCGCTTGCGCGCGGTGGCCCGCGGCTTCGACCGCAAATCCGGCACTGCGCTCGCGTTTCGCGCCGAGGGCGAGGGCACCTTCGGGGTGCGCACGCGCTTCCGCCTCGACGACCAGCCGCCGCAGGACGGCTTGCTGTTCCGCGAGCGGCGAGACGACCTGGCCAGCATCCTCGAGATCCCCATGACCGCGGCCGATCTCGGGACGAAGACGCCGCGCGCCGCGATCTGGCTCCGCCACTACGCGGCGGCGGTGGAGTTCAATCTCGCCGCCGGCAGCGTCCCGGCGACGATCGCGCCCTACGCCGACAATCTCCGCCGCGTGCTCGAAGCCTGCGCGCAGTAGGCGCCCGAAACGCGAAGGGACCGGCCCCAGGCGCGGGTCCGGTCCCTCGGCAGACAATTGGCTCCGGCGGTAGGATTCGAACCTACGACCCAGCGGTTAACAGCCGCTTGCTCTACCACTGAGCTACGCCGGAACAGCGGAACGCCAGAAGCGCCCACGGCGCGTCAGCGCCAAAGGCGCGTCGGCGAGGGCGCCGCTTATAGCAACAGGCCGGGCGGGGCGCCAGTCCGCCCGAGGCCTAAATGGTCGCGCGGGTCGGCGCGAGCAAGGGGCGGCCTTCCGCGCCGCAAACCTCGGCTATAATGCCGGGGGCAGGGAGGAGCCGCGAAGCGACATGGAGAAGGGACCCAACCCCAAGGAGACCGCGGCCGCGGGCGCGATGCGCGTCGGAGGCGCCGGCGACAACGATCCGCTGCCCGAGCTGGCGGCGCTGGAAAAGAAGATCCTCTGGCTCTCGACCTGGACGATCCACAACGCCAATCATCTGCGCGAAAGCCGCGACGGCTTGAAGGTCGGCGGCCACCAGGCTTCCTCGGCCTCGGTCGCGACGCTGATGACGGCGCTCTATTTCAACGTGCTGCGGCCCGAGGACCGCGTCGCGGTCAAGCCGCATGCGAGCCCGGTCTTTCACGCGATCCAATACCTGTTCGGCCGCCAGTCGAAGGAGAAACTCGAGCGCTTCCGCGCCTTGGGCGGCGCCCAGGCCTACCCCTCGCGCACCAAGGACGCCGACGACGTCGATTTCTCGACCGGCTCGGTTGGCTTGGGCGTGGCCATGACCAGCTTCGCGGCGCTGGTGCAGGATTACCTCGCCGACAAGGGCATGCTGCCGCAGCCGAAGGGCCGCATGGTCGCCATCGCCGGCGACGCCGAGCTCGACGAAGGCAACATCTACGAGGCGATGCTCGAAGGCTGGAAGCACGACGTCCGGAACGTCTGGTGGGTCATCGACTACAACCGCCAGAGCCTCGACAACGTCGTCTCCGACCGCCTGTTCTACCGCATCGACCGCATGTTCCTGGCGATGGACTGGCGCGTCGTCACGCTGAAGTACGGCAAGAAGCTCGAGGCCGCCTTCGCCGGCTCCGACGGCGACGTGCTGCGCCAATGGATCGACGACTGCCCGAACTCGGTGTATTCGGCGCTCGTCTACAAGGGCGGGGCGGGCTGGCGCGCGCATTTGCAGGCCGACATCGGCCACAAGCGCGGGATCAAGGCGCTGCTCGACAAGCTCGACGACGACGCGCTGCACGCGCTCATGACCAACCTCGCCGGCCACGATCTCGAAACCGTGCTCGAGGCCTTCCACGCCGTCCCGGACGACAAGCCCACGGCTTTCATCTGCTACACGATCAAGGGCCATGGCCTGCCCTTCGCCGGGCACAAGGACAATCACGCCGGCCTCATGAACGAGGCGCAGATGGCCGGCTTCCGCAAGACGATGCGCATCCCCGACGGCGCCGAGTGGGACGCCTTCGCCGGCCTCGATCTGCCGCCGGCGCGGATCAAGCAATTCCTCGCCGCCGTTCCCTTCGCGCAGAAATATCCGCGCCGGCATGCGGCGCCCGCGGTCGAGGTGCCGGAGACGCTCGCGGTCGACATCACGCCGCGCATGTCGACGCAGGAGGGCTTCGGGCGCGTCATGAACGAGCTCGGCCGCGCCGACAGCGAGCTTGCACGGCGCATCGTGACCACCTCGCCCGACGTGACCGTCTCGACCAATCTCGGCGGCTGGGTGAACCGGCGCGGCCTCTACAGCCGCCTCGAGCGCGAGGACGTGTTCAAGCACGAAGGCGTGGTTTCGGCCCAGCATTGGAAGATGACGCGCGCCGGCCAGCACATCGAGCTGGGTATCGCCGAGAACAACCTGTTCATCCTCCTCGGCGCGCTCGGCCTCTCGCACGAGCTGTTCGGCACGCGGCTCATGCCGGTCGGGACACTCTACGATCCCTTCATCGCGCGCGGCCTCGATGCGCTCACCTACGCGCTCTATCAGGGCGCGCGCTTCATGCTCGTGGCCACACCCTCGGGCATCACGCTGGCACCCGAGGGCGGCGCGCACCAATCGGTCGGCACGCCGCTGATCGGCATGGCGGCCGACGGCCTCGCCGCGTTCGAGCCCGCCTATGTCGACGAGCTGGCGGCGATCATGGCCTGGGGCTTCCGTCACATGCAGGCCGAGAAGGGCGGCGCGGTCTATCTCCGGCTTTCGACGCGCCCGCTCGATCAGCCCCAGCGCGCGCTGACGCCGGCGCTGCGCGACGCGGTGATCACCGGCGGCTATTGGGCGGTGCCGCCCGGCCCCGATTGCAACGTCGCCATCGCCTATACCGGTGCCGTCGCCGCCGAGGCGCACGAGGCGCACACGGCGCTGCTCGAAGACATTCCGGGCGCGGCGCTGCTCGCCATCACCTCGGCGGATCGCCTGCACGAGGATTGGCAATCGGCCAAGCGCGCGCGGCGGTCCGGCAACCGCGACGTACGCGCGCCGGTCGAGCGCCTGCTCGATCAATTGCCGCGCGCCGCCGCCATCGTCAGCGTCATCGACGGCCATCCGGCGGTGCTTTCTTGGCTCGGTGCGGTCGGCGGCCATCGCGCCTATCCGCTCGGCGTCGAGAAATTCGGCCAGTCCGCCGACATCCCCGATCTCTACCGCGTCCACGGCATCGACGCCGACGCCATCCTCGACGCCGCCGCGCGCGCGATGCTGGCGCGCCTCGCGCGATAGCGCGCGAATTCCCCCGCGACCGGGCCGGCGGCGCTCTGGGCCCTTGGCTATGGCACTTGAAGCCGTTAGCAGTATTAGGAACTTGTAAACCAATATTTGAAAAATATCTCCATCGCCGATTCGTTGTGGGCGGCCCTGGGCCGCGGCCTTGAAGGCCGCGGGCGCCGCCGGCGACTGATCGGCGAATCCGGCGCGCGAGGGGCGCGTGCCGATTCGCTCCGATACGTCACGCCGGCGATCGCGAACGGGGAACGCGAATGATCGTGCAGCAACGGCCTGCGAAGCTCGATTCGATCGAGCCGAACCGGCGCGCCGCGCCGGCCGCGGCCTCGGACCGTGTCCTTGCCGCCGAGCGCGGCATCGCGCACGTCTTGGCCGACGCGCCGCTCGGGCAGCTCGGCGAAGCGATGCTCGACTTCGCGCTCGAGTCCCTCGCCAGCAGCTTCGGGACGATCACATACATCGAGGAGGCCGGCGAACCCGAAGGCGTCAACGACTACGCCGAAATCTGGCTGCGGCGCGGCGGCGCCGCCGCCCATGCCCCCGAGCGCAAGGGCAAGACGCCGAGTCCGGTGTCGGACCGCGCCGAGCCCGGCATCTGCAACCGGCCCTATGTTCTGGCGGCGGGCCCGCTGGCCGTGACGCGCTCGATGCGCGCCGATTTCGTCTTCCGCGGCCGGCGCTGCGGATCGATTCTCGTGGCCGGCGCCGTCGGCGACTACGCCGAGCAAGATCTGACGCTGCTGCAGGCGATCGCCGAGCGCGCCGCGCCGGCGTTCTGGGCGCTCGCCGTCGAGCGCGCCCGCACCCGCATCGCCGCCGGCTACGCGGATTCGCGCGGGAAGCTCGATTCGATTCTCAACACCGCCGTCGATGCCGTCATCGGCGTGCGCGCGGATGGCCGGATCGTCATCGCGAATCCCGCCGCTTCGCGCCTGTTCGGCTACACCGCCGACGAGCTGCTCGGGCGCAAGCTCAAGAAGCTGCTGCCGAACCTCAGCCGCCGCGACCAGGAGGAGTATCGCTGGCGCGTCTTGGAGACGGGCCAGTCCGGCGTCTTCTACACCGGCAAGGAAGAGCGCGCCTTGCGCAAGGACGGATCGGACTTCCAGGTGGAGATTTCGGTGGGCGTCGCGGGCGAGGGCGAGAACGAGATCTTTCTCGGCATCATGCGCGATATCACGCGGAGGAAGGCCGCCGAGGCCGAGCTGGCGCGCCGCGCCGAGGAGCTGGCGCGCTCGAACCGCGAGCTCGACGACTTCGCCTACATCGCGTCGCACGATTTGAAGGCGCCGCTGCGCGGCATCCACAACTACGCCAACTTCCTCATCGAAGACTACGGCGACAAGCTCGACGAGGACGGCAGGGGCAAGCTTCTGACGCTGGGCCGCCTCGCCAAGCGCATGGAAGACATCATCAACGATCTGCTGACCTTCTCGCGGGTCGGGCGCACCGAGGAGAGCCTCGCCGAAGTCGACCTCAACGCCGTCCTCGCCGACGTGCTCGAATCGCTCAAGGTCTTCCTCGAAGAGGCCAAGGCGAAGGTGACCGTCGCCGATCCGCTGCCGCGCATGCATTGCGACCAAGTGCGGGTGCGCGCCGTCTTCCACAACCTCATCACCAACGGCGTCAAATATAACGACAACGCGGAGAAGCAGATCCGCATCGGCTGGGACGAGAATGCCGAGGGCGAGATCGTGTTCTCGGTTTCGGACAACGGCATCGGCATCCCCGAGAAGCATCGCGACAAGGTCTTCAGCATCTTCAAGCGCCTCCACTCCGGCGACAAATACGGCGGCGGAACCGGCGCTGGCCTCGCCATCGTCAAGAAGATCGTCGAACAGCACCGCGGCCGCATCTGGCTCGACTCCGAGCCCGGCCAAGGCACCACCTTCCACTTCACACTCGACCAAACCCAAGCCAGCGGGACCGCGCCATGACCAATACCAACTCGCAGCCCATCCTCCTCGTCGAGGACACGCCCGAGGACGCCGAGGCGACTCTGCGCGCCTTCAAGAAGGCGGGCCTGGCCAATCCCGTCTATCACTGCCAGGACGGCGACGAGGCGCTCGACTTCCTGCGCCGCCAGCGCAAATACAAGGACCCCGAGAAGGCGCCGCGGCCGGGAATGATCCTGCTCGATCTCAACATGCCCGGCACCGACGGCCGCGAAGTCCTCTCCGAGATCAAGGCCGACGAGAGGCTGCGGCAGATTCCGGTGATCGTGCTCACGACCTCGGCCGACGAGCGCGACATCCAGTGCTGCTATCGCGACGGGGCGAACAGCTACATCCAGAAGCCCGTCGACATCAAAGGCTTCCTCGAAGCGATCCAGCGCCTGGTCGACTACTGGTACCACATCGTCCTCTTGCCCAAGAGCGCGCGGTGAGACTATGGGCGCCGAACCCGTCAAGCTCCTGATCGTCGACGACAGCGCCGAAGACCGCGAGATCTACGCGCGCCTCTTGAAGAAATGTGCGCGCGGCGCTTACACGATCATCTGCGCCGAAACCGGCAGCGAAGGCCTCGCATCGTTCCGCGCCGACGCGCCCGAATGCATCGTGCTCGATTTCAACCTGCCCGACATGGATGCGCTCGAATTCCTGGCCAAGATGGGCGCCAATCAGGACGGCCTGCCCACGGCCGTGGTGCTCGTCACCGGGCAGGGGAGCGAGAAGGTCGCGGTCGAAACCCTGAAGCTCGGCGTGCACGACTACCTCGCCAAAGGCGAGATCGACGCCGACAAGCTCGGCGCCGCGATCCTCAACGCGGTCGAGAAGGTGTCCGCGCGCCGGCGCGCGGCGCTCGACCGCCGACGGCTCGAACGCATGGCGCTGTTCGACCCGCTCACGGGTCTCGGCAACCGCAATCTCTTCCACGCGCGCCTCGAGCACGCGGTGGCACTGGTGCGCCGGCGCGGCGACAACGCGTGCCTCCACATCATGGATCTCGACGGCTTCAAGAAGGTCAACGACACGCTCGGCCATCACATCGGCGACGAGGTGCTGCGGGTGATCGGCCAGCGCCTCGCCGGCGTGGGCCGCAGCGCCGACACCATCGTGCGCCTCGGCGGCGACGAATTCGCCTATCTCATGGAGACCGGCGCCACGCGCGAAGGCGCGCTCGCCGTCGCCAACAAGGTGATCCAGCTCGTGCGCGAGCCGATCGTCACGCGCGCCTCGGTGTTCTGCCTCGGCATCAGCATCGGCGTCGCCATGTTCGGCGGCGCCCATGCCGAGGTGGAGACGATCATCCGCCAAGCCGATGCCGCCATGTACCAGGCGAAGCGCGGCGGCGGCGGCGTCTGCATCTACGAGCCTACGGCCGCGCCCACGGCCGTCATCGACTTCGGCAAGGCCAAGCGCCGCGCCTGATCCGGCGTGCGATACCACAGCGCGCTTTGGGGCACGCTGCGGTTTGCCGTGCGGGCGCCGCGGCGGGCGCGAAAAGCGGGCTCGGCGATTGAGCCGCGCCGCGCTTATGACGCCCGTCACATGACGGCGGTCACTGCGCCTTTCAATCACCTGTGAGATAGTTCACGCCAGATCGGGGCCACCCTTTGGCTCTCGCCACAAACGTGAAAGGCTTGCTCCTATGAAGAAGCTCCTTCTGGCCACGGCCTTCGCCGTCCTGTCCATCGGCGCCGCGTCCGCGCAGGCCGCGTCCGGCAGCATCGTCGAGGCACGGCGCGGCGGCTGGAACAACTACGGTCCCGGCGGCGACTACTACATGCAGCAGTATCCGGGCCCCAATTGCTATTCGCAGCCCCATCCGGTTTACGGCTGGATCTGCTACTGACGGCTTGGTCTCAGGTGGACGGCGAAGCGGCCCGCTCTCGAAAGCGGGCCGCTTCCATTTCGGGCGAGACAAAGGCCTCGCCGCGCCAGCGCCGCGGCGCTTGTCAATTGGCTGCCCGGTGCTGATCCGGGTCTCGACGCCTGCCCATCGCCGCCGCCCCCAGACCGATGCCGAGCCCCGGATAGCGAGCCGCCCGCGCGATACGTTTCTCGTCCGGTATCAGAGAGAGCTGCAATTGGCTCCCGTCGCTTGCCCAGCCGGCCGGCCCTGGGCCAAGGGCGACCCAATTCCGGCTGGACGAACGAGGCGGTCTGCGTGTTTATAGGCACGGACCGGTGGTTTCGGGGATCGATGCGCCGGCTCCAAAACTCGAACAGAAGGGGACTTCGATATGCGTATCCTTGCCTTTGCCGGGCTCGCCGCGTTGGCGCTCGGCGCATCCGCTTGCGCGTCCACGGACAAGCCGGCCGCGCCGCCGCCGCCGGGGCCGAAGGCCGAGCTGGCGGTTTCGGATCAAGCGATCCGCCGCAACACCGTCACCGTCGCCAAGGTGATGATGGAGCAGAACGGCTGGGTCGTGATCCACGAGATGAGCGCCGACGGCAAGCCGGTGGCGCCCGGCTCGATCGGGCACACCGCCGTCAAGAAGGGCACGACCGAGAAGATCGTCGTGCGCCTGACCAAGCGGATCAAGAAGGGCTCGAAGCTCATGGCCATGCTGCACGCCGATACGGGCAGGATGGGCCGCTACGAGTTCGGCCGGCGCAGCCAGGCCGAGGACAAGCCGCTGATGATCGGCAACGCGCCGGTGGTCAAGGTCTTCAACGTCCAGTAGGCGGCGCGGCGGCACATCGCGGCATGGCCGCGATGTGCCGCCCTTCGGCGCCTAAGGCGTGCGATTGAGGCGCTGGACCACGTCGGGCGGCACGCGCAGCGCGTTGCGGCCGTTCACGTCCACGATTGTGCAAGTGCAACCTTGACGCTCGCGCTGGCGGCATGACGCCAGGGCGCGCGATTGCACGGCGGCTTCGCTTTCGGGCGCGGCATGGATCGCAAACGGGCCGGGCGGCACCGCGTCGGCGCGCACCTTGCCCCAATCGATGCAATAGGCGAGCGCCTTGTTGCCGCGCTCGGCGCGGTAGCGGGCAAGCTGTTGCCCGAGCTGGCCCATGATCTGCCCGTGGAACGCCGCGCGCAGCTTAGCTTCGTCGAAGCGCGAGGGCGTGCCGCCGCGCTTCGCCGCCTCTAGCTCCGCCCGCACGGCCTTCACCGCCGGCGCGTCGCGGTCGAGCTTTTCGGCGTCGGCGACGGCGCGCTCGGCTGCGGCCAGGTCCTTGCGCTGCAGCGCGTCGCGCGCATCGGCAACGAGCTTCTGAACACGCGCGGCCTTCTGCCGATCGGCGTCGACGTCGCGTTTCGCCTTTTCGAATTCGGCACGCGCGGACTTTACCTCCGGTGCATCGCGCGCAAGCTTCTCGGCCTCGGCCAGCGCGCGCTCGGCGGCGGTGAAATCCTTCCGCTGAAGCGCCGCGCGCATGTCGGCGAGATACTTGCGCAAGGCCGCCTTATCGTCGGCCTCGCGCTTCAGGCGCGCGAATTCCGTACGCGCGGCGGCGAGCTCGGGCAGCGCGGGCGCGAGCGATTGCGCTTCCTGATGGTCACGCTCGGCTTCGGCAAATTTGCCCTCAGCCGCGGCGCGGCGCGCCTTGGCGACGAGATCGCGGGCGCGCGCAATCTTCTCGCGGTCGCGGTCGCCCTGGTCGGCGCCGCGTTTGGCCTGGTCGAGCCGGCGCTGCAATCCCGCCCAGCCGGCATAGCGGGGGTAACGGCGCATGGCGTCGGTGAGCAGCCGTTCGGCGACGACAAGGCGGTTGCGCGTCAAGGCGGCCTCGATCGCGGCGGCGAGCTGACGGATTTCGTCCGCGCGCCACTCGGCCTCGATGCGCTCGCGGGCGAGATCGGCCCGCGCCTCGCGAATCTCGGGCAGGCCCGGCGCGAGGTTCTCGGCCTCGCCCAGCTCGCGCTCGGCCTGGGCGAACTCGCCGCGCTCGATCGCCTGGCGCGCTGCGGCCACATGCACGCGTGCCCGGCGCAGGCGCTGCTGCCATTCCGCCTGCGCCCTGATCTGGGCGAGGCGGGCCCGATAGGCACGGAAGGCCGGATCGTTGACGTATCGGCGTGACGCTTCGTCGATCAGATACTCGGCTTCCCAAAGGCGGAACGCGGCGAGCGCCGCTTCGATCGCAGCCGTGTATTGATTGCGCTCGCGGAAGCGTTGTTCGCGCTCCGCCCGCAGACGCGCCACCTCGGCGCGCGCCTGCGCGATCTCGGGCAAATTCGGCACGAGCCGCGCCGCTTGCTGCAGCAACGCGTCCGCGGCGGCGAAATCGCCGTTGCCGGCGTAGCGGCGCGCATCCGCGACGAGCCTCCGCGCCTGTTCTGTGCGCAGCTGCAGGTCGCGGGCGGAGCGAAGCTGCGCCAAGCGCTGCGATAGCTGGCCCCATTGCGGCGCGCCCGGAAAGCGGCCCTGAGCCTCGGCCAAGAGGCGCTCCGCCTCGGCGATATTCCGGCGCTTCAGCGCGTCCTCGATGGCTGCGGCGAGCGCACGCTGATCGAGTTCGCCCGCGTCGGCTGCCGGGAACTCCGGATAGGCGAGACCGGTGCGCTCGCAGTCGAGCCGACCCGCCTCGGCCTCGGGCTGGGCGCAGCTCAGCACCGATCCGCTCGTCTCCCGCAGCCAGAACCGCGCGCGCCCCTCGAATTGGGCGGCGCCGAGAAAGGCAAGGTCGTAGCGATTCTCGCGCGTGAGCGGCAGCTCCGAGCAGCCGCTGTCCGCGCACCAGAGCAGGCGCGAGCGCGCGGGGTCGCCGTCGTGCCGGGCAAGGATCGCGGTCTTGCCGGTGACGCGGTCGCGCTGCTTCACGGCGAAGGTGCCGAGAAACGTGAACTCGCCGGGCTCGAGCTCGAACTTGCTGCAGCCGTCGGCCGTGCAACGGAACACCTGCGGGCGGCCGTCCTGATGGCGCGGGTGCTGAAGCGTCACATAGAAGGCTCGGTCTGCGAAACCGAGCGAGGTTATCGCGGCTGCGGGCAAGTCTTCGTCCGCCACGCGCTCGAAGCGGATCTTGGAGCAGCGACCGTCCTGGACGCAGAGCCACGGCACGCCCTCGGCGCGGAAGACCCAGTGATTGGCGTACGGATTGAAGAGAAGCGGGGTGTAGGGCGCCGGCGCCTGCTGCGCCAGAGCCGGCAGACTTGATGCGGCCAGAACGAGGACCGCAGGGAACAGCATCACACGCATCGCACACCGCCGCAAGAAATTGCGCCGACGCCGCGGTTCCGCGGCGTTTCGCATCACCTTATACGCGGCGCGCATGCCCGCCAATCCGCGCCATCGCCGGCGGGATCGGCCTGCGATATCCGAGACGAGACGAATCAGAGGCAGCGGACGCCCGCGCCGAAACGTGGGCGTCCGCGCCTCCTATCGGCCGATAGAGGCTCGCATCGGCCGCGGTCGCAATTTTCGTTCCAAGCCTCAGCGGCCGAGATAGACCGCCGCGCTCCAGTTTTCGCCGTCGTCGGCCTCGATCGCGTAATATTCGCGGCTGGGCCGCATGTGCACCGCGACCTGGCGGCGGTAGCCGTCGCGCCACGTGACGTCGTAAATGCGCCACACGCCGTCGGCCCGGTAGATCACCCGTCCGCTGTCGGACACGATGGTGACGGGCCGGGCGCGATCGGCATAGGCGAGCGTCACCAGCTCGGCGGCGCGAACCGAATCGCCGAGCCAGACCGAGGTCACCGTGCTGGGCGGCTGCGACGACAGCACGGGCGGCGCCGCCGGCGCCAAGGTCGTCACGTATTCCGCCGGATAGCCGAGCGGGCGGGCGCTGAAGTAGACGGCCTCGTCCGCCTGCAGGACCCGGCACGTGCCGCCGCGCGCCTGCACCCAGCCGATCCAATGCTGATTGGGCAGCGTCGTGTCGAAGCCGGGCCCGATCGCCGCCCCGAAAATGTCGAAGCAATGCGCCGGCGCGGCCCCGGCGGGCGCGGCCGTCGGCGCCGAAATTGCGAGCGCGAGCGCGCTGGCGAATCCAAGCGATGTGATGCGCATGGCAGACCTCCTTTCGGATTGTCGCAGTCGGCCCCAGGCGCCGAATAAGAGCGCGTCACCGGGCCAGCCTGATAACGCTGCCCCACGTTCTCCGGTTCCAAGGCAATCGCGGGCGCAAAAAAAAGAGCGCCGTGTTATGTAAAGACGGCGACCGTAAGCCCGGCGCGTTCGCGCTTCAGCGGCCGATCGGAACGCCGTGGCTCCACTTCCTCTCTTTCTCGAGACCTTCGATCGCCAGGTATTCGCCGTTCTTCTGGCGATGCACAGCGATGTGGCGGAAGCCGCCGCCCCGCCAAGTGACTTCGTAGACCCGCCATGTCACGCCGCCGGCCACGAAGGTACGGCCGGTGTCGGTGACCTGGGGGCTGGCGACGCCCTTCTTGACGAAGGTCGCGGTCACGAGCTGGGCCGCGTGCCGCGGGTTGCCCGACCACTCGGCGGCCAGAGCCGGCGCCGCGGCAACGGCGAACGCGGCTGCGTATCCGATCACGATCTTCCGCATGCGAGCCTCCATGTGCCGGAACGAAAATCCAGCCCTATTCAACGTGCGGGCGCAGGCGGCGTTCCCGCACGCGCATGCCGGGCGGCAAGCGCCCGATTTGCGCGGGAAATTCAGGTCGCCGGGACAGGCTTCGGGCGCGGCTCGGTGGTGGCGATGGCAATGCCGGCGAAGACCGCGGCGCAGCCCAACAGGAGATTGAGGCCGAACGGTTCGCCGAGCAGCAAAGCCGCGAGGAGGCCAGCGGCGACCGGATTGACCGTCATCGTCGCGGTGACCCGCGTCGGCGTCGCGCGCTGGAGGGCCCAAATCCACAGCCAGAAGGCGGCGGCGCCGCCGAACATTCCGAGATAGAGGATGGCGCCCCACTGATCGAGGGCGAGATAGGCGACGGGCGCGAAGCTGCCGCGCAGCGCCGCGATGGCGATGACCGCCGCCGCGCCGACGCCCATGCCGGCGACGAGAAAGCCGAGCGCGCTCGAACGCGCCACGAAAGGCCGCGACCAGATGCTGTAGAGCGCCATGCAGACGGTCGCGCCCGCCATGATGAGATCGCCGCGCCAAGCGCCGGGCGGCGCCGCGACGAGCCCGGTGCCGAGCGCGGCGGCGACGCCGGCGATGGCGATGAACACGCCCGTCGTCTTGCGCGGAGTGAGGCGTTCGACGCCGAGCACGGCGGCAAGCGCCATCGTCACCAACGGCAGCACCGAAAGGGCCAGCGCGCCACGCGCCGCCGTCGTATAGGCCAGCGCGAGATTGTAGAGAACGAAGAAGACGGCGAAGAACAGGAGACCGAGGAGGGCGACGCCGATCCAGTCCCGGCCGCGCGGCCAGCGCTCGCGCAGCGCGAGCGGCAGCAGGAAGAGGAATCCCAGCCCGAAGCGAAATGCGGCGAGGCCGAGCGAATCGATGTCGCCGACGAGATGGCGCGTCGCCACCGCCGCCGCGCCGCCGAAGGTGCAGGAGAGCACGCCGGCCAAGACGCCGATTCGCTCGCTCATTGGCAGATCCCCGGACGTGATTGGCGGCGGAAGTCTTGTGTTCAAACGGTCTGCATTCAATTCCGCGGCGGGGAATGGGCGCGCCGCGCCTAGCGGCCCGCCCAGGCGCGGAGAAGCGCGGCGCTCGCCGCGTCGGCGGGGAAGAAGCACTCGACGCGGATTTCCTGCAGCGTCACATCGAGCGGCGTGCCCAGCGTCGCGATTGTGGTGAAGAGGCGGAACGACGTATCGCCCTTGCGGAAATCGATCGCGAGCACCGGCGCCTTGGCCTCCTCCGGTGACAGCGTTTCGTAGAGCGCCGGCAGGCCGGGATAGGCCAGGAGCCGGACGAGCAGCTCGGCCGTTTCCGCGGTTCCGTCGGCGGCGGCATCGGCCTGGACGCCGCGCAGGAAGAACCGCGCCGTGTCCTCCCAGTTGACGATGAAGGGGCGGAGCGCATCGGGCGCGAGCAGGGCTTGGGCGAGGTTGGGCGGCGGCGCGCCGGGCGCCGGCGGCGGGGCCGGGCCGAGCAGGAATTCGACGAGCCGCCCGGCGCCGGCATTGGCGCGCAACAAGTTCCAGCGCCGGTCGACCACGAAGCCGGGGTAGGGCTCCTGCTGGTCGAGCATGAATTGGAGCGCGCGGCTGACCTCGGCGAGCTCGGGCGCGGCGAGATCGCGCTCGCGCCAGGCCGGCGCGAAGCCGGCGGTCAGCAGCATCGCATTCTGCTGGCGCAGCGGCAGAGCGAGCGCGTCGCCGAGCCGCAGCACCATCGTGCGGCTCGGCGCGGTGCGCCCCGATTCGAGAAAGCTCAAATGCCGCTGCGTCGTCGCGGCCGCGCCGGCGAGCGCGAGCTGCGACAGGCCGCGGCGTTCGCGCCACCAGCGCAAGCGCGCGCCGAAACTGCTGGCATCCCGGTCCATGCAATCGCGTCGATGTTCCGTCAGCCAGGGCATGAAAGCAATTCCTTGGCGGGGAATAGAGCGCTTCCGGCGCCCCCTGCCGGCGGCATAACATGACCGCCGGAGGACGCCATGGACGGCTCCCAGCCCGAACGCGCGCATTTCATTCCGTTCCGGAAGCGCGACATCGTCTCGATGTGCCTGGCCGAGGGCGCGCTCGCGGGCGCCGACGCCGAAGCGTTCCGGCAATGCGCGGCGATCCTCTTGAGCCTCATCCACCACGAGTCCCACGCCAGGCTGGAGGCGCTCAAGGACGCCTACGCTCCCGTGGCCGCCGACGGCGACACGCGTGCGGTCAAATCGGTCGACGCGGCCTGGCCGCCGCCGCATCCGCGCGATCTCGTCAAGGCGCTGACCGGCGTGCTCGAGCGCGCCAATTTCGCCCAGGTTTCGCGCAACGAGCTGCACAATGCGCTGGTCGAGGAATCGCTGTTCAAGGTGCGCCTGCACGTGAACTACGACGACTTCGAGGAAGTGCTGGTGTTCAAGCGCGGCGAAAGCGAGCGCACCGAGGGCATCCGCAGCTGGTTCGGCCTGCGCAAGCGCGTGCTGACCTTCGTCAACTACGACCGCGTTCTGGTCTATGTCCGCTTCAAGGACGCCCAGCACTTCAAGCGCCGGCGCCGCCTGCATTTCGTGCCTGGCACCGTCTTCATCAAGCTATTCCAAAACATCCCCAAGGCCGATGTCGAGATGCTGTTCCCCAATGCCGAGGTGCGCATGAAGGCGATGGACAAGCTCGCCATCGGCGTGCCGGCGCTGGTGAGCGGCGCCATCGTCGCGATCACCAAGCTCGGCGCCACGGCCGTACTGATCGGCGCGCTCGTCGCCTTCTGGCTCGGCTGGCGCAAGGACGAGGTGAAGCTCGATCAGGCGGCCCTGCTCGGCCTCGCCGCGGGCCTGTTCGCGATCGGCGGCTATCTCTGGCGCCAGTTCAGCAATTTCCGCAATCGCAAGATCCGGTTCTTGAAGGTCCTCGCCGACAATCTCTATTTCAAGAAACTTGATACCAACGCCGGCGTCTTCCACCGGCTCATCGACACGGCCGAGGAAGAGGAGTGCAAGGAGACGCTGCTCGGCTACTATTTTCTGCTTGCGGCGGGGGCGCCCGTAGAAGGCCCGGAGCTCGACCGGCGCATCGAAGCCTGGTTCCGCGACAAGTGGACTTGCACGCTCGATTTCGATCTCGAAGACGCGCTTGCAAAGCTCGTCCGGTTCGGCTTGGCCGAGCGCGACGGCAAGGCCTACCGCGCGGTTCCGCTCGCTGAGGCGCGGCGCCAGCTCGACCGCGCCTGGGATGACTTGTTCGTCAGTGAAGCGAACGTGCCGGAGGCGGCGAGCGGCGGGCGGCGCGCCGCGGCGGCTTGAGTCCGGTATGAGCAAGGATGGCGACAACGGCGCGGAGGGCAGGGGCGGCAGGGGCTCGACCCTTGCCGGCGTGCTCGTGCTGGTCGCGGTCGTGGTCCTCGGCGTCTGGCTCGCGGATGAGCTCGCCGAGAGCGTCCGCTATTCGAAGTGCGCGGGCGCGCGCCATCGCAATTGCGACCAGATCGACTACCGCTCCGCCCCGCCGCAGCAGTAATCTGAGGGCACGCACGCACCGGTTTTCGCCGGCGGTGGCGTACGCCACCTTCTTGGCTTGAAACAGGGAAGACGCGAGGAGGATGAAACATGGCTGCAACGGTGAAGGAAATTATGGCCGCGGCGAATCAAGCGGTGCAACGGCTTGCACCCGACC
>DATBLL010000162.1:0-5593 GCA_036555425.1 Alphaproteobacteria bacterium | reverse complement strand
GGTCGCGGTCTTGAACGTGGGCTTGCCGGCCTCGACGGTGATCTCGCCCTGCTTGCGCGCCCAGACGAGTTCGGTCAGTGGGATGCGGCCGCGACGGCCGTCGAGCATGCCGACATCGGCGCCCTTGTCGTCGATCTCGAGCACGAGCGCCACCGGCCAATCGCCGTGGCCCGCCGGCGCCTGCACCGCGCGCAGCTTTTGGCGCCAGGCATCGGCCCAGCGCTCGCCCTTCCCTTCCTTCAAGTTGGCGATGGCGCCGCGCCAGCCGTGGCGGCGGTCATAGGCGACGATGCCGCGGCGGAGGGCGGCGTCGGCGAAGGCCTGGAGCTTGGGATCGAGCGTCGAGCGGATGACGAAGCCGCCCGCCTTCATCTTGTCCTCGCCGTTCTTGGCGAGCATCTCGCGCCGCACTTCCTCGACGAAGTATTCGGCGCCGACGCTGATGTAGGGCGGCGGCGGCTTGACGCCGAGCGGCGCGGCCTTGGCCTCGTCGGCCTCGGCCTTGGTGATGTAGCCGTCCTCCAGCATGCGCTGGATGACGTAATTGCGCCGGTTGATCGCGATGCGCGAATTCTTCTCCGGATTGAAGCGGGAGGGCGCCTGCGGCAGAGCCGCCAGGAATGCGCTCTCGGCCACGGTCAGCTCGTCGAGCGACTTGCTGAAGTAGATCTGCGCCGCCGCGGCCACGCCGTAGGCCTGGCGCCCCAGGAAAATCTGGTTGAGGTAGAGCTCGAGGATCTTCTCCTTGGTGTAGGCGCGCTCGATGCGGAAGGAGAGGATCATCTCCTTCACCTTGCGCTCGAAGCGCTGCTCCGAAGACAAGAAGAAGTTCTTCGCCACCTGCTGCGTGATCGTCGAGCCGCCCTGCAGCTTGCCGCCGCCGGCAAAATTGTTGCGCACGGCGCGGGCGATGCCGAACACGTCGATGCCGGGATGGGTGAAGAAGCGCTGGTCCTCGGCGGCGACGAAGGCATACGCGACGCGCTTCGGAATCGACGCGAACGGGACGAAGATGCGCTTCTCGGACGCGAATTCGCCGATCAGGCGCCCGTCCGCGGCATAGACGCGGCTGACGATCGGCGGCTCGTAATCGGCGAGCTTCTGATAGTCGGGCAGGTCGCGGCCATAGAACCAAAGGCCGAAGAACACCACGAACAGGCCGACGACGCCGAACAGGAATCCGGCGCTGAGCAGATTGAGCGTGGTGCGATAGACGAAGCCCGCGGCCGAGCGATTGTATCGTTTTGCCAAAGCCAACCCTCTTGCCCGCGGCCGCCGACCGTGCCGGCCCTAGGGGCCGGTCGGCCCGCCGGGTGGTTGCGGCCCTATCGATCGGGCCGACCCGTTGGGCCGCGGACTATATACGCGGCCATCCCTGGTGCAAGCGCCCGCAGCGCCTGAGTTTCCCACGACTTTGTTGCCGATTTCTTTGGCGGCAATGTGGCCGCGCCCGCCCCTGCCCAGGGCGCGCCAATTAGTGCTCGGCGTCGGCTTCGGCGCCCGTCCGCCGGGGCCGGGCTTTGTTAACTTTTGCCGCGAAGTAGCGGTCGATGCCGCGCAGCAGGCCTTCGGCCAGGCGGCCGCGATAGGCCGTATCGCGGAGCTGGTGCTCTTCCTTGGGATTGCTGAGATGCCCCAACTCGATCAGCACCGAGGGCACGTCGGGCGCCTTCAACACCGCGAACCCGGCCGCGCGCTGCGGCTTCGGCACCAATGCCACCCGCCCCTCCAGTGCTTCCACGATCGTGGTCGCGAGCCGGTGCGCGTTGTGCAGGGACTGGCGCTGGGCCAGATCGATGAGGATGCCGGCGACGCGGCCGCTGTTGCGCGAAATGTCGACGCCGGCCACGACGTCGGCGCGGTTCTCGCGCCGGGCGAGCGCCGCCGCCTCGGCGTCCGAGGCCCGGGCCGACAGCGTGTAGACCGAAAGGCCGCGGCTCGCCTTGAACGGGCTCGAATCGGCGTGCAGCGAGATGAAGATGTCGGCGCCGGCGCTGCGTGCGATCTCGAAGCGCTGGCGCAGCGCGATGTAGTAGTCGGCGCCGCGCGTCATCAGCACGCGATAGCGCCCGCTCGCCCAGATCTTCTCGCGCAGCTCCTTGGCGACGAGCAGCACCACCTCCTTCTCGCTGGTGCCGCCCTTGCCGGTGGCGCCAGGATCGATGCCGCCATGGCCGGGATCGATCACCACCAGCGGCGCGTCGCGCCGCGCGCGCTGGCCCTCGCGCGCCTCGTCGCCGGGCGCCGTGTAGTCGGGCAGCTTGCCGCGCTGCTCGCGCAGAATGCGGTCGAACTCGTCCTTGCTGATGCGCTCGAGATCGATGACCAGACGCCATTCCTGCGCCTTGTCCTTGGGCGGCAGCGCGAAGGTCTTCTGGATGCGCATCGGCCGGTCGAGATCGAACACGATCCGCATCACGTCCTTGCTGAAGCCGCCAAAGCGCCAGGCCGTGATCGGCGGGCTGTTGAGCCGCGCGTCCTTGCCGAGCTGCCAATCGACCGGCGGAAGATCGACGATGATCCGGTAGGGGGCGCCCAGGACGTAGGCGCGGAACTGCACCGCCTCGGACATGCCGATGGATATGCGCGTCAGGCCCTCGTGCCGGCTGATGCGCACTTCGCTGACGCTGGGCTCCGCGCAGGCCGGGCCGGCCGCCGCCAACGCCGATAGGCCCAGACCGGCCATCGCCGCCCAGACCTGGCCGCCTCGGCGTCCCCGCGCCACTTCAGTCATCGTGGCAATTCCCGCCCCTCGGGCATTGATTCTATTAAAGTTTATCCCAATATTTGATTACGATTCAATGCTTCCGCCCGTGCCCCTCGCCAGCCGCATCATGCGAGGTGTCCGGGCCGAGGCAATCGGCTATTCGATCTAAGGCGAGGAATTCATTTACGAACGCCGGGGGAACAGCTATCTTCCGCATCAGCTGCGGACTGCCTTGGCCCGGTCGACGGGCAAGGCGGCGAGCGATGCCCCGGCCGGGCTTGCCGGAACCTCAATCGGGTCTACCCCGACGGGGTCCCTGGCGCCAGCCGGAGCGGAGCGCGCTGCGCCGCGGCTGCCCATCACAACTTGCGAAGCCGTCGTCACGGGATTCTCTATACCGGCGCCGCGCGCTAGTTCGGGGAAAATCGGTGCCTTTATCGAACACCCCGCCGCTCTTGTTGCGTGACGCCACCGGCCCGTTCCGCGGGCCACCGCGATGCCTCCGCTCCGCCCCCGGCGGCGCCCAGGCCTCGATTGCTCCTCCCGAGCCGCCGGCTTCGCTCTAACAGCGGCCGCGCCGCGCGCCCGAAGCGCGCGGTCCGCCGCAAAGAGAGAGCGAATGGCTAAGCGTATGTTGATCGACTCGACCCATCCGGAAGAAACCCGGGTGGCCGTCATCAGCGGAAACCGTCTCGAAGAATTCGATTTCGAAAGCGCGCGCAAGAAGCAGATCAAAGGCAACGTCTATCTCGCCAAGGTCACGCGCGTCGAACCCTCCCTCCAGGCCTGCTTCGTCGAATACGGCGGAAACCGCCACGGGTTTCTCGCCTTCAACGAAATCCATCCCGACTACTACCGCATCCCCGTCGCCGACCGCGAAGCGCTGAACCGCATGGTGGCCGAAGCCATGGCGGCGCAGGACGACGACGAGGAGGAAGAGCGCCGCCCGCGCTGGCGTCGGCGCGGCCGCCGCCGCGGCGGGCGCGGCGGCGAATCCGACGAGTTCCAAGCCTCCGCCAATGGCGACCAGCCGGCCGGCGAACAGGGCGAGGGAGAGCAGTCGCCGCTCGAAGGCGAATCCGGTGCTCCCGACCTCCCCGCCCCGTTCGACGACGCGGCACGCGAGGACACCCCGGCGCTCGACATGGCGCCGTCCGACCGGGTCGCGAGCGAGCCGGTTGATCTTCCCGAGGAAGCGCCCCCGTCCGCACGCGATGCCGAGGCGCCGCCGCCGACCGACTTCGGCGACAACGTAACCGAGCCGCCGGCCGAGGAAAGGCCGTTTCCCGAGGCGCAGGCACAAGGCGACACGCGGGCGGACGAATCGCCCGCCGCCGTCGAAAACGTGCCCGCGGAGGCGGCCGTGCCCGTCGCCGGCGAGGCCGCCGAAGCGGGCGCTGAAGCGGCCGCCGAGGTGCGCCCGGCCGAGGAATCGGTCGAGACCGTGGGCGGCGACGAAGTCGACGACATGCGCCGCCGCCACCGCATCTGGCAGCGCCGCTACAAGATCCAGGAAGTCATCCGGAAACGGCAGATCCTGCTGGTGCAGGTGGCCAAGGAAGAGCGCGGCAACAAAGGCGCCGCGCTCACGACCTACATCTCGCTGGCCGGCCGCTACTGCGTGCTGATGCCGAACACGCCGCGCGGCGGCGGCATCTCGCGCAAGATCACGAGCCAGTCGGACCGCAAGCGGCTCAAGGAGATCGTTGGCGAGCTCGAAGTGCCCGAGGGCATGGCCGTGATCGTGCGCACCGCCGGCATGGAACGCAGCAAGCCCGAGCTGCGGCGCGATCTCGATTTCCTCTTGAAGACCTGGGACGGCATCCGCGAGAAAGCGCTCGATTCGACGGCGCCGGCCCTCATCTACGAGGAGGCGAACCTCATCAAGCGCGCGGTGCGCGATCTCTACACCAGCGAGGTCGAGGAAATCATCGTCGACGGCGACGAGGGTTTCGAGGCGGCGCGGAGCTTCATGAAGCTCCTGATGCCGAATCACCTGAAGAAGGTCGTCCAGTACGAAGACAAGCAGATCCCGCTCTTCCACCGCTACCAGGTGGAAAGCCAGATCGACAACATGCACAGCCCCTCGGTGCAGCTGCGCTCCGGCGGCTACATCGTGCTCAACCCGACCGAGGCGCTGGTCGCCATCGACGTCAACTCCGGCCGCGCCACGCGCGAGCGCAACATCGAGGAGACGGCGACGCGCACCAACCTCGAGGCCGCCGACGAGGTCGCGCGTCAGCTGCGCCTGCGCGATCTTGCCGGCCTCATCGTCATCGACTTCATCGACATGGAGGAAGGGCGCAACCGCCACGCGGTCGAACGGCGCCTGAAGGAAGCGCTGCGCCACGACCGCGCGCGCATCCAGGTGGGGCGCATCAGCCCGTTCGGCCTGCTCGAAATGTCGCGCCAGCGCCTGCGGCCGAGCCTGGTCGAGGCCAGCATGATGCAGTGCCCGCACTGCATCGGCGCCGGCTATGTGCGCTCGACCGAATCGATGGCCCTCACTGTCTTGCGCGCCGTCGAAGAGGAAGGCTTGCGCCAGCGCAGCGCCGAGGTGACGGTGGCGGTGCCGACCGCGGTGGCGCTCTACATCTTCAACCAGAAGCGCGGCGCGCTCGGCGAGATCGAGGCGCGGCACAAGTTCCGCGTCGCGTTCCAGCCCGACGAGACGATGGGCCTCTCGACCTATCGCATCGTGCGCAGCGTTCCCAAGGTCGCGGAGGCGCGCCCGGAGCGCGCCCCGCAGCCGCCGGAGGCCGGCGAGGGCCGGCGCGAGGCGCCGCCTGCGGATCATCACATCGAACGCTTGAGCGAGGAGCCCGAGCTTCCCGCTATGGCCGAAGTCGGCGCCGAGGCGACGATGCCCGAGGAAGCCGAGCCCGC
>DATBLL010000160.1:0-7469 GCA_036555425.1 Alphaproteobacteria bacterium | reverse complement strand
TCAACCGCCTCGGCGCCACCAAGACCATGGAGGATTTCCTCCGCTACATCACGACGGTCGCGGCCGGCGAGGCCAATGGCGAGCTCAAGCCCGTCTACGGCATCCTGCCCACCGCCTCGCTCGAGGAGGTGGAGGTGCCGTCGCTCAAGGGCTACCGCGGCATGGGGCCGGTGCGCATCGGCAATGCCGCGCAGCTCCAGGTGCAGAACGACAGCTACGGCAGCGTCGTGCTCGCGGTCTCGCAGATGTTCTACGACCAGCGCCTGCCCAACCGCGGCGACGTCAATCTCTTCCGCCGGCTCGAGCAGCTCGGCGCCAAGGCGGCCGAGCGCGCCTTCGAGCCCGATGCCGGCATCTGGGAGTTCCGCGGGCGCAAGCTGGTGCACACGCACTCGGTCGCGCTCTGCTGGGCCGCGTGCGACCGGCTCGCGCGCATCGCCGGCACGCTGGGACGCGCCGACCGCGCCGAGCATTGGCGGGGCGAGGCCGACCGCATCCGCGCCGCCATCCTCGAGAAAGCCTGGAACCCCAAGCTCGGCGCCTTCACCGCGGCTTTCGGCGGCGGCGACGTCGATGCGAGCCTGCTGCTGCTGCAGGAACTCGGCGTCGTCGCACGCGACGATCCGCGCTTCCTCGCCACGCTCGACTTCGTCGGCGGGCATCTCCGCCGCGGCCATCACCTGTTCCGCTACGGCACGGCCGACGATTTCGGCATGCCCGAAACCGCCTTCACCATCTGCACCTTCTGGTACATCGAGGCGCTCGCCGCCGCCGGCCGCCGCGAGGAGGCGCGCGAGCTGTTCGAGCGCATCCTCGCCTGCCGCAACCACCTGGGGCTCCTGTCGGAGGACATCGACCCCAAGACCGGCGAGCTCTGGGGCAATTTCCCGCAGACCTATTCGCTAGTCGGCATCATCGTCGCCGCGATGCGCCTCTCGAAGAGCTGGGAAGACGGCCTCTGGCGCGCGACGTAATCCCCCCTCGCCCCGGGGCGAGGGGGACTTCGAGCAGCGCGCCGAATTCCTTGGCGAAATCGACGCTCACCCGGGCATGGACGCGGCCCTGCTTGTCGAAGAAGCGACCGGCCGGCGCGCAGGGAAACACGCCCTCGTGCCACACGTTGGGATGCATGTAGAGCCCGGCGCTGCCGTCGAACCAGAATGTCCTGAAATGCTCGGGCCGCACGTCGTCGCCGGGCAGCGCCATGGGCACGACGAAGGGCTTCTTCTCGAGCGGGAAGAACATCTGCCCGCCGTCCGGGTGATAGTTGGCGTGCCAGAGCAGGACGCGCAATGGCGCGGCGCGCGCCGGCGCCGGTTTGGGCGCGGGCGCGCCTGGAGGATCCGCAAAGCCGAGCAGATAGTGGCCGCCGACGGCCTCGTTGCGCCCCATCAGGCGGCCGCCCTCCCACCAGGCCGCGAACACGCCCTCGGTCGTGCCGCCCTCGTCGCCGCTGTCGCTGTCGACCGGCCGCCGGCCCTGCGCCGGCCAGCGCACGATCTCGATCTTCTGCGCTTTGGGATCGCTGACCAGCGTGCCGTAGCCGGCAAGGCTCTCCGCCGTCGCCACGACGACAGGCGCCGCGACGAGGCGGAAACCCGGCGGAATTTTGGGATCGAGATAATCGGGCGCCGGCGCTATGTCGGGCATTACGGCTTCGCTAGGGCTTCGTCGCCTTCTTGAGATAGCTCGTGTCGATGTACTTGGCCGGGTTGGTGAGCTTCTTCTGGGGCTCGCCGTATTTGCTGCGCAGCGCCAGCACGGTCCTGATCCCCTCCAAGTCGAACTTGCCGTCCTTGAACATGCCGCCCTTGGCCGCGAACAGCGCGTCGTAGCTCGCGGCGGCGGCGCCCGCGTTCATCTGGGGCAGCTTCTCGCGCAGGATCGCGATCGCGGCCGCCTTGTTCTTGCGGTCGTAGAGCCAGAGCATCGATTGGAGATAGGCGCGGATGTAGCCGACGATCTCCGCCTCGTGATCCTTCGCCCACCGCCGCGTCACCGCGGCGACGAGGCCCTGATAGTGGCCGTAGGTGGGCGCGGCATAGGCGAGCACGTTGAAGCCCTTGGCCTTGGCCGTGATGTCGAACGGCGTGATCAGCATCGTGCCGGCGTGCTCCTTCTTCTCGAGCGCCTGCCAGCGCTGCAGCACGCCGCCCGCCTTCACGAACTCGACGTCGCTTTCCTTGATGCCGTGTCGCGCCAAGAGATCGCGCAGCACGAACGCGTAGCCGGTCGTAAGCGCGTCGACCGACAATTTCTTGCCCTTCAAGCCTTCGAAGATCTTGATCTCGGGCACGGTGACGAGGGAGAGGAACCCGTTGTCGCCGCCCATCACCGCGACCATGTCGGGGTTCTCGATCTTCACCGGCCCCTGGCCTTCCTGATAGGCGACGACGTTGTCGATCGCCGTCATCGCGATGTGGAATTTGCCGCCATAGGTGTTGGTGAGCTGGAATTCCGAGTTCGGCGTCGGCGTGATGGCGACCGCGATGCCGGCGGCGGCGAAATAGCCGTTCTTCTCGGCGGTCCAGAGCGGCCAGTTGAAGCCGCCCGGGAAGACGATGACTTCGACCTTTTTCTTGTCCTGGCCGGATGCAGCGGCGGCGGCCATGAGAAGTAGCGCAGCCCCGCCAAACCTCAGCAAATTGCGCATGAGCGTCCTCCCTTTGCCTTTCGTATCGGCCGGGAAGCATGGAGCGCGGCCAGGTTCGGGGCAAGATGCTGGATTCGCTCCGGGCGCCCGCGCCTTCCATTGAACGGATTTGTCGCCGCATGAAAACTCGCCGCGCGCAATTCCCCCTCGCCCTGGGGCGCGGGGGCAGGGGGTGAGGGGCAGGACCTTGTGCGCGTGACACGCACGCGAATTGTCGAAGCCGTCCAAGAGCGAAAGGTCCTCCCCCTCTCCCCTTTCCCCTCGCCCCAGGGCGAGGGGGATCAGGCCACTTCCTGCCGCTTCGCCTGGCGCTTGCGCTCGTGGATGTCGAGGAAGCGCTTCCTCATGCGGATCGATTTCGGCGTGACCTCGACCAGCTCGTCGTCCTCGATATAGGCGATGGCCTTCTCGAGCGTCATCTTGATCGGCGGCGTCAAGAGCACGTTCTCGTCCTTGCCCGAGGCGCGGACGTTGGTGAGCTGCTTGCTCTTCAACGGGTTCACGTCGAGGTCGGAGCCGCGCGCGTGCTCGCCGATGATCATGCCGCCATAGACGGCCTCGCCCGGATTGATGAACAGCGGGCCGCGCTCTTCCAAGTACCAGAGCGCGTAGGCCACGGCCTTGCCCTGCTCGAGCGAGACGAGCACGCCGTTGCGCCGGCCCTGGATCGGGCCCTTGTAGGGCGCGTAGCTATGGAAGACCTTGTTCATGATGCCGGTGCCGCGCGTGTCGGTCATGAACTCGCCGTGGTAGCCGATGAGCGCCCGCGAGGGCGCCAGGAACACGAGCCGCGTCTTGCCGCCGCCCGACGGGCGCATCTCCTTGAGCTCGCCGCGGCGCTGGCCGATCTTCTCGACCACGACGCCGGCAAAGGCGTCGTCGACGTCGATGACGACCTCCTCGATCGGCTCCTGGCGCTGGCCGCTGGCGTCGGTCTTGTAGATGACGCGCGGACGCCCCACCGACAGCTCGAAGCCTTCGCGCCGCATCTGCTCGATCAAGACGCCCAACTGCAGCTCGCCGCGGCCGGCGACCTCGAACGCGTCCTTGGCGTCGGACTGGCGCACCTTGATCGCGACGTTGCCCTCGGCCTCGCGGCGCAGGCGGTCCCAGATGAGACGCGAGGTGACCTTGTCGCCCTCCTGGCCGCAGAGCGGCGAATCGTTCACCGAGACCGTCATCGACAGCGTGGCGGGATCGATCGCCTGCGCCGGAATGGGCTTCGTGACCGAGAGATCGCAGAGCGTGTCCGACACCGAGGCCTCGGAGAGGCCGGCGACGGCGACGATGTCGCCCGCGACACCCTCCTCGATCGGCGCGCGCTCGATGCCGCGGAACGCGAGAATCTTCATGACCCGCGCTTCCTCGATGAATTTGCCGTCGCGGCTGATCGCCTTGATCGTCTGGTTGGGCTTGACGCGGCCCGATTCGATGCGGCCCGTGAGCAGGCGCCCCAGATAGTTGTCGTATTCGAGGATCGTCGACAGCATCGTGAACGGGCCGTCGGGATCGGCCACTTTGGGGCGCGGCACGCGCGTGCGGATCAGCTCGAACAGCGGCGCCATGCTCTCCTTGGGGCCTTCCGGCGAAGGCGCGGCCCAGCCCTGCTTGGCCGAGCCGAACAGCACCGGGAAGTCGAGCTGCTCCTCGCTGGCATCGAGCAAGGCGAAGAGATCGAACACTTCGTTGTGCACCTCGTGCGCGCGCTGCTCGGGCTTGTCGACCTTGTTGATGAAGACGATGGGCTTCAGGCCCTTCTTGAGCGCCTTCATCAGCACGAACTTCGTCTGCGGCATCGGCCCTTCGGCCGCGTCGACGAGGACGATGGCGCCGTCGACCATCGAGAGGATGCGTTCGACCTCGCCGCCGAAATCGGCGTGGCCGGGCGTGTCGACGATGTTGATGCGGATGCCGTGCCAATAGACCGAGGTGGCCTTGGCGAGGATCGTGATGCCGCGCTCGCGCTCGAGCTCGTTGGAATCCATCACCTGGTCGGGGATCTTCTGGTTCTCGCGGAAGGTGCCCGACTGGTGCAGCAGCTTGTCGACCAGCGTGGTCTTGCCGTGGTCGACATGCGCGATGATGGCTACGTTGCGAAGGTCCATGACGTCTCGGTTACGGGTCCAAGCGCCCAAAGCAAAAGGCGGCGCGCGGAAACTGGGCGCGGCCGCCCGGGCCTCAAAGCGTTGAAGTGAACGGGAAAACCTGGCGCCTTATATAGTCGATGTTGCGCCGCAAAACAAGGCGCAGGCGGTCCCAGCGGGGCCTACCGGAACCGCTTGAATGGGCGGCGCTGCTGGCCCGCCATCGCCGCCGCCTTCTCGTCCTTGTGGCGGAAGATGACGCGGCCCTTGTCGAGGTCGTAGGGCGTCATCTCGACCGTGACGCGGTCGCCGGCCAGCATGCGGATGCGGTTCTTGCGCATCTTGCCGCCGGTGTAGGCGATGATGTTGTGGCCGTTCTCCAATTGAATGCGGAAGCGGCCGTCGGGATAGACGTCGACGACGACGCCCTCGGCCTCGAACAAACCTTCTTTGGACATCGAAATTCCTCGGCGTGCCGCCCGCGGCGCGATCCGGTGCGGGGGCACGGCGGCGCGGACGGGCGAAGCACGGCGGTTAAAGGGAAGCTGCCGCTGCATATAGGCGTTGCGCCGGAACCGCACAAGGCGGCCCCGCCCCGCCGTTGACTCGCGGCGCCCGAAACTTTACCGTCCGGTCGGTAAAGTAATGGGGCCGCAATGCCGCGCGAGCCGAGATGGGACCGGGTGCTGACCAGCGCGGCGCGCCTCTTCGCCGAGGACGGCTTCGCCGCCACCTCGGTGCGCGCGGTGGCCGAGCGCGCGCGGCTCACCAAGGCCGGGCTCTACTATCACATCAAGGAGAAGGAGGACCTGCTCTTTCGCATCTGCGAGCAGTCGATCGCCGAGATCCTCGACGGTGCGCGCGCGGCGCTGAGGCGCGAAAGCGAGCCGGCGGTGCAGCTCGCGGCGCTCGTCCGCAACCACGCCGAATTCTTCTTCCGCCATCCGCACAATCTCACGGTCTTGAACCGCGACATGGGGGCGCTGACCGGCGCGCAGCGCGAGGGGATCCGCGCGCTCGAGATGGAGTATCTCGAGCTGATCCGCGACGTCTTCCGCCACGGCCAGAAACGCGGCGCCTTCAAGAAGCTCGATCCGACCGTGGCCGCGTTCGGCTTCTTGGGCGTGCTCAACACGCTCGACCGCTGGTACGACGCCGCCGGGCCGGTGAAGCCGGAAACCCTTGTCGAGCAGATCGAAACGATGCTGATGCGCGGCGCATTGGCCGAAGCGCCGCGACGGAGAGAGCCATGACCGAATCGAAACTGTTCGACCGCTATATCGAGGGCGAGCGGCCGCTCGACACCAAGACGCTGTCGGGCCTGCCGCTCGAACCGGTCTACGGGCCGGCCTCGGCCGAGAAGCCCGGCCAATATCCGTTCACGCGCGGCATCCACCCCGAGATGTACCGCAAGCGCTTCTGGACCCGGCGCCAGCAGAGCGGCTACGGCACGCCCAAGGAGTCCAACGAGCGGCTGCTCTTCCTGCTCAAGGCCGGCATGACCGGCCTCAACATCGACTACGACGTGCCGACCAAGGTGGCGCTCGATCCCGATCATCCGCTCGCCGAGGGCGATGTCGGCATGGTGGGCACCTCGGTGGCGACGCAGGAGGACGTGGAGGAGCTTTACGCCGGCATTCCGGTCGAGAAGGTGAGCTCGACCCTCATCTGCCAGCCGCCCGCCTCGGCCTTCATCGTCGCCTCGTACGTGCTGATGGCCGAGAAGCGCGGCGTTCCGCGCGAGAAGCTGATCGGCACGATCATGAATTGCGGCTTCACGCAGCTCGTCGGGCCGACCTACCAGTCGAACACGACGTTCTATCCGATCGAGTTCACCTACCGCATCGGCCTCGACGTGATGGAGTATTGCGCCACGGCGATGCCGAAATGGAATCTCGTCAACGTCAACGCCTACAACATCCGCGAAACCGGCGTGAACGCGGTGGAGGAAGCGGCGTTCGCGCTGATGGTGGCGAGCCAGCACATCGAGGGGCTCTTGGCACGCGGCCTTGCGGTCGACAGCTTCGCGCCGCGCATGGCGTTCTTCACCGCCGCGCATATCGACTTCTTCGAGGAGATCGCGAAGCTGCGCGCGATGCGGCGCATCTGGGCGAAGATGCTCAAAGAGCGCTACGGCGCGCAGGAGGAGCGCTCGTGCTGGTTCCGCACCGCGATCCAGACCGCGGCCCTCGCCCTCACCGCGCAGCAGCCGATGAACAACATGGTGCGCGCCGGCATCCAGACGCTCGCGGCGGTGCTGGGCGGCGCACAATCGATCCACACCACCGGCTGGGACGAGGCTTTCGCGCTGCCGACCGAGGAGTCGCACAAGCTCTCGATCCGCACCCAGCAGGTCATCGCCTATGAGAGCAACGTCACCAAGGTCGCCGATCCGCTCGGCGGCTCGTGGTTCGTCGAGGCGCTGACCGACCGCATGGAGCGCGAAATCACGGCCCTCATGGACGAGATGCGGAAGCGCGGCGGCTATCTGAAGCTCTTCAAGCGGCGCTGGATCGAGGACCGCATCACCGCCGCGCGCTTCGACCTCACCGACCGCATCGATGAGGGCAAGCTGCCGATGGTGGGCGTCAACTGCTTCCAGGACGAAGACGAGAAGCCGCCGGAGATGAAGTTCTTCCGCATCGGCCGACCGATGATCGAAGACCGCATCCGCTACATCCGCGATTACCGGAAGGCGCGCGATCAGGGCGCCGTCGGCCGCGCGCGCGAGG
>DATBLL010000190.1:0-5105 GCA_036555425.1 Alphaproteobacteria bacterium | reverse complement strand
CCAGCGCTTGGCCTCGCCGCCGTCCTTGCTCATGAGGTATTCGACCGCCGGGATCGCCTGTTGGTTCGGCGCCGCACCGGTGTAGAACACGTTGCGCGACGATTCCTCGCCCTCATACTGGACCGGATAGAAGAGGAGGCCGTTCAGCTCCTCGAACACCGGCAGCACGGATTTCCGCGACACCGAGGTCCAGCAGCCGAACACGACCGCCACCTTGTGCACCTGGATCAACTCGCGCGCCTTCTCGGCGAAGAGCGGCCAGTTCGAGGCCGGATCGACGACGACGGCCTCGAGCTTCTTGCCGAGGAGGCCTCCCTTCTTGTTCTGATCCTCGATCAGCATGAGGACCGTGTCTTTGAGCGTCGTCTCGCTGATCGCCATCGTGCCGGACAGCGAGTGCAGGACGCCGACCTTGATCGTGTCTTGGGCCCAGGCGGGCGCTCCGGCGAGAACCGTTCCCGCCAAAAGGCCTGCCAGCGCAGCCCTGCGCGTCAGTTGCAGCATGTTCCTTGACCCCTTTTTTCGACCTGGTGATGTGGCACGCAAGAGCGCGTGTCGCTTCCCTCAGACTCAAGGAGCGTGCCAAGCGGACGAGAGGGTGCGTAACGCCTTGTTCCAGCGTGATTCCCGAGCGCCTGCCCTTGAGGACGGAAGGGGCGTGCGTTGCGTTCGGCTGGCAAGACGCGACGCCGTGATGTCTCACGACAGGGCGCATCGCCCCAGCTGCCCAATTTTTGTTCACGGCCATTGAAGAAGCATGGGGCGTCGGACCGATGCGGCCGGCCCGGCGGCCCGACTTCCGGCTCACCCGAACGATTCGCTTGCAGCCCGGCGCGCCATGGTCTTGTTCTGAACCCGCAACAGCTCTGCCCGGCTTTGACGATGCCGTTCGAGTCCACCCCCGCCGCGCCGCGCCTCCAGCGTTGCGACGGCGCGCTGATCTTGGCGCTGACGCGCGGCCCGGCCGGCGAGACGCGGATCGACGATCTCTACCAGCGCGATCCCTGCCGCGCGCTGTTCCCCGAAAGCGAGCCGGACGACGTCTTCCAGGCGGTGATGCTCACCACCTCGGGCGGCCTTGCCGGCGGCGACCGCATTGCGGCCGCGATCACGGCCGGCGCGGCGACGCGCGCGCTGGTGACGGCCCAGGCCGCCGAGAAGGTCTATCGCGCGCGCGCCGAAAACACGCTGGTTTCCGTGGATCTATCGGTGGGAACCGGCGCTTGGCTCGAATGGCTGCCGCAGGAGACGATCCTGTTCGACGGCGCGCGCTTCCGGCGCGAGACGCGCGTCGCGCTCGCCGCCGATGCGCGCCTGCTCGCCGCCGAGATCGTCGTCTTCGGCCGCACCGCGCGCGGCGAGCGCATCGCCCGCGGGCACTATCTCGACCGCTGGCGCATCGCGCGCGAGCGCCGGCTCGTCTGGGCCGATGCTTTGGGCTGGACCGACCATCCCCGGGCGGCGCTCGCGCATCCGGCCGGCTTCGCCGGCGCCGTGGCCGCGGCCACGGTCGTCTACGCCGGTCCCGACGCCGCCGGCCTGGTCGATCGCGCGCGCCAAGCGCTCAGCACGGGCTCGGCGCGGAGCGCGGTCTCTTGTGTCAACGGCCTGCTCGTTGCCCGATTTCTAGCCAAAGACGCCCAAGCGCTGCGCAACGACCTTGCCCAGCTTTGGTGCACGATCCGGGCGAAAGCGGCTAACCTGCCGGCCCGATTGCCTAGGACTTGGTACACTTGATGCATTAACGATGGGCCGACCGGGCCGGAGCCCCGGCGGCGCCGGGAGAGGACGCTCGCATGCATCTGACACCACGGGAGAAGGACAAGCTCCTCGTCGCCATGGCGGCCGAGGTGGCGCGGAAGCGCTTGAAGCGCGGCGTCAAGCTCAACCACCCCGAGGCGGTGGCGCTCATCACCGACTACGTCGTCGAGGGCGCGCGCGACGGCCGCGTGGTCGCCGATCTCATGCGCGACGGGGCCAAGGTCGTCCGCCGCGGCCAGGTGATGGACGGCGTGGCCGAGATGATCCACGAGGTCCAGGTCGAGGCTACGTTCCCCGACGGCACCAAGCTCGTCACCGTCCACAACCCGATCCGCTGAGGGCGTCATGGCGGCAAAAAAGAAAGCGGCGAAGCGCGCGCCGGCGACGCCGAAACCGGCGAAGGCGAAGCCGATCCTGCCCGGCGAGATCATTCCCGCCGCCGGCGAGATCGTGCTCAACGAGGGGCGCACGACGGTGACGGTCGAAGTCGCCAATACCGGCGACCGGCCGATCCAGGTCGGCAGTCACTACCATTTCTTCGAAACCAACGCGGCGCTCCAGTTCGACCGCGCCAAGGCGAAGGGCTTCCGCCTCGACATCCCCGCCGGCACCGCCGTGCGCTTCGAGCCCGGGCAGACGCGCAAAGTCTCGCTCGTGCGCTACGAAGGGAAGCGCATCGTCCACGGCTTCCAAGGCAAGATCGAGGGAGCGCTCTGATGTCGAAGCTCTCGCGCTCCGCCTATGCGGCGATGTACGGGCCCACCGCCGGCGACCGCGTGCGCCTCGCCGACACCGAGCTCGTCATCGAGGTGGAAGAGGACCGCACGACCTACGGCGAGGAGGTGAAGTTCGGCGGCGGCAAGGTGATCCGCGACGGCATGGGCCAGTCGCAGGCGACGCGCGCCGAGGGCGCCGTCGACACGGTGATTACCAACGCCCTCATTCTCGACCATTGGGGCGTGGTCAAAGCCGACATCGGCTTGAAGGACGGGCGCATCGCCGCCATCGGCAAGGCCGGCAATCCCGACGTGCAGCCGGGCGTCGACATCGTCATCGGCCCCGGCACCGAGGCCATCGCGGGCGAGGGCAAGATCGTCACCGCCGGCGGCATCGACGCGCATATCCACTTCATCTGCCCGCAGCAGGTGGAGGAGGCGCTGATGGCGGGCGTCACCACCATGATGGGCGGCGGCACCGGGCCCGCGCACGGCACGCTTGCCACCACCTGCACGCCCGGCCCATGGCACCTCGGCCGCATGCTGCAGGCCGCCGAGGGCTTCCCGATCAACCTCGGCTTCTTCGGCAAGGGCAACGCCGCCCTGCCGGCACCGCTCGAGGAGATGGTGGCGGCTGGCGCCTGCGCCTTGAAGCTGCACGAGGACTGGGGCACGACGCCCAAGGCGATCGACAATTGCCTCGACGTCGCCGACCGCATGGACGTGCAGGTGGCGATCCACACCGACACGCTCAACGAATCGGGCTTCGTCGAGAACACGATCGCGGCATTCAAGCACCGCACGATCCACGCGTTCCACACCGAGGGTGCCGGCGGCGGCCACGCGCCCGACATCATCAAGGTGTGCGGCGAGCCCAACGTGCTCCCCTCGTCCACGAATCCGACGCGGCCCTACACGGTCAACACGGTGGACGAGCATCTCGACATGCTCATGGTCTGCCACCACCTCGATCCGCGCATTCCCGAAGACGTGGCCTTCGCCGAATCGCGCATCCGGCGCGAGACGATCGCGGCCGAGGACATCCTGCACGACCTGGGCGCCTTCTCGATGATGTCGTCCGACAGCCAGGCGATGGGCCGCATCGGCGAGGTCATCATCCGCACCTGGCAGACCGCGCACAAAATGAAGGTGCAGCGCGGGCGCCTGAAGGAAGAAGAGGGCGACAACGACAACGTCCGCGCCAAGCGCTACATCGCGAAATACACGATCAACCCCGCCATCGCGCAGGGCATCGCGGCCCATGTGGGCTCGGTCGAAGCGGGGAAGCTCGCCGATCTCGTCCTCTGGGCGCCGGCCTTTTTCGGCGTGAAGCCCGAGATGGTGCTGAAATGCGGCAGCATCGCCGCGGCGCCGATGGGTGACCCCAACGCCTCGATCCCGACCCCGCAGCCCGTGCACTATCGTCCGATGTTCGCCGGCTTCGGGCGCAATCTCGTCGAAAGCTCGGTGCTGTTCCTCTCGGACGCCGCGATGCAGCGCGACGTGCCGCGCCGCCTCGGCCTCACGCGCCCGTGCCTCGCGGTCAAGAACACGCGCCGCATCGGCAAAAAAGACATGGTGCACAATAACCTGATGCCGAAGATGGAGGTCGATCCCGAAACCTACGAAGTGCGCGCGAACGGCGAGCTTCTCACCTGCGAGCCCGCCAAAGTGCTGCCGCTGGCGCAGCGGTATTTTCTGTTTTGAAAGAACCACGGTGCCGCTGTGAATGCAGCGAACTCTTCTTGCCCCAATACCCGTCATTTCGACCGAGGCCGGCGCCTCTTCAGCGCGGGCCGACCGAGGAATCCAGCATCCGCGACCCCAACGGGCGACGCAGTGTCACAGCAATTGCACCGGGCTGATCCGCGGGCAATCGTGTCGACTTCGGCGAGATTTCTCGGTCGGCCCCCGCCCAAGAGCGAGGGCCTCGGTCGAAATGACGGGTTTTATTTGAGGCGAATGGACGCAACATGATCCGCGCCACCTCCGTCGCCCGCGCGGGAACCTGGCGAGAAGCCGAGGCGCGCGACCGCATCGTGCTCGATTTCGACGAGCGCTTCCGGCGGCGCAAGGTCTTGCTCGGCGAGGGCGGGCTGCAGTTCCTGCTCGATCTCGACGAGGCGGTGGCGCTGCGCGAGGGCGACGGGCTCGTGTTGGAAGGCGGCGGCTATGTCCGTGTCGCCGCCGCGGCGGAGAATCTGATCGAAGTGCGCGGCGCGGATGCCGAGGCGCTCGCGCGCTTGGCTTGGCATCTCGGCAATCGGCACCTGCCGGTCGCGGTCAAGGGCGATCGGTTGCTGATTCGCGACGATCACGTGATCGTCGACATGCTGAAGGGCCTCGGTGCCGAAGTGCGCGCCGTGCGCGAGCCCTTCGATCCCGAAGGCGGCGCCTACGGCCAGCACAATTTCGATCACCGCCACCCGCACGGTGGCGTGCACGGGCACGAGCATGATTGAAAGCGGCGCCCTTATCTATTCAGCGTCATCCCGACCGGAGCGCGGCGACTTCGCCGCGCGGAGTGGAGGGATCGCGAGCCGCGGATACTGCGAATCCGCGGCAAGGCGCTCGCCGCCATCACGGCACTGTCTGTGGCCCACGATCCCTCCGCTTCGCGGCTGCGCC
>DATBLL010000131.1:0-2950 GCA_036555425.1 Alphaproteobacteria bacterium | reverse complement strand
CGTGGGTCGCGCGCTGGCTATTTGACCCTGGTCCGGGCCTCGCGCGAGTGGAGGCCCGGTTCGCTTTTGCCGTATCCTGACAGCATGACCAGCCTTCCCCCGCGCCCGCCGGCCCCGGACCTGAGCGCGCTCGATGCGTTGATCGCCGAGCAGGCCGAGCGCCTGGCCGCGGCCCAGCGCGCCGACGGCCACTGGGTGTTCGAGCTCGAAGCGGACGCCACGATCCCGGCCGAGTACATCCTCTACCGGCATTATCTCGGCGACATCGACGAAGCGCTGGAAAAAAAGATCGCGGTCTATCTGCGCCGCATCCAGGGTGCGCATGGCGGCTGGCCGCTGTTCCACGGCGGCGATTTCGACATCAGCGCGTCGGTGAAGGCGTATTTCGCGCTGAAGGCCGCGGGCGACGATCCCGATGCGCCGCACATGAAGCGCGCGCGCGAGGCGATCCTCGCGCAGGGCGGCGCCGCGCGCAGCAATGTGTTCACGCGCTCGCTGCTCGCGCTCTGGGGCGAGGTGCCGTGGCGCGCCGTGCCGGTGATGCCGGTCGAGATCATGCTCCTGCCGAAATGGTTCCCGTTTCACATGGGCAAGGTTTCGTACTGGTCGCGCACGGTGATCGCACCCCTGATCGTGCTGATGGCGCTCAAGCCGCGCGCCAAGAATCCGAAGGGCGTGCGCATCGACGAGCTGTTCACGGCGCCCCCCGAGACGGTGCGCGATTGGCACCGCAATCCCACCGGCGAATTCGCCGGCACGATGCTGCTCTGGATGGACAAGATCCTGCGCTCGGTCGAAACCCGCATGCCGAGGAAGCGCCGCGCGCGCGCGATCGCCGCGGCGATGAAGTTCGTCGAGGAGCGCTTGAACGGCACGGACGGCCTCGGCGGCATCTTTCCGGCGATGGTCAATGCCGTGCTCGCGATGGAGGCCCTCGGCTACGCCAAGGACGATCCGCGCCTCGTCACCGCGAAGAAGGCCGTGGACGGGCTGCTCGTCGTGGGCGAGCGCGAGGCCTATTGCCAGCCCTGCTGGTCGCCGATCTGGGACAGCGGACTCGCCGCGCACGCGCTGATGGAAGCCAAGAACGAGCGCGAGAGCCCGGCGATGGAGAAGGCCGCCGATTGGCTGCTCGAGCGCGAGATCACGGACGTCAAGGGCGACTGGTCGTGGCAGAAGCCCGGCCTCGCGCCCGGCGGCTGGGCCTTCCAATACAGGAACGACCACTATCCCGACGTCGACGACACCGCCGTCGTGGCGATGGCGCTCGACCGCATGAACGATCCGCGCGCCAAGGCCGCGATCCAGCGCGCCGAGGCATGGATCATCGGCATGCAGTCGAAGAACGGCGGCTGGGGCTCTTTCGATATCGACAACGACAAGTACTATCTCAACAACATCCCGTTCGCCGACCACGGCGCGCTGCTCGATCCGCCGACCGCCGATGTGAGCGGCCGCTGCCTCGCCATGCTGGCGCAGCTCGGATACAAGAAGACGCATCCGGCGGTGGCGCGCGCGATCGAATATCTGAAGCGCGAGCAGGAGGAAGACGGCTCGTGGTTCGGCCGCTGGGGCACCAACTACATCTACGGCACCTGGTCGGCGCTGACCGCGCTCAACGCGGTCGGCGAGGACCCGCAGCTTCCCTACATCCAGAAGGCGTTGGCCTGGCTGCGCCAGCGTCAGCGCGCCGACGGCGGCTGGGGCGAGGACGGCGCCACCTATTGGAAGGAGCGCCGCGCCGAGGCGAAGGAGAGCACGCCCTCGCAGACCGCGTGGGCGATCCTGGCGTTCATGGCCGCGGGCGCGGTCGACGATCCCGCCGTCGCGCGCGGCGTCGACTATCTCGTCAAGGCGCCGCGCGAGGGGCTGCGCTGGAAAGAGGAATGCTACACGGCTGTGGGCTTCCCGCGCGTCTTCTATCTGCGCTATCACGGTTACGCGGCCTATTTCCCGCTCTGGGCGCTGGCGCGCTACCGCAACTTGAAGCGCCGCAACGCGCGCAGCGTGTCGTGGGGGCTCTGAGCCCCGCGCCCTGGAGCGAGGGGAACGGGGCGAGGGGGAGCATGATCGGCATCGTCTCCGGCTTGAAGCGCGAGCTGCGCTGCCTCGGCCTGCGCCGGCCCGCGGGCACGCTCACCTTCGCCGCCGCCGGCAGCCCCGAGCGCGCCTATGCGCGCGCGCAGGGCTGGATCGCCGCCGGGCGCATCACGGCCTTGATGAGCTTCGGCCTCTGCGGCGGGCTCGACCCGGCGCTCGCTTCGGGCACGCTCATCGCCGCGCACGAGATCCTGCTCGGCGAGGGCGGCGCGTGGAATTTCGATGCGCGCTGGGCGCGCGCCATCGCCGCCGCGGTGCCGGGGACGATCGTGGCGCCCATTCTGGGGACGGCCAGCGCCGCAATCAGCGTCGCCGAGAAGGCGGCGCTCTTCGCCAAGCACAGGGCGGTCGCGATCGACATGGAGAGCCGCGGCGTGGCCGAGGCCGCGCGCGAGGCCAACCTGCCCTTCGTGGCGCTTCGCGCCGTCGCCGATCCGGCCGCACGCGCGCTGCCGCGCACGGCGCTCCAGGCCATCAACGCCCATGGCCGCCTGCGGCTCTTCCGCGTGCTGTTGGGCCTGTTCGCGCGGCCGGGCGATTTCGCCGCACTCGTGGCGCTGGCGAAGGAGGCGGGACGCGGCTACGACGCGCTCGCCGGCGCCGTGAAGAAGGGCGCGGCTTCCTCTGACCTCGTACCGCGCTAACAGCCGCATGAACAAGATGCATCTCGTCCCGCTGGCGCTGGCGGGACTCGTCGGCGTCACCGGCCTCGCCGGCGCCGTGATCCTCGCCGTGAAACTCGGCGACGACGCGGCCGCCGATTCGGCGGCCGCCTATTCGGGCGCGCCGACGCCGCCGCGCCTCGTCGGCAAATGGTCGACGAGCAGCATTTCGACCATCAACTACCGCA
>DATBLL010000117.1:0-12693 GCA_036555425.1 Alphaproteobacteria bacterium | reverse complement strand
GTTACATGAGCAACGGCGCCGTCAGCGTTCCACTCGTCGTGCGCGGCATCGTCGGCCGGAGCTGGGGCCAGGGCGCCCAGCACAGCCAGGCCTTCCACTCCTTCTTCATGCACGTGCCCGGCTTGAAGGTGGTGGCGCCCTCGACGCCGCACGATGCCAAGGGCTGCATGGTCGCCGCGATCCGCGACGACAATCCGGTGATCGTCATGGAACACCGCATGCTCTACGGCAACACCGGCATCGTGCCCGAGCGAAGCTACGCGGTGCCGTTCGGCAAGGCGCGCACGCTCGCCGAGGGCGACGACGTCACCATCGTCGCGATCAGCCACATGGTGGTGGAAGCGCTCCGCGCCAAGCATCTCTTGGAGGAGATCGGCGTCTCGGCGGAGATCATCGATCCGGTGAGCCTGGCGCCGCTCGATGCCGCCGCCATCGCCGCCTCGGTCGAGAAGACCGGGCGCCTCGTCGTCGTCGACACGAGCTGGCTCGCCTGCGGCGCGGGCGCCGAGATCGTGGCACAGACGCAGGAGCGGCTCCAGGGCCGGTGTGCCTTCAGCGCGCTTCGCCTCGGCTACGCGCCGACCCCGTGCCCGACGACAAGGCCGCTCGAGGACGTCTTCTATCCCAACGCCAAGAGCATCGCATCGAAGGTCGCGGCCCTGGTCGGGCGCGCACCCGGCGAATGGCAGGGGCGCGAAATCAATGCCCGCGAGATCGCCGAATTCCGCGGGCCCTTCTGAGCCCGCGCCAGGACCGGATCGAGGGAAGCACGTGTCGAGCCAGAAAGAAGACCTGATGCGCGCCGTGCGCGCGAGCGTCGAGGCCTATTGCGCCAAGACGCAGAACTATGCCTTCGATCCCGCGAAGCCGATCGTGCGCCTGCACGAGCCCACGTTCGGCGCCGAGGAGATCAACGCCGCGCTCGAATGCATGCTGACGACCTACGTCACGATGGGCCCGAAGGTGCGCGCCTTCGAGCGCGAATTCGCCGACAAGCATGGCTGGCGCCACGGCGTGATGGTGAATTCCGGCTCCTCGGCCAATCTCCTGGCGGTGGCCGCGATCGCCAACAAGCTGACCACGGACCGCCTCGGGCCCGGCGACGAGGTCATCGTCCCGGCGCTCTCCTGGTCGACGACGGTGTGGCCCCTTGTCCAGCTCGGCCTGGTGCCGGTGATCGCCGACCTCGATCCCAGCACGCTCAACATCGATCCCAACGAAATCGAGCGCGCGATCGGCCCCAAGACGCGCGGGCTCATGATCGTCCCCGTCTACGGCAATCCCTGCGCGATGGACGCCATCGTCGACATCTGCCGCCGGCGCGATCTCGTGCTGATCGAGGATTGCTGCGAGGCGCTCGGCGCCAGCTATGGCGGCAAGCCGGTCGGCAAATTCGGCCGCGTCGCCACTTTCAGCTTCTACTATTCGCACCACATCACGACGCTCGAAGGCGGCATCTGCGTCACCGACGACGACGAGCTGGCCGAGACGATGCGCATCCTGCGCGCGCATGGCTGGGTGCGCGAGGTCGAGGACAAGCAGCGCTGGCTCGCCCAGCACCCCGACATCGATCCCAAATTCCTTTTCGTCAACCTCGGCTACAATCTCCGCGCCACCGAGCCCCAGGGCGCCATGGGCTCGGTGCAGTTGAAGAAGCTCGACCGCTTCGTCGAGATGCGCCGCGCCTCGGCCGCGGCCTACCGCACGGCGCTCCAGCGCTTCGACAATTTGTTCGCCTTCCAGGAGGAGACGCCGAAAAGCCGCCATTCCTGGTTCGGCTTCAGCCTCAATGTGCGCGACTCGTCGCCCTTCGACGCACGCGATCTCATGGCCGCGCTGGGGCGCGCCAACATCGAGACGCGCCCCATCATCGCCGGCAACATTGCGCGCCAGCCGGCGCTCAAGCACTATGCCCACCGCACGGTCGGCGATCTCATGCACGCGACGTCCGTGATGCAACGCGGGTTTTCCTTCGGCAACCACCAGGCGATCGACGACGCTGCGCGCGCCTATGTCGTCGAGCACATCGCCAGGTTCGTGGAAGCGCGGGGCTGAGCCGCGGGCGCGGAGGTGATGCAGGCGGTCATGGCGGCGAAAACGGCGTTCATCACCGGCATCACCGGCATGGTCGGCTCGCATCTCGCCGATTACCTCATCGCGCATACGGACTGGAATATCGTCGGTCTCTGCCGCTGGCGCAGCCCGCTCGACAATCTCGCCGACCTCGTCCCGCGCATCAACCGCCGCGACCGCATCCGCCTCGTCTATGGCGACCTGCGCGACGAGCACTCGATCAACGAGGCCGTGCGCCAGACCCTGCCGGACTACGCCTTCCATCTCGCGGCGCAGAGCTTTCCGCGCACCAGTTTCGACGCGCCGCTCGACACGCTCGAAACCAACGTCCAGGGCACCGCGCGCGTGCTCGAGGCGCTGCGCCGCTGGGCGCCCCGGGCCGTGGTCCATGTCTGCTCCTCGTCGGAGGTGTTCGGCCGCGTGCCCAAGGAGAAGGTGCCGATCAACGAGGAGTGCGGCTTCCACCCGGCCTCGCCCTACGCGATCTCCAAGGTCGGCACCGATCTCCTGGGGCGCTTCTATGCCGAAGCCTACGGCATGACGGTGCTGACGACGCGCATGTTCACCCACACCGGCCCGCGCCGCGGCGACGTGTTCGCCGAATCGACCTTCGCCAAGCAGATCGCAATGATCGAGAAGAACCTGATCCCGCCGGTGGTGAAGGTCGGCAATCTGGGGTCGCTGCGCACGGTCGCCGACGTGCGCGACGCGGTGCGCGCTTACTTCATGCTCGTCACCGTGAAGCCCGTCGCCGGCGCCTACTACAACATCGGCGGGACGCACAGCTGTACGGTGCGCGACATCCTCGATGCGCTGCTGGCGCTCTCGCCGCTCAAGAACGACATCCGCATCGAGGTCGATCCCGAACGGATCCGCCCCATCGACGCCGATCTCCAGATCCCCGACACGTCGAAGTTCACCGCCCATACGGGCTGGCGTCCGGAGATCCCTTTCGCGCAAACCATGCGCGACCTGCTCGCCTATTGGCGCCAAGAGGTGGCGCGCAAGGGCGACGCCTTCCTCACGCGCTGACGCGGCTCGGCGGCGATGATCATTACCGCGACACCCTTCCGCATTTCGTTCTTCGGCGGCGGCACCGACTATCCCGCCTGGTTCAAGCGCAACGGCGGCGCGGTGCTCTCGGTCACGATCAACAAATACTGCTACCTGCAGTGCCGCAACCTGCCGCCCTTCTTCGCGTACAAGAATCGCGTGGTGTGGTCGCGGATCGAGACGACGCGCGACGTGGACAGCATCGAGCACCCCTGCGTGCGCGCGGCGTTCCGCCATCTCGGTTTCACGCAAGGCCTCGAGGTCCATCACTTCGGCGATCTGCCCGCGCGCACCGGCTTGGGCTCCAGTTCCTCGTTCGCCGTGGGCCTGCTGCATGCGCTCTACAGCCTCAGAGGCGAGATCGTGAGCAAGCGGCGGCTCGCCGACGAGGCGATCTATCTCGAGCAGACATTGCTCAAGGAAAACGTCGGCGTGCAGGACCAGATCGCCGCCGCGTTCGGAGGGTTCAACCGCATCGATATCGGCCACAACGGCCATTTCGAGGTGCAACCCATTCTGATGAGCGATGCGCGCCGCCAGGATTTCGAGGAGCACATGATCCTGCTCTTCACCGGCATCGCCCGCCACGCGTCCGAGGTGGCGAAGAAGCAGATCGACGCGCTGCCCGAGAAGGAAGGCGTGGTGCGCCGCATGCAGGCGCTGGTCGACGAGGGCGTACGCGTCCTCGGCAATGGCGGCGACTTTCGCGAATTCGGCGAGCTGCTCGATGAAACCTGGACCTTGAAGCGCTCCATCTCGGATGCGATCTCGACCGCGACCGTCGACGAGATCTACGAGCGCGCCAAGCGGGCGGGCGCCATCGGCGGCAAGCTGCTGGGCGCCGGCGGCGGCGGCTTCATGCTGGTGTTCGTCGATCCTGCGCGGCGCGCGCACGTGTCCGAGACACTCGCCGGCTATCTCCAGATTCCCTTCCGCTTCGAGCGCTCCGGCTCGCGCATCGTGCTGTTCGAGCCCGACGCCTGACGGTTCGGGGGCGGCACCCGGGATGCGGAGCTTTCTCGACATCAAGGAAGGGGAAAAAGTCGCTTTCCGGCTCTCCCGGGCGGAGTGGGACGCGCTGCCCTACATCGACCAGGCGATGTCGCCGCAGCATTGCGACCTCTTCAAGGATCGCGAGAGGTTCGGCGTTGTCTACCGCTGGCTCGGCAGCCCGCGCTGCGGCAGCTGGTGGATGGCGTGCATCGCGATCGACGACGGTCTGCAGACCGAGCCGTCCGTTGCCCATGATCGCCCAAAGCGATTCTTACGGTCGGCGCTGACGGCGCTGAGGCGGGGGGCTTGATCCCTGCGTCGCTCGGCGCCGAATCGCCGCGGCTCGTCCAAGTTCGCGCCTTCGATCAAGGCCGCAGCGCCGCGTCCGTGAAGGCGTTGTAGCGCCACGCCGCCGCGCTGCGGTGGGTCATGTACCATTCGACGGTTTCGCGGATGCCCTGGGCGATTTCGATCTTCGCTTCAAACCCGAGTGCTTTGGCGCGCGTCACATCCATCAAACGCTTGCGGTCACCGGAGGGCTTGCTCGAATCCCAAACGATCTCGGGCCGATGCGGCAGCGCTTGAACGATCAAATCCGCGACTTCGCGGATCGTGATGCCTTTGCCGCTGCCGAGATTGACCGGTTCCGTCGCGCCCCGCGCAACCAAGAGCATCATCCCGCGCGCAACGTCCCGGGCGTGAATGAAATCCCGCACCGCAGAACCGTCACCCCATACGACGAGCGGGTTTTCGCCATCGAATGCGCGGCGGATGAGGGAGGGGACGACCATGGCGTTGGCCGGGTCGAAGTTGTCGTGCGGGCCATAGACGTTCGCTGGCCGGACGATGCTGATCGAGTCCCAGCCATACTCGATTCGATAAGCTTCGGCTTGAAGCTCGCAAACACGCTTGGCCCAGCCCGCAAAGCGATCGCGCGGCGACGGGAACGTCTTCCACACGTCGTCCTCATTCAGAATTTCGGCCGGGGCGTAAACGCCGACGGAGCTGGTGAACAGGAAGCGTCGGACCCGCTGCCGGCGCGCCGCTTCCATCATGCCGAAGCTGAACAAGATCGTCGGAACCATGAAGCTGGCCGGACGCTCCGACGCCATCTTCGGCGAGCCCTTGATCCCGGCGAGGTGAAAAACGGTGTCGACGTCGCGGCAGACCGCGAGGCACTGGTCGAACTCGCGCAGATCGGCCCGTACGAACTCCGCCGCCGCCGGCGCGCTCGACGGATCGTCAAGCGAGGCGATGCGGACGCGGGCTCCTGCTTGGAGCAGCATGTCGACCAGCTGGCGGCCAATCATGCCCGTGCCGCCGGTCACGAGTACTCTTCTTCCAAGATAGAATTCGGCAACGCTGTGGCTCATCCCCTTCTCCTGATTTCGGTCAATATTGCATCGTTCCCGATCCCGTGCCATGGGCGGTCTATTGGGGGCGCGAGGAGAACGTCATGAACGGTTCGAGCCGCAAGCGCGTCGTCGTCTGCGGTGCCACCGGTTTTATCGGCCGCAACCTCGTCGAGGCGCTGGCGCGCACGGGCAACGCCGAGGTCGTTGCGGTTCATCACAAGCGGCCGACCTACGCGCTGCCGTCCGTGCGCTGGATCGCCGCCGACCTCACGCGCGAGGAAGGCGCGGGCGCCGCCGTGACCGGGGCCGACGTCGTGATTCAGGCCGCGGCGACGACGTCGGGCGCCAAGGACATCGTCGAGCGTCCCTACATCCACACCACCGACAATGCGGTGATGAATTCGCTGCTGCTGCGCGCCTGCCACGAGGCCGGCGTCGGGCAATTCGTCTTCTTCTCGTGCAGCGTCATGTACCAGCCCTCGCCGACGCCGGTGCGCGAGAGCGATCTCGATCTCCGCCAGCCGCTGCACCCGCGCTATTTCGCCGCCGGGTGGACGAAGCTGTACATCGAGCGCATGTGCGAGCTCTACGCCGGCTTCGGCCGCACGCGCTGCGCCGTGCTGCGGCACTCCAACATCTACGGCCCGCACGACAAATTCGATCTCGAGAAGAGCCACATGCTCGGCGCCACCGTCACCAAGGCGATGACGGCGCGCGACGGCGGCGCGCTCAAGGTCTGGGGCACCGGCGAGGAAGCGCGCGATCTCCTCCATGTCGCCGATCTCGTGCGCTGCGTCGAGCTGGTGATCGAGCGCCAGAAGGCCCCTTTCGCCCTTTACAATGTCGGCGCCGGCCGCGCCGTGAAGGTGCGCGACGTGGTCGAGCGCGTGATCGCCGCCTCGGGCCGCCGCCTCGCGATCGAGCACGATCTCGCGCAGCCGACGATTCCCGTCAGCCTTGCGCTCGACTGCTCGCGCATCGCGGCCGAGATCGGCTGGCGCCCCGAGATCGATCTCGACCGCGGTCTCGCCGAAACGGTGGCCTGGTGGCGCGCCAATCCGCCGGCGGCAACCGCGTCGCGATGAGCTTCTTCTACAGGCGCCCTTTGCCGACGAAGCGCGCGCCCAGCCGGTCGATGAAGCGGTTGAGCGTCTCGGCGCTCGAGCGGCGGAACCGGGGCTCGATCGCGGCGATCTTCGCGTTGGAGATTTCGCCGGCATCATAGACGTGATCGCCGAACGTGACCGCGAGGCCGAGGCGCTTGGCCATGTCGCCGAGCCCGACGAGGCCGGTCGAGGCCAGGTTGTAGACGCCGGTGATGTCCTCGGCCAGCGCGCGGGCGATGAAGGCGGCGATGTCTTCGTGTAGGACAAAATTGAACCGCGAGCGGGGATGCAGGAACACGCGCGGATTGGCTTCGGTCAAGACGCGCAAGGTCGTGCTCGGGCGCATGGCGGGGCCGAGGAGGCTCGCGGGCCGCAAGACGAGGTGGTTGGGGCAGCGCGCGCGCACCAGCGCATCCGAGAACAGCTTGACGAAAGGGTAGGGCCCGGCGAGGCGCGAGAGATCGTAGTCGTCGTCCTCACTGGCGCCCTGCCGCGGCTCCGGGTAGATGTCGATCGATGAGATGAACACGAATTTCCGATGCCGAAGGCGCGCGAGCCGCTCGGTCAGCAGCAGGTTGTCGTCGAGATAGGCGTGGGCCGTGGCCGGCGTCACCAATTTCCGCGCGCCGAACGCGCAATGGATGATCGCGTCGTAGGGTGCCTTCGCCGCGATCTCGTCGAAGCGCGTCGCGCGCGTGAGCGCGGTCCCGCCCAGCGCCCGATGCACCGCCGCGCCGAGTCCGCTCGCGGCACCGGTGACCAGCAGCTTCGGAGATTGCGCCAAGACCCGCTCCGCTAATCCTTGGGAACGACGCGGCGCAGCGTGTAGGTCTCCGATGCCATCAGCGCCCTGCGCGCGGCCGCATCGAACGGCCAGGGGTCCCAGACGGCGGAGATGAGCTTGCCGCTCAAGCCGTCGCTCTCGCCCGACGCGAGGTAGACGACGAGATCGGCCGCCTTCTCGGGCGGCGCGCCGCCGTCGGCGAGCAGCTTCTCGATGCGCGCCAGGAACTCCGGCGGCAACACGCCGCGGCCCTTCTCGAGATATTCGGCGGTGATCTGCGTCTTCATGGCGCCGGGCGCCACGCAATTGACGTCGATCGTGTCGGCCACTTCGAGCGCCAGCGATTCGGCATAGCGGACGAGCGCCGCTTTGGCGGCGCCGTAGGCCGTGATCTTCGGCAGCGGTGCGGTGGCGCCGCCGCCCGAGATGAGCACGATCTTGCCCCGCCGCGCCTGGCGCAGATGCGGCAGCGCCAGCCGGCAGCAATTCACTGCGCCGAAGAAATTGATCTCGAACGCGGCGCGCCATTCCGGCCAATCCACGGCGTCGATCGTGCCGAACGGGCCGTTGACGCCGGCATTGTTCACCAGGACGTCGATGCCGCCCAATTCCCCGGCCGCGATCGCGACCAGGCGCGCGACATCGCCTTCGCGCGCGATATCGGCCGGGCAGACGACAGCCTTTCCGCCGGCGGACTCGATTTCTCTTGCGACCGCCGCGAGCGCGTCGCGCCGCCGGCCGGCAAGCACCAGCGCGGCGCCGTTCGCGGCGCAGCGGCGCGCGATCGCGGCGCCGAGGCCGGAGCCCGCGCCGGTGACGATCGCGCGCCTGCCCTGGAGCTTCATCGCGCGTTGCCGACGGCGTAGTAGGGAACCGAGCGCATGCGCGCCTCGACGAGGCCATAGGGATCGAGCACGCAGGGCGAGCGCATCAGACGCTTCAGGCGCGCGTCGTCGAGCGCCTTGAACTCGGGCCAATCGGTCATGAGCGCCACCGCGTCCGCGCCCGCCAACGCTTGATCGATCTCGCCGCAGACGCGCACATGGCCGAACTCCTCGCCGTCGAGCGAGGCCACCTGGGGATCGAAGGCGCGAATCGCGGTGCCGTGGCGCTTCAGGCGGCGGATGAGCTCGAGCGCCTGCGAGCGGCGCAGCGCGCTCGTTCCCGCCTTGTAGGCGAGGCCGAGCACCGCCACCGTCATCTGGCCGAGCTTGTCGCCGAAGAGCTCGACGAGGCGGCGGTAGGTCCAAAGCCGGTGCGCGTTGTTGCTCGCGACGACGTGGTCGAGCAGCGGCAGATCGAGCTGATTCGCGCCCGCAAGATTCGTGAGATAGACGACGTCGCGCGCGAGCGTGCCGCCGGCAAAGGCGGGCCCGGCGCGCACATAGGCCTTGGCGCCGACGCGCGGATCGCAGCGCAGCGCCCGCTCGACGTCGCGCGCGCTGGCGCCGGTCCGCTCGCAGACGCGCGCGATCTCGTTCGAGAGGGTGATCGACGTGGCGAGAAACGCGTTGAGGGCATGCTTGACCATTTCGGCCGAGCGCAGCGAGGTGAAGATGACCGTGTCGGCGAAGCGGCGGAACAGCGCCTCGAGGCGCGCGCGCGGGCGCTCGCTGTCCGCGCCGATCACGACATAGCCCGGCCTGCGGAACACGGCGATGGCGCTGCCGAGGCGGAGATTCTCGGGGCTGCAGCAGAAATCAACCGTGCGGCCATAGCCGCCGGCGCGAAACTCGGCGGCGAGCGTGTCCATGCTGCCGACCGGAAGCTGCGAGGACGAGAGCACGATGGCACCGTCGGCGAGATGCGGGAAAATGCGCCGCACCGCGTCCATGACCGAGGCGACGTCGGCACGATCGTCGTCGTCGACCGGCGTGTCGATCGCGATCCAGACGAGATCGGCTCCGGCGACTGCATCCTTGGGCTCGGCGACAAAGCGGTAAGTGCCCGCCGCGCGGCCGGCGGCGATCAGTTGTTCGAGGCCGGGCTCGTAGATCGGCAGCCTGCCGGCGACGAGCTCGCTCATGCGCGCGGGATGGGGGTCGGTGGCGTTCACCGCGAATCCCGCTTCGGCCAGGCAAGCCGAGGTGACGAGGCCCAAATGCCAGAGGCCGTAGACGCAGATCGCCGTCATTGCGCTAGCGCCGCGCCAACACGAAGCGATTGGCCTCGAGCCACCGCAGGGTCCTGATCACGGCTTCCTCGATCGAAACCTTGGGCCGCCAGCCGAGCGCGCGCATGCGCGCGATGTCAAGAAAAATGAAGGGATTGTCGCCGATCCAGCCGCGCGCGCCGCCGCCGTAGCGGATCGCCGGGGTCAAGCCCAGCGCCCGCGTGATCCAGGCGACCGATTGCTTCACGTCGATGTAGGTCTCGTGGCCGAGGTTGAGGATGTTGACCTTGGTGCGCGCCCGATCCATCGCGAGGAACATCGCGTCGATGCAGTCCTGGACGTAGAGGTAGGATTTCTTCTGCGTGCCGTCGCCCAAAACGTCGAGCTCGGCGGGGTTGGCGAGCAGCTTCTTGTAGAAATCGAAGACGTGGCCGTGCGTGTAGCGCTCACCCAGGATCGAGACGAAGCGGAAAATCCAGCCCTGGAATCCGAAGCCCTCGCAATAGGCGCTGATGAGCGCCTCGCCGGCGAGCTTCGAGGCGGCGTAGAGCGAGGTTTGCACCGGAAAGGCGGCATCCTCGGGCGTCGGGACCGTGCCGTGCTCGCCATAGACCGAGCCGGTCGAGGGGAAAGCGATGCGCTTGACGCCGTTGGCGCGCATCGCCTCGAGCACGTTGAAGGTCGCGATCGTGTTCTGCTGCAGATCCTTTTCCGGATGCACGGTGCCGAAGCGCACGTCGGCATTGGCCGCCATGTGAAAGACGGCGTCGGCGCCCGCGATCGCCTTGGTCATGCCGGCGCGGTCGAGCGTGTCGCCCTCGATGAAGCGGAAGCGCTCGCTCCTGCGCGCTTCGCCCAGGAATTCCACGCGCCCGGTCGAGAGGTTGTCCCAGCCCACGACCTCGTCGCCGCGCGCGAGCAGGCGGTCGACGAGCGTGCTGCCGATGAACCCGGCCGCGCCGGTCACGAAGGCATTCGCCACGGCGGCGTCTTTCGGTCTATGGCGGCGCGCGCGCTCAGGCGACGGCGGCGCGCTCGGGCAGCGCGATCGTGAAGGCCGCCGCCTGGGCGTCACGGAAGAACATTTCGACCGTCTCGCGGCTGAACTCGGCCAGGTCCTTGCCGACGAACCTCAGCTTGGCGAGCATGTCGGGCGTCATGGTGATGATGTCGGCGCCGGCCTCCTGGGCGTGGAAGACGTTGAGCAGCTCGCGCGGGCTGGCCCAGAGCAGCTCGGCCTTGGGGCGCACCTTGAGGGCGGCCTTGGCCGCGCGCATCAGCGGGATCGGGTCGCGTCCAGTGTCGGCGATGCGCCCGGCGAAGACCGAGACGATCGCCGGTACGTCGGGGTTGAGCGCGGCGGCGACGCCCTTCACCTGCGCGAGCGTGAACACCGCGGTCACGTTGAGCATGACGCCCCTTTTCGTGAGGTCGCGGATGAGCGGCTCCGCGGAAACGCCCTTCGTGTTCGTGACCGGGATCTTGACGTTCACATTGGGTCCCCAGCGGCCGATCTCGAGCGCCTGCTCGCGCATCCCCTCGAAATCGTCGGCGAATACCTCGAAGCTCACCGGCTTGTCGGTGACGACGCCGAGCACGGCATGGGCGAAGGCGCGGTAGTCGGCGACGCCCGCCTTGCGCATCAGCGTCGGGTTGGTCGTGAATCCCTTGATCAGCGGCGATTCGCTGAGCTTGGCGATGGCATTGAGCTCGGCGCCGTCGGCGAGAATCTTGATCGAAACGTCCGGAGCCTTGGTCATATCGGAATCCCCACGTTTAGCGTTGCCGACCGGCGCCCAAAATCGCGCGCACCGCCTCTCCCAAATCGGCCACGACGTGGTCCGGCGGAGTCTTCAGCTCCTCGCGGTACCCGTAGTCGACGAGAATGGTCCGGCAGCCCGCCGCCTTGCCCGCCTCGACGTCGCGCCAGCGATCGCCCACCATGTAACTGCGGGCCAAATCTATCCCGTGTTCCCGGGCCGCCGACAAGAGCAAACCGGGTTTGGGTTTACGACAGGCGCAGCGGTCCGCATCGCCATGCGGGCAGACATAGATGCCGTCCACCGGCACCTCGGCGCCGAGGCGCCGATGCATCGCTTCGAGCACGTCGGGCGCGAGCCGGCCGCGCGCGATCTCGGGCTGATTGGTGACGACGACGACCTTGTAGCCCGCGGCCTTGAGCCGGCGCACCTGGTCCGCGACGCCGTCGAGGAGCGCGAAATCGGCGAGGGTGAGCGGCCCGATCGGCAGCCCGTCGCTAATCAATACGCGGTTCAACACGCCGTCGCGGTCGAGAAAGACGCACGGCGCCGCGCCCGGCATCACCCACGGCCTCCGATCGCGGTCACGTCGCCGCGGTTTCGGTTGGGCGGGTCATTCCTTCCCATTTGGCCTCCTGGACCATGAGCTCCGGATGGCTCACGAGGCCGTGCCAGACCACCGCCTGAAAGGCCTCGGTGTGCGGCGTGATGCGCGACGCCGCCACGGTTGGGATCACGACCACTTCGTCGCCGACCTTCTTGGTGTAGCCGCCGTCGCGGCCAACAATGCCGAAGACGCGCATGCCCACGCGCTTGGCCTCGTCGAGCGCGTGCACGAGATTGGCGCTCACGTTGCGCTCGGCGCTGCCGCCGCCGACCGAGAGCACCAGCACCGCGTCGTCGGCGCCGGCGCGGCTCGTTCGGAGCCACGCGGCGAAGACGGTCTGCCAACCTTCGTCGTTGGTGCGCGCGGTGAGCTCGGCCACGTTGTCGGTGGGCGCGTAGGCCTCGATGCCGCAGAGCTTGCGGAAATCGTTGACGGCATGGCTGGCATTCGCCGCGCTGCCGCCGACCCCGAGGATGAACAGCCGCCCGCCGCGTTCGCGCAGCGCGCGCAACTGGCGCACCAGGCGCTCGAGTTGCGCCGCATCGAGCTGCCGGCAAATCGCCGCCGCCTCGGCGAGAAACGCGCCGAAATGAGATTCGTTCATGCGGTGCCGGGTGCTCCAGGACCTAGTTGTGGTCACCAGTCTTCTACCTCAATTGACGACATGGCGCGACCGCCATCCGTTACGCAGCAGGTATCCACACGAAGGTTGACAGGCGTGCTCGCAGCGTCTTTCCTTGAGTGTGAAACAATACGGCTATCGGCAATCGAAATGATGAAGGAACTTCGTGAGAGCCTTATCGATAATATATATCTTGGCGGGCCTGACCTGTCCGCTGATACCTTCAA
>DATBLL010000070.1:0-3864 GCA_036555425.1 Alphaproteobacteria bacterium | reverse complement strand
GTGACCGACCCCCGGGTGCTGCTCGCCGACGAGCCCACCGGCAACCTCGACACCAAGAACAGCCGCGAGATCATGGAGCTGCTGACGCGGCTCAACGGCCAGGGCATCACGGTCATCATGGTCACGCACGAATCCGACATCGCCGCCTATGCCAGGCGCATGATCCGCTTCGTCGACGGCAAGGTCGAGAGCGACCGCGCGAACCCGGCGCGGGAGGCCGCCTGATGCTTTGGGAAGCCGTCAAGCTCGCGCTCCAGGCGATCCGGCGCAACGCGTTGCGCTCGTTCCTGACCGTGCTCGGCATCGTCATCGGCGTCGGCGCCGTCATCGCCATGGTGACCATCGGCAACGGCACGACCGAGAAGGTGCGCATGGAGCTGGCCAAGCTCGGCAGCAACCTCCTATTCATGCGCCCCGGCCAGTTCGGCCCGGGCCGCGCCAGCGCCACGGCAAAGCCCTTCAGCCCGCGCGACGTGGAGGCGATCAAGAACCAGCTCCAGGGCGTGCGCGCGATCGCGCCCGTGGCGCAGCTGTCGGCGACGATCGTCTACGGCACCGAGAACCGCGTCAGCCTCGTGATCGGCACCGACAACGAATACTTCACGACGCAGGATTGGCTGCTGACGGCGGGACGGCAATTCCTCGACGGCGAGATCCGCGGCGGGCGCGCGGCCTGCATCATCGGTCAGACCGTGAAGGACAAGCTCTTCGGCGGCCTCAATCCGGTCGGCGAGATCTTGCGCGTGAAGCAGGTGGCCTGCGAAGTGATCGGCGTCCTTGCCGGCAAGGGCGAATCGAGCTTCGGCACCGATCAGGACGACATCGTGCTGATGCCGATTCGCGCCTTCCAGCGGCGCATCGCCGGGAAGAGCGACATCTCCGCCATCAACCTCTCGGCCGCGAGCGGCGCCGACACGGCCAAGGTGCAGGCGGATCTCGAGCGCCTGATGCGCGAGCGGCGCGGCATCGTGCCGGGCAAGGAAGACGACTTCTCCGTGCGCGACACGCGCCAGCTCGCGCAGACCATGACCGGGACGACCGAGATCCTGACCGGGCTCCTGGGCGCGGTCGCCTCGGTGAGCCTCCTCGTCGGCGGACTCGGGATCATGAACATCATGCTCGTCTCGGTGACCGAGCGGACGCGCGAGATCGGCATCCGCCTCGCCATCGGCGCGCTCGAGCGCCAGGTGCTGAGCCAGTTCCTGATCGAAGCCGTGGTGCTCTCGGGCTTCGGCGGCATCATCGGCATCGTGCTGGGGCTCGGCCTCGCCGCCCTCGCCACCAACGCGCTCGCCGTGCCGTTCCTGTTCGACGCCGGGATCGTGTTGCTCGCCTTCACCTTCTCCGCCCTGGTCGGCGTCGTCTTCGGCTATTTCCCCGCCCGCCGCGCGGCCCATCTCGACCCCATCGAGGCGCTGCGGCACGAGTAGCCGGCGACGTCGTTGCCCTCACCTCCCATGCGCCAAGAGGCACATGGGCCCCTCCTCTCCCTTCGGGAGAGGAAAAGACAAGCGCCGCTCTTCGCTTCTATCTCCCACGAAGTGGCAGAGAAGGGGCCCAAACCGCTCTCGCGGTTTGGGAAGTGAGGGCCTCCGCTCAATGCGCCGCCAGCCTTGCGAGCTTGTCGGGGTTGCGCACGATATAGACGGCGCCGATGCGGCCGCTTTCGTGCGGCTCGAGCGCCAATGCGAAATCGGCGCGCGCGCCCACATAGCCGACGATGCCGGGGCGGCCGTTGACCGGGCGGAAGACGAGCTCCAGCCCCGGCTCCTGCTTGTCGCGGATGCCGACGAAGAAGCGCGCGATGCGGTCGGCGCCGTGGATGACGTTGAGCGCCGCCAACGCCTTGCCGCCGCCGTCGGACCAGAGTTCGGCGTCGGCGGCGAGCATGGCCATGAGCCGCGTCGGGTCGCCGGCCGCCGTCGCCGCGACGAATTCCGCCGCCAGCGCCTCGGCGCGCGCGGGATCGGCCGCATAGCGCGACCGCGCGAAGTGCGGCCGCGGCTTGCCGCCGGCCTCGGGCACGTTCAGATTCTTGCGCGCGCGCGAGACGAGCTGGCGGCAGGCCTGCTCGCTCTTGCCGAGCGCGGCCGCGATCGCGGCGTAGTCCGACTCGAACACGTCGTGCAGCAGGTAGGCCGCGCGCTCGGGCGGGGAAAGCCGCTCAAGCATGACGAGGAACGCCATCGACAGGCTCTCGCCGAGCGCTTCGTCTTCGGGCGGCTCGACGGCCACCGGCTCGGGCAGCCAGGTGCCGACATAGGCGGCGCGCTCGGCCTTGGCCTTCCGCAAGCGGTCGATGCAGAGCCGCGTGCAGGCGGTGGTGAGCCAGGCCGCCGGCGTGCGGATGGCGGGGCGGTCAGCGCCGTGCCAGCGGATGTAGGTCTCCTGCACCGCGTCCTCGGCGTCGCCCATCGTACCGAGCATGCGATAGGCGAGCGCGATCAGGCGCGGACGCGCGGCGGTGAAGGGATCGTTCACCGCGCCCTGCGCGGCATCAGCCGTGGCCACGTCCGCCTCCGAAATCGAAGCGCAGCACGGCGCAGCTCCGCGCGAAGCCGAGCGCGCGCTTGATCGTGGGATAGAAGCGCGCGAAGCCGATGCCGACCGACATCTCGATCACGGCGCGCTTGCCGAGCGCGCGCTCGAGCTTCTCGCGCAAGCCGTGCATCTCCGGATCGTTGGCGGCGACCGCCTGGCCGAAGCGGAACGAATCGGCGAGCGGCGCCGGCAGAGTCGAGACTTCGCCGCCGACCGCGCGGCGCAGCACATCCTCGGCGACGCCGTCCTGGCGCGCAAGGTTGATGTGGATTTGCACGCAGGTGCCGCAATCGTCGTGCAGCGCGGCGCCCAAGCCGGCGAGATGCGCCGCATGGCGATCGAGCGGCTTCAGCGATTGCCCAAGCTGGCCGACGCGACCGAGGAGACGGAACGCAGCGGGCGCGTTGGCCGCGATCTCGCGCATGTAGTCGAGCGCAACGCCGAGCTTCTTCTCGGCGTAGCGGATCATCGCTTCGCTCAAGCGCCCCGCCAGCGCCGCGCCGAGCACGCTCCTGGGCGGGGGCGGGACGGCGAGCCAGAGCGCGAGGAGCGCCGGCAGGTATATGGCATAGTCGTCGGCGCGCCAGGTGCCGCCGCCCTCGGCGCGGATGCCGTAGACCGCGAGGTGCAGCACCGCGTGCCCGGCCAGGAAGACCGCCGCCGGCAGCGCGAAGCCCGCGAGGCGCGCGGGATTGAGCGAGCCCGCGAACAAGGCCACGGCGGCGGCGAGATAGGCGATGCCCACATCGCCGACGAAATGGTGATTGAACGGGCCGGTGGCGGTGACGCCGGGGACGGATTGGTACCAGGCCTCGGCCGCAAACAGCATGGTGGCGGCATTGGCCGCGAGCAGCAGCGCGAGGAGGCGTGCGATCCAGAGGCGGGCAAAGCCGGCCTCTCGCGCGGTGCGGACGGACGCGTTGGCGGCAAGGGTGGCGGTGGTCATGGGGCTTCTCCTGCGATCCTGCCCTTTTGACGTGGACCAGAGACGATTTGTGACAGGCCCCCGCCGCCGCGGCCGCTTGCCGCACGGCGCGCGATTTCTATACTCCGCGCGCCTTGCGGGCGGCCCGCCCGCAATTCCCGACAAAGATAGAGAATTCCAATGACGCGCCCCGGCAAGGTCAACAAAGTCGTGCTCGCCTATTCGGGCGGGCTCGACACTTCGGTCATCCTGCGCTGGCTGCAGGAAACCTATCGCTGCGAGGTGGTGACCTTCACCGCCGATCTTGGCCAAGGCGAAGAGGTGGCACCGGCGCGCAAGAAGGCCGAGATGATGGGCGCCAAGCAGATCTACGTCGAGGACCTGCGCGAGGAGTTCGT
>DATBLL010000055.1:0-36263 GCA_036555425.1 Alphaproteobacteria bacterium | reverse complement strand
GATTTCACCATGGGCACGGAGATTAGGGCCTGCTCTCGCATGCGGCAATGGGAGGCGCCGGCGCCCGCCGCCGCGGGGTTTTCCCTCGCCCGCAAACGGGCTATATCCGCGCCCGTCAAATTCCGTCACAGCCAGGAGTCGCGCCCCCATGAGTCTCGATGCGCTCACCAACCGGATCAAGGAGAAGGTCGGCACCAATTCGGGGCTCGACGCGACGGTGAAGTTCGACTTGGGCGGCGACGGCGTCATCTATGTCGATGGCAAGTCCTCGCCCAACGCGGTCTCGAACGAGGACAAGGACGCGGACTGCACGATCTCGATGACGCTCGAGAACTTCATGAAGCTCATCGAGGGCGAGCTCGACCCCACCACCGCCTACATGTTCGGCAAGCTCAAGATCGCCGGCAGCATGGGCGTGGCGATGAAGCTCTCCAAGGTGATCTGAGCGTTAGCGTGCCGAAATCGAAGCACCCCAAGCGGCCTTCTCCACCTGCGCGGATTACGCCGAGCCTTGTGCCCGATGAGGCGGCAATGCAGGCCGCTTCCAAGTTCGCCAATCGGGCTCCATCGGCCGCGGAGGATGCGTTATTGCGTGCCCCGGAAATAGTCTTCGATGCCTGGGAGGCAGCGAAGCCGCCGGCAAGGCTCCAGAAAGCCCTCAAAGCGCTATGCATTTCGCCGCTTTGCGCCTGGCGCACCAACGATGCGAAGAACGACCTTCCTTACGAAGAGTTTGTCGGTTTAAGCGAACGTGTCGCCTTGCATGCATCGAGACGGATGAGATGACGCGGGCCTGGCCCCGTGCCACACCTCTTGGCTTGCGAAATGCATCTAAGAGGCGGAGAATTGTTGCTCTGAATTCGCCGTAACTTTTGGAGCGCCCGCCCATGCGTAAACTCTTCCTCGCCGTCGCCGCGTTCGCGGCCTTCGCCCTGGCTGGCGCCGCCACGGCGCAGACGCCGCCGCGCCTCTCCGGCAACATTGCGTTCAGCACCAAGTCGATCGGCTTCATCCTCGGCGTCGAATGGGGCAGCGGAACCGCGACGCTGCGCGGCGGGCGCGTCCTCCAGCTCCGCGTGCGCACGCTCAAGGCCGGCGTGATCGGCCTCGAGGCGGTGAGCGCTTCCGGCCGCATCTACAATCTCGATCCGCGCCGGCCGGGCGACATCGCCGGCACCTATGCCTCGATCGGCGGCGGGATCACCATCGGCGGCGGCATTGGTGCGCAGCGCATGAGGAACGAGAAGGGCGTCATCATCGAGATCGACGAGACCGCGCAGGGGCTTGCGGCCAAGATCGCGGGCGCCGGCGTCGCGATCGAGCTCCGCTAGAGGGCCGATGGCCGAGAGCGGGCGCGGCCCCGAGCAGACCTTCTTCGCCGACCCCGCGCTCGACCGCGCCATGGGCGTGATCATGGCGCTGGCGACCGAGGTCTACGTGCTGCGCGACCGCCTCGAGGCGCTGGAGGCGAAGCTGGCGGAGAGCGGCGTCGTCGCCAAGGCCGCGCTCGACGCCGAGCCCTCGCCCGAGGCGCTTGCGGCCGCCGCGCGCGAGCGCGCCGCCTTCGTGGCGCACCTGCTCGAGCCGCTCTTGGGCGAGGCGGCCTCGAAGGCGCTGCCCGCCGACGCGCCGCACGCCAGGAGCCGATTGGATTGAGCGCGCAGGATCCGCCGCGCATCGACGGCCGCAGCTTCGCCGCCGCGCAGGCCTTCATCCTCGAGGCCAAGCTCTACTGGACGACGCGGCTGTTTCCCGCGCTGCGCGCCGAATACGAAACTCGCGCCGGCGCAAAGCGGCCCGCGAACGCGCGCGACGTTTCCGAGCTCGTCTCCGGCACGACGCTCTATCGCTATTTCGCCTGGCTGGAGCGCCACCTGCAGCGCATGAAATATTCGGGCCGTTACGGCCTCCAGCCCTATCACGCTCAGGACCGCGCGGCGCTCGAAACGACACTCGATCCGGCCGGCCTGCCGGAGGGGATGCTCGAACTCGATCCGAGCCAAGGCCCGCCCGACTACGACACCGCACTCGACATCCACCAGCATCCGGGCGGCATCCACACCGACCCCATCGCCGGCTTCGTCTACGAGCGCGGCGCGCGCACGACGACGCCGCTCGCCGGCGCCCGGCACCGCGACCTCCACGACCGGCTCGCGGGCTTCGTCGCCGAAAACGGCGGCGCGCCCCGGCGCGTGCTCGATGTGGGCTGCGGCTTCGGCAAGAGCACGGCGCCCTTCTACCGCAGCTTTCCCGCCAGCACCGTCGTCGGCATCGACGTCTCGCCGCCCTGCTTGAAGCTCGCCGCGCGCGACGCGGCGCGCGCGCAGGCGCGCAATGTCTCGTTCAAGCAGCGCCGCGCCGAGACGACGGGCTTCGCCGATGCGAGCTTCGATCTCGTCACCTCGACCATGCTGCTGCACGAACTGCCGCCGGCGGCGATATCGGCGGCGTTCGACGAGGCCAAGCGCGTGCTGGCGCCGGGCGGGCGCATGATCCATCTCGATTTTCACCACCTGCCCGATCCGTTCCTGCGCTTCATCCATTACGGCCACGGCCGGCGCAACAACGAGCCCTACATGGAGCCCTTCGCCGAGATGGACGTGGTGCGCACGCTCGAGGCAAAGGGCTTCAAGAAGGTGCGCGTACTGCCGTTCGAAGAGGCGGACGGCACGCTCGCGCCCGGCTATGAGCGCTGGCGCTTTCCCTGGACGATCATCGCGGCCGAGCGCTGAAAACACCTATATTCCGCGGGGATTCCGCCTTGTCTTGCGCGCGCCAAACATGACAGGATGCGCGCCATAACCGCCTTGAGGGAGGCTTCAGAAAATGAAACGCAATCTTCTGCTCGCGGGCGCCGCGGGGCTGATGGCCATGGCCGTCGCGGGCCCGGCCGCCTATGCCGAGACCGTCGAGCTCACGCTCGTCCATCCGTTTCCGGACGCGCTCGTCTACACCAAGAGCTGCAAGGAACTGATCGCCAAGATCAACAAGGCCGGCGAGGGCATGGTGAAGATCACCGTGCGCGGCGGCAACGAAGCGATCCCGATGTTCAACCAGCCGAACGCGGTGCGCGACGGCATCGTCGACATGGTTTGCACGCCCGCCGCGTTCTACGCCCAGGCGATTCCGGAGAACGACGCCATTTCGACGTCGAACGCCTCGCCCGCCGAGGTGCGCGGCAACGGCGGCATGGCGCTCGTCGACAAGCTCCACGGCCAATACATGAAGATGAAGTACCTCGGCTGGATCGACACCGGGGTCGGCTTCTACCTCTACATGGTCAACGCGCCGAAATTCAAACCCGACGGCATGCCCGATTTCAGCGGCGTCAAGCTGCGCGACAATCCCATCTACAGCGCCTTCTTCAAGGCGCTCGGCGCCACGGCGCACAACATGCCGGCAACCGAGGTCTATTCCAATCTCGAGAAGCGCGTGGTCGACGCGGCCGCCTGGACCTCGATCGGCCTCTCCCAGCTCAAGTGGGACAAGTTCGTGCGCCACCGGGTCGGCCCCGAATTCTTCCAGACCGATCTCGGCATCCTGATGAACGTCGCCAAATGGAACAGCCTCTCGCCCCAGGCGAAGGATCTGCTCCAGAAGGCCGTGATCGAGCACGAGGGGACGAGCCGCGCGGCGCGGATCAAGGACCGCGAGGCCGATCAGGCCGCGCTCCAGAAAGAGGGCATGGTGTTCGACGACATGAAGCCCGAGGCCGCCAAGAAGTATCTCACGCTCGCCACCGAGTCCGCCTACGCGCGCATGATGGACCGGCTCAAGGCGGCCAACCGGCCGACCGCCGACGCCGAGGCGATCTGGAAGGCCTACCACAAATAGCGCGCCGCGGAGCGAGGGCGGGCCGCGGGCCCGCCCTCTTCGTTTCCGTGCCCGCTCTTGGCGCATGATGCGGAAGTTCGACGCCGCCTACGAATGGCTGTTGCGGGCGATGATGGCCATCGCCAGCCTCTATCTCTTCCTGCAGATGGCGGCGATCGTCTACGTCACGCTCTCGCGCACCTTCGGCTGGCACTACACGCCCGCCTCCTTCGCCTTCATCGAATACGGCTTCATCTACATCATGATGCTGGGCTCGCCCTGGCTCGTGCGCACGCGCGGCCACGTCTTCATCGAGCTGATTACGGGCTCGGTATCGCCGCGCGCGCGCCGCTGGCTCTCGCGCACGATCGCCGTTCTCTGCACGCTCGCCTGCATCTTCCTCACCGTCTTCGGCGGCGTCGTCGCCTGGCAGGATTTCGTCCGCCACGAGATCGACGTGCGCTCGATCGACATCCCGCGCTGGATCGTCACGGTCAGCCTGCCGGTGGGCTTCGGCCTCATGGCGGTCGAGTTCGCGCGCTTCATCTTCGGGCGCGAGCTCATGCACCCCGACAAGATCGGCACCTTCGGCTGAGGAGCAGCGAGCGGCGATGGCATGGTACTGGGCCGTCTCGGCGCTGTTCGGCTCCATCCTCTTCCTGATGCTGATCGGGATTCCGGTCGGCCTCGCCTTCCTCGTCTGCAACGTCGCCGCCGCGATCTATTGGTTCGGCGGCACCGGCACGGCCTGGGAGCAGATCGGCAAGGGCGTGGGCCTCCTGGTCCAGAACGGCTTCCAGGTCGTGGCCTCGCCCAATCTGCTGCCGGTGGCGATGTTCCTCTTGATGGGCGAGCTGTTCTTCCAGACCGGCCTCGCCAACCGCATGTTCACCGGCATCGACAAGCTGATGGGGCGCCTGCCCGGCCGCCTGTCCTACGTGACGGTCGCGGGCGGCACCGCCTTCGCGGCGCTTTCGGGCTCGTCGATGGGCTCGGGCGCGCTGTTGGGGACCCTGATGGTCCCCGAGATGTCGAAGCGCGGCTACAACAAATACATGTCGATGGGGCCCATCCTCGGCACCGGCGGCATCGCGATCCTGATCCCGCCCTCGACGCTGGCCGTGCTGCTGGGGACGCTCGCCGAGCTCGACATCGGCAAGCTCCTCATCGCCGGCGTGTTGCCGGGCGTCCTTCTCGCCGCTATGTACGCGGTGATGATCGCGGGCTGGCTCAAGATCGACCCCACGGCGGCGCCGGTTTACGACGTCGAGACGCCGCCGGCGCTCGAGAAGATCGTTATCTTCCTGCGCGACATCCTGCCGATGCTCTCGATCATCGTCTTCGTGATCGCGATCACGGTCATGGGTGTCGCCTCGCCGATCGAATCCTCGGCCTTTGGCGCCGTCGGCGTGCTGGTGCTCGGCGTGGCCTACCGCGTGCTGACCTTCGAGAATCTCGCCAAGTCCTGCGCCGCCGCCACGCGCATCACGGTGATGGCGCTCGTCATCATCTTCGGCTCGGCGACGTTCAGCCAGATCCTCGGCTTCTCCGGCGCCACAACCGGCCTCATCACCTGGGCGACGTCGTTCAATTTTTCGCCGTTCACGATGCTGCTGATCATGTTCGGCATCCTGATCCTGCTCGGCATGTTCATGGATCAGCTCTCGATGATGCTGCTGACGGTGCCGATCTTCTTTCCGCTCGCCAAGCAATATGGCTGGGATCTCATCTGGTTCGGCATCATCATGATGATGAGCTTCGAGATCTCCTACACCACGCCGCCCTTCGGCCTCCTGCTGTTCGTGATGCAGGGCGTGGCGCCGCGCGGCACCACCTTCGCCCAGATCGTCATGGCCTCGCTGCCCTACATGGCCTGCGCCTTCGCGCTGGTGGGCCTCATCGTCGTCGCGCCGGAGATTGCGACCTGGCTGCCCTGCCAGTTCGAGAAGAACGTCGAGGCCTGCCTCGGGCGAAAATCGAACTTCGAGTATTACATGATCGCGATCGCCATCGCGGTCTGCGTCGCGATGTATCTGCTGACGCGGCGCGGGCGCGGCGCGCCGAAGGCGGCCGTCGGCGCCCCGCCGGTCAGCGCACCGTAAGCACGACCTTCCCGCGCGTGCGCCCGGTCTGGACCATCGCATAGGCCTCGGCCGCGCGCTCGAGCGGGAACGTCGCCGAGACGTGCGGCTTCAGCACGCCTTCGGCGGCGAGCTGGCCGACGCGCTCCATCTGGGGCCGCGCGGCGCGGACCATCGCGTGAACCACTTGGATGTCGCCGCGCGGCTGGGTCTGCGGCAGCGGCGCCGCGTTGAGCCAGACCAGCGTGCCGCCCGGCTTCAAGCACTGCATCGCGCGGAAATGCGCGTCGCCCCCCAGCGTGTCGAGCACCAGATCGCAATCCTTGACCGCGGTCGCGAAATCCACCGCGGTGTAATCGACCGCGTCGTGCGCGCCCTGCGACTTGACGAAGTCGTGGTTCTCGGCGCGGGCGGTGGCAATCACGTGCGCGCCCTTCTTGCGCGCGTATTGGATCGCGTAGTGGCCGACGCCGCCGGCGCCGGCTTGGATCAGCACGCGATCGCCGGCCTTGACCGGCGCCGCGGTCTCGAGGGCCGTGAGCGCGCTCGCGGCGGCGACGCCGAGCGCCGCCGCCGCAATGTGCGAGAGCGCCTTCGGCTTCTTGGCGACGAGGCTGGCATCGATGACGTGCGTCTCGGCGTGCGTTCCGTCCTTGAGGCGATCGGCGATGCCGAATACCGCGTCGCCCGGCCGCAAGTCGCTGATCGCAGCACCCACCGCCGCGATCGTGCCGGAGAAATCGCGCCCGAGGATGCGCGGCAGCTTCAGCGCGCCATATTGGTTCATCGAGCCGTCGCGCATCTTGAGATCGGCCGGGTTCACGCTCGCGGCATGCACCTCGACCACGATCTCGTTCGGCCCCGGCATCGGCTCGGCCGTCTCGGCATACTCCATCACCTCGGGCCCGCCGAAGGCGCGGATCAGGATGGCTTTCACGTCGACTCTCCCTCCCGCATATCGCCCCTTCGGCGCATTGATAGCGTGTCGATCACGGGCGGTCGACAGGTACCAGCGTGGGGCGGCGCGGCCTACCGCGCCTCACGACGGCCTCTCAGAAACTGAACATCGCCGGGAAGAATGGGCCGCTCGGGCAGCATCGTGCGAATCGAGTATGTCTTTCCCTCTCGGTAATAGTCGACGACGACCGTCTCGCCGGCTTTCAGCGAAGCAACAATGTTCATCGCGGTTTCGAGGTCGGAAAGGCGCATGCCGTTGACCGCGGTGACCACGTCTCCGCCGAGGAGCATGTCGTCGCCATTCACCCCAATCGCAAAGACACCGCCACGGAGACCCGCCTTTTCGGCAGGACTCCCGGGCTCGATGGTCTCAATCAGCAGGCCTGGCGTGTGGGGAATGCGCGCGAGGATGGCCACCAAGGGATTGACGAACCGCCCGTTGATCCCGTGCCAAGCGCGCATGACGCGCCCGCGCGTGACGAGATCGGGCAACGCTCTCCTTGCCGTCCCGATCGGGATTGCAAACCCGATATTTTCCGCGCTTGGCGCACCCAGAGTGTTAATCCCCACCACCTCGCCGCAACGATTGACGAGAGGGCCGCCCGAATTGCCGGGATTTATGGCTGCATCCGTCTGAATCAAAGGCGTGAGCCAGCTCAGGGCGTGCACGGGAACGATGCGGTTGAGGCCGGAAACGATTCCGCGCGTAATCGTCCGCCGGTAACCGAAAGGATGTCCAATGGCGGCGACGTCTTGTCCGATCTCCAGATCGGAGTCCTGGCCGGCGAGCGTCGCCACCGTGATACTTGCGGGCGCTTGCGCAATTCCGATCACCGCCAAGTCGAGTATGGGGTCCGCGCCGAGCAGCTTCCCCTCGAACCGCCGGTCCTGGCCACCGGCGACGCCGGCGACAAACACGGCGCTGCTGCCGTACACAACGTGCGCATTCGTGAGCACAAGGATCTGCCCTTCCCATCTGACCAATACCCCCGTCCCAAGGGCGTACCCGGAACGCTTGACACCTCGATAGGGATCGATCGTGAACGCCCCCACCAGGACGACGGATGGCGAGACGTCGCGGAACACATCCTCGAAGGATTTGGTGCAGGGCTTGCCCGCCGCCACCTCGGCGGACAACAAGAGGCCGATGACAAGCGAAACCCGAGCGAGTTTGCGCATCGTTTCCTCCATCGAAACCTGCCCCGTCGGCTCGCCCGGCGACGTCCGTCGAAGCGGAGAAAGGGTGCGGGGACTGCGGCGGCCCCGCGATTGCGAACAGTCGTAGCCGATTACCCTGTGGAGTTGCGTGCTCCCACCCTGCGCACAGCAGCCGGTTTCTCTAGGCTGGTCTCTACCGTACCGTGCGGGACTAACGCATTGATCCTCGTCAATAGGCGTTTGGCGATCCGGCGTTCGCGCTGAACGCGCTGGCGGCGACGTTCTGCTGGGATCAGACGGGGAGAAGGGGCTCAACGGCGCTTGGCGATGACTTCCCCCATATCGTTCCACACCATCTGGTCGACGAGCTTGCCGGCGCGGACGGTGAAGCGGTCGATGAAGCGGATGCCTTCGAAGGGCGCTCCGTCGGGCCATTCGCCGTAGAGCGTGCCGAAGCAGTAGACCTGCGTCGCGGTGGGGCCTTGCGCCGCGTCGAAGCGGTCGTAGCGCTTCTTGACCCAGCGGTAGCGCGGCTTCGCCCATTCGACCATGGCCTCGATCGTCGCGAAGCGCTGGCCGCCCGGGAATGTCATCGCGAAGCCGGGGGCCAGGAAGCGCTTGGCGCGCACGAGGTCGCGCGCCTCCATCGTGTCGAGATAGGCGCGCACGATGTCGGTCGCGAGCACTTGCGCATCGGGCGTGGTGTCGGGCATCGGGCGGCTCCAGACTTGCTGGGCCGCGACTGTCGGTCTAGGTACAGGCCCAAGTCAACCGTGCCGGCCCGCATGCCCCAGACGCTCGCCGAGAAGCTCTGCGCCAAGGCCGCCGGCCGCGACAGCGTGCGGCCCGGCGAGATCGTTACCGCCAAGGTCGATCTCGCGATGATCCACGATTCGGCCGGGCCGCGCCGCGTGGCGCCCATGCTGAAGAAGCTCGGCGCCGGCATCTGGGACCCGAAGCGCGTCGTGCTCGTGACCGACCACTACGTGCCCGCCGTCGACGCCGAGAGCGCCGCGATCCTCGACCTGACGCGCAAGTTCGCGCGCGAGCGCGGCATCGATGCATTCTACGACATGCAGGGCATCTGCCACGTCGTGCTGCCCGAGCGCGGCCACCTGGCGCCCGGCATGTTCGTGGCCGGCGGCGACAGCCATTCGACCACCGGCGGCGCTTTCGGTGCGTTCATGATCGGCATCGGCGCCACCGAGATGGCCGGCGTGCTCGCGACCGGCGAGATCTGGGTGCGCGTGCCGGCGACGATCCGCATCGAATGGACCGGGCGCCTCGGTCGCGGGCTCGCAGCCAAGGACATCATGCTGTTCCTCTGCGGCCGCCTCGGCATGGATGCCGCCAACTACAAGGCCGTGGAGTTCGACGGCGAGGCGATCCGCGCCCTGCCGATGGCCGAGCGCATGGTGCTCGCCAACATGGCCGCGGAGCTCGGCGCCAAGGTCGGGCTCGTGCCGCCCGACCGGGTGACCGTCGACTACGTCGGCGCCGCCGGCGCCAAGGTCGGCGCCGATTGGGAGCGTTGGCGCAGCGACGCCGACGCCGCGTTCGAGACGGCTCACGCCTTTGACGCCGGCGCGCTGGCGCCGCAAGTGGCGGCGCCGCACAGTCCGGAGAACGCCGCCGCGGTGTCCGTTCATGCGGATGTCGCCATCGACCAGGCCTATATCGGCGCCTGCACCGGCGCGAAGCTTTCCGACCTCAGGATGGCCGCCGAAATCCTCGGCGGCCGCAAAGTGGCCAAGGGGGTGCGCCTGCTCGTGGCTCCGGCCTCGGCCCGGACCACGCAAGCGGCTGCGGCCGACGGCACGCTCGCCGCGCTGACCGAAGCGGGCGCCATCTTGATGCCTTCGGGCTGCGGCGCCTGCGCCGGCTACGGCGCCGGCATCCTCGCCGAGAACGAGGTGTGCATCTCGGCGACGGCGCGGAACTTCAAGGGCCGCATGGGGCACGCGAGCGCCAAGGTCTATCTCGCCTCGCCCTACACCGTCGCCGCCTCGGCGGTCGCGGGACGCATTGCCGATCCGCGCCCGATGCTTGTGGCGAGGCCGGGCTGAGTGCAAGAGCCCGACCGCGCGTTCGCGATTGGCGAAGACGCGCTTGATTGGTGCTAGGCGCCGACTTCCGCTCGCTTCTCAATATTCCAATTTAACCGGTTGAAAACCACAAAATATCTGCCCCACGCACGATTGAATGTGACTTGCCTCACCTGACGCCGTGATAAAAGTATTAACAATTGATGTCGCTCAAGCAGCGCATCGGTCCGGAGCCGAATTTGGTGCGCCGAACGGCACGGACGAGCGGAGAGATGGAGTCAATGCATCCCGTCATCGCGGACGATCCGATCTTGTCGTCGCTCTGGCGCTACTGGGACGCGAAGCGCGGCCGCCGGCGCATGCCGCTGCGCCGCGACATCGAGCCGGCCGAGATCCCGCGCCTGCTGCCGCACCTGCAGCTGGTCGAGCGCGTGGAGGGCAAAGGCTTCCGTTACCGCCTGACCGGCACCGCGATCGTCCAAGGCTACGGCTTCGACGGCACCGGCAAGTTCACCCACGAGATCCTGACGCCGGCGCGCCACAAGGTCGCGAGCGGGCACTATTCGATGGTGTTCGAATCGGGGCGGCCGATCTTCGCGCGCAACCACTACGTCAAGGACGGGTTCCTATTGGCGAAGATCAGCCGCATCATCTTGCCGCTCTCGGTCGACGGCGAGAGCGTCGGCATGCTGCTGTTGGGGCACAGTTTCGCCGCGCCGACACCCGAGGAGCAGAACACGGCCGACCTGCGCGTCGAGATCCAAGGCGACGAGATCGAATACCTCGACGGCGCGCCGACGTTGTCGTTGGTCAAGCCGCTGCGCGTCGCCGCGGCGCGGTGATCGCGCTCCTCGCGCATAATTCTCCCCATGACGGACCCGGGTGGGCGCGGTAAGGTTCGCCGCGCCGATCCTCGGCTGATCCGTCATGCCCGCAACGACGCAAGCACCCGCCGGCACCAAGACGCCGCACGATGACGCTGCCCAGAAGGGCGGCCGCGCTTTCGTGTTCGGCGACAACGTCGACACCGACGTGCTCGCGCCCGGCCTCTACATGAAAGGGCCGATCACCGAGCTCGCCAAGCACTGCCTCGAAACGCTCGATCCCGCTTTCGCGGGCGCGGCCCGCCCCGGCGATGTCGTGGTCGCCGGCAGCAACTTCGGCATGGGCTCCTCGCGCGAGCAGGCGGCGATGGCCTTGAGGGCGCTCGGCATCGCCGCAGTGGTGGCGAAGAGCTTCGCGCGCATCTTCTACCGCAATGCCATGAATCTCGCTTTACCGGCGCTGGTGTGCCCCGACGCCGGCTCGATCGCGGCCGGCGACCGTCTCGTGGTGCGCGCCGGCGACGGCGTGATCGAGAACCTGACGCAGCACCGGCGCCTCGCCTGCGAGCCGGTCCCGCCGCATCTCCTCGCCATGATCGCGGACGGCGGCCTGCTGCCGCATCTCGCGAAGAAGCTCAAGGCGGCGCGGGCGTGAGCGGGAATGGCTTGCGCGCGCTGATCGCGGGACCGCCGATCCTGGTGGCACCCGGCATCTACGATGCGCTCACGGCGCTGCTCGCCAGCCAAGCCGGGTTCAAGGCGCTCTACCTTTCCGGCGCCAGCATCGCCTATACGCGCTTCGGCCGGCCGGATTTGGGCCTCGTCGGCATGGACGAGGTCGCCGAGACGCTGATGGCGATCCGGGAGCGCGTGGCGGCGCCGATCATCGTCGATGCCGACACGGGCTTCGGCAACGCGCTCAACGTGCAGCGCACGGTCAAGCGCTTCGCGCGCGCCGGCGCCGACGCGATCCAGCTCGAGGACCAGAGCTTTCCGAAGCGCTGCGGCCATCTCGACGAGAAGCGCGTGGTGCCTGCGGCCGAGATGATCGGCAAGATCAAGGCCGCGCTCGACGCGCGGCCCTCGGCCGACGTGCTCGTCGTCGCACGCACCGACGCTGTTGGCCCCGAAGGCCTTGCGGCGGCGCTCGACCGCGCCGAGGCCTATCGCGACGCCGGCGCCGACGTGCTGTTCGTCGAGGCGCTGCGCTCCAAGAGCGAAATCGCGGCGGCGATGCAGCGCTTCCGCGACCGTATTCCGCTGCTCGCCAACATGGTCGAGGGCGGCAAGACGCCGCTGAAGACCGTGGCCGAGCTGCAGGAGCTCGGCTTTTCGATCGCGATCTTTCCCGGCGGCACGGTGCGCTTTCTCGCGCGCGGCTTGCAAGACTACTATGCGAGCCTCGCGCGCCATGGCACGACGGCGCCGTTGCGCGAGCGCATGCTCGATTTCGACGGCTTGAACGCCCTCATCGGCACGCCCGAGATGCTGGCGCTGGGCAAGAAATACGAGGGATGAAGCGTGCTTGAGCTGAGGGCAGGATGTCGGCTCCGTAGGGGCGTGCTGCGCGCGCCCACTCCCCGCAGCCACGGCCTCGACGCGTGGAGGCAGGGCGCGCGCAGCGCGCCCCTGCGTGTGAGACGTCCGGCATGATCGACCCCGTCGCCCTCGCCGTCTTGAAAGGCCGGCTCGAGCAGATCGCCGACGAGATGGACGCGACGCTGTTCCGCAGCGCGTTCAACCCGATCATCGCCGAGGCGCACGACGCCTCGCACGGGCTCTACGACGCCGCGACCGGGGAAACGCTGATCCAGGGGAAGTCGGGCCTGCCGATCTTCGTCGGCGCGATGGCCTTCGCGGTGAAGGCCGTGATCGAGAAGATCAAGGCCGAAGGCACGGCCGCCGCCGACGGCGACGTCTATCTCTTCAACGATCCCTATGACGGCGGCACGCACCTATCCGATTTCAAGCTGGTGCGGCCGTTCTTCCGCGGCGGCAAGGTGTTTTGTTACCTCGCCTCGGTCGGCCATTGGCACGATGTCGGAGGCAACGTGCCGGGCAACTACAATCCGGTCGCGACCGAGAGCTATCAGGAAGGCATGCTGATCCCGCCGGTGAAGCTGTTCGCCGCCGGACGCATGAACCAAGACATCGTCGACATCGTGATGGCCAATTCGCGCCAGCCGCGCAGCCTCTACGGCGATTTGAACGGCCAGATCAACGCGCTCGACTTGGGCGTGCAGCGGCTGACGGCGCTGCTCGACGAAGCCGGCGCCGCGACGGTGCGCGAAGCGCTGGCCGAGCTGAAGGCGCGCGCCGCGCGGCTGATGCGCGCCAACATCGCCGAGCTCCCCGACGGCGCCTATTCGGCCGAGGACTGGCTCGACAACGACGGCATCGCGGACAAGCCGCTCAAGATCGCGCTCGACATCGTCAAGCGCGGCGACACGATGACGCTCGATTTCTCGCGCACGGCCCCCGCTTGCGCCGGGCCGGTGAACATCGCGCGCTCGACAGCGATCGCGAGCTGCTACGTGGCGTTGAAGCACGTCTTCCAGGATGTGCCCGCCAATGCCGGCTGCCTCGAACCGATCGAGTTCGTGATCCCCGAGAACTCGCTGCTTTCGGCGACGCGGCCGAAGCCGGTCGGCGGCTACACCGAAACCATACTTCGCGTCATCGACGTCGTGTTCCAGGCGCTCGCGGTGGCGGCGCCGCACAAAGTCAATGGCTGCGCCTACGGCACGATCAACGCGCTCTCGCTCGCCGGCTACCGCAAGAACGGGCAGCGCTGGGTGATGTTCTCGTTCTTCGGCGGCGGCCATGGCGGCCATCCCGAGGGCGACGGGCTCAATCACGGCAATGCGCCGATCTCGACCGCGACGATCCCGCCAGTCGAGATCCTCGAGGCCGCCTACCCGGTGATGTTCACGCAATGGGCGCTGCGTCCCGACAGCGGCGGGCCCGGCCGCCACCGCGGCGGACTGGGCGCGGTCTACGAAGTGACGCCGCTCGAAGGCGAAGCCGACGCATTCCTCTTCGCCGAACGGGGCCGTTTTCGGCCTCGCGGCGTCTGCGGCGGCGGCGACGCGGCGCTGAACGGCTTCGCCTACGAGCAGGGCGACGGCTGGCACGAGGCGCCGATGGCGTCGAAGATGGTGGGGATCCGCCTCCAGCGCGGCCAGCGCCTGCGCATCGAGTCTCCCGGCGGCGGCGGCTACGGCCCGGTTGCCGAGCGCGACCCGGCCAAGATCGCCGAGGATGTGCGCCTCGGCTATGTGACGCCCGAAGGCGCCGCGCGCGATTATCACTTCCCCCTCTCCCCGGGGAGAGGGGGCAGGGGGTGAGGGGGCTGAGCTTTACTTCCGAGGCGGCGCTGCGTGCATGCGCATCGTTCGCCCGCAATCGCGGCGAGACGATGCTTGACGTTCGCCGCGAGAAAACGAATTCCCCGAAAGCGGAGGTATTCCCCCTCTCCCCCTGCCCCCACGCCATGCCGCCGCGAAGCGCCGGCCGGCGAGGGGAAAAGGGCCCGCAATGAGCGCGCCCACATCCGGCCGCCTCACCGTCGGCGTCGATGTCGGCGGCACTTACACCGATCTGTTCTTCTACGACGAGGCGACCGGGACATCGGCGACGGCCAAGGTGCCCTCGACTCCGGGCAACCAGGCGATCGGATTCCTCGACGGCCTCGCCCAGCGTGTGAACGACCTTGCGCGCGTCGGCACCATCGTGCACGGCACCACGGTCGCCACCAATGCGCTGCTCGAGCGCAAGGGTGCCCCCATCGGCGTGATCACGACCAAGGGCTTCCGCGATGTGCTCGAAATGCGCCGGCGCGACCGGCCGCGCACCTGGGGCCTCTGGGGCCAGTTCACGCCCGTGGTGCCGCGCGACCGCCGCATCGAGGTCGCCGAGCGCACGCTCGCCGACGGCACGATCCTGACGCCGGTCGATCCCGCCGAGGTGAAGGCCGCGGCGACGACGCTGCTCGAGCGCGGCGCCGAAGCGGTCGCGGTGTTCTTCCTCAACAGCTACGCCAACGGCGCCAACGAGCGCGCGGCGGTGGCGGCGCTGAAGGAAATGTGGCCGAATGGCTGCATCAACGCTTCGTCCGAGATCCTGCCCGAAATCCGCGAATTCGAGCGCGCCTCGACGACGGCGCTTAACGCCTATCTCCAGCCCGTCGTCGGCGCCTATATCGGTTCGCTCGAAGAGCGCTTGAAGGGCGGCGGCTTCGGCGGCCAGCTCTTGATCGTGCAGTCGAACGGCGGCGTCATGACCGTCGACACCGCGCGGCACCGGCCGATCCGCACCGCCCTCTCCGGCCCCGCCGCCGGCGTCATCGCCGGCGCGCACATCGCGGCGGCGGCGGGCTTCCCCAACGTCATCACCGGCGACGTCGGCGGCACCAGCTTCGACGTGGCGCTCATCGTCGGCGGCCGCAGCTCGCTCGCGGCCGAGACCAAGATCGATTTCGGCCTCGTCGTGCGCACACCGATGATCGAGATGACGACGATCGGCGCCGGCGGCGGCTCGATCGCCTGGGTCGACCGCGGCGGCCTGCTGCAGGTGGGCCCGCAATCGGCCGGCTCGGACCCGGGCCCCGCCTGCTACGGCAAGAGCGGCGATGCCGCGACCGTCACCGACGCGAACGTGGTGCTGGGGCGCATCAATGCCGAGCGACCCATCGGCGGCAAGCTCGCGCGCCTCGACGTCGAGGCGGCGCGCGCGGCGCTCGAGAAGCATGTCGGCCAGAAGCTCGGCCTCGGCGCGATGGAAGCGGCCGAGGCGGTGATCCGCGTCGCCAACGCGCTGATGGCGGGGGCCATCCGCCTCGTCTCGATCGAGCGCGGCCACGATCCCAAGCGCTTTGCGCTGATGCCGTTCGGCGGCGGCGGGCCGCTGCACGCGGGCGCGCTCATCCGGGACGTGGGGCTCGCCCAGGCCATCGTGCCGCGCTTTCCCGGCGTCACCAGTGCCCTCGGCTGCATCGTCGCCGACATGCGCCACGATTTCGTGCGCACCATCAATCGTCCCCTCGAAGCCCTCGACGCGGCGGCGCTCGACCGCGACATCGTCGCCTTCGCCAGCGAGGGCATGGGCCTGCTCGGCCGCGCCAATGTCGCCTTCGCCGGGCGCGAGACCGAGGTCGAGCTCGACATGTCCTATGTCGGCCAGACCCACACGGTCGCTGTGCCGGTGGCACTCACGATCCAGCGCGGCACCTCGGGCGTCACCGGCGCCGCGATCCGCGCCGCCTTCGACGCCGCCTATACGCGCGCCTATGGAAGGCTGCTGCAGGGCGTGCCGGTGCGCCTGCTCAATCTCCGCGTCGCCGTGATCGGCCGCCGCCCGCCCTTCGATCTCGCCACGCTGAAGCCCGATCCCGCCAACACGCTCGAGCGCGCGCGCCGCGGCAGCCGCAAGCTCTGGATCGCCGGTGCCTGGCGCGAGGCCGCCGTATATTCGCGCCTCGATCTCCCCGCCGGCGCCGCCATCGCCGGGCCCGCCATGCTCGAGCAGCCGGACACGACGATCTATGTCGATCCGGACTTGAGCGCGCGCGTCGACGCGCTCGGCAACGTGATCCTGGAGCGCTCGCGATGAGCGGCGTCGGCTGCCCTCGCTTCCCAGCCGATGCCTTCGGCATCGCCTGGGCCCCTTCTCTCCCGCTGACGCGGGAGAGAGAGGAAGAGGCGCGTCCCTTGCTTCTCTCTCTCCCACGCAGTGGGAGAGAAGGGGCCCATGCGCCGCGCTCGCGGCGCATGGGAAGTGAGGGCCGGCGATGACGGCGTTCGATATCGCGCGATTGAAACCGGCGACGACGGCCCTTGTCCTCGTCGATCTGCAGAACGACTTCCTGCATCCGCGCGGCGCCTATGGGCGCGCCGGTGCCGTGCATCCGGCGCTGGCGGCGCTGCCGGCGCGCGTGGCCGCGGTGGCGAAGGCCGTGCGCGCGTGGGGCGGCTGGACCGTGGCGACGCTGTTCACGCTCGTGCCCGGCCGCGACGGCGAGCCTTTCGTGGCGCCGCATTTGAAGGCGCTGCGCCCGTTTCTCGCCAAGGGCGATTTCGTGCCCGGCGGCTGGGGCCAGGATGTCGTCGACGCGCTGAAGCCGGTCGATTTCAAGGTCGAGAAGATCGCCTATTCCGCGTTCCACCAGTCGCGGCTCGAATTCGTGCTGAAGAAGGCCGGCGTCACCACGCTGATCTTCACCGGCATCGTGACGAACGGCGGCGTGGCCTCGACGCTCCGCCACGCGCATGTGCTCGAATTCGAGACCCTGCTGCTCTCCGACGGCTGCGCCGCGTTCAAGCCCGAGGTGCACGAGACGACCGTGGCGTCGCTGGCGGCGATCTCGCCGGTCGCGACCTGCGCTGCCTTCGCCGCCGCGCTGGCGCGCCGATGACGCGGATGCACGCGCTCCGGCCCGACAATCTCGCGCGCGGCGTCGCGTTCGCGGTGGCGTCGATGTTCATGTTCGCGGTCATGGATGCGATCTCGCGCGTGCTGACGCGCGATCTCGGCCTCGCCATCGCGCAGATCCTCTGGGTCCGCTTCGTGATCTTCTTCCTCTTCGCGCTCGCCATCGTCGGGCCGAGGCGGTTCCTGCCCTCGTTCCGCTCGGCGCTGCCGCGCATCCAGATCCTGCGCGCCGTGGCGCTCATCTTCGAGATCGGGATCTTCATCCTCGCCTTCCGCTATCTGCCGATCGGCGACGTGCACGCGGTGGCGGCGGCGGCGCCGCTGATCGTCCTCGTGCTCTCCGCCTTCATGCTGAAGGAACGCGTGACGTTCGCGATCTGGCTCGCGGTCGTCGTCGGCATGATCGGCGTCATCGTCGTAGTCCGTCCGGGCATGCGCGATTTCAGCTGGTTCCACGCGATTCCCGTGGTCGGCGCGCTGAGCTGGGGCTTCTACCAGACGCTGGTGCGGCTCGTCGGCCGGCGCGACTCGGCCGATACCACGCTGGTCTACACGGTCGTGATCGGCCTCGCCTTCACCACCTGCGCGGGGCCGTTCTTCTGGATCTGGCCGACGCTCGCGGGCTGGGGGCTGCTGCTGCTCTCGGGCCTGCTCGGCGCCGGCGCCCACCTGGCGCTGATCAAAGCCTATGAAGCCTGCTCGGCGCCGAGGCTGCAGCCCTACGGCTATACGCTCGTTTTGTGGGCAATCGTCGTCGGCTTCATCGGCCTCGGCGAGTTCCCCGACCGCTGGACCATCGTCGGCGCCGCCATCGTGGTCGGCGCCGGGGTCTTCGCATTGCTGCGCGAGCGGGCGCTAGCGGCCCGCGCCGCGCCGGCCACACCGCCCGAACCCGTTTGACGCTGCAACCCTCGCGGCTAAAGTGCGGCATGATCTCGGTCGAGCACGTCTCCATGTCGTTCGGCGGCATCCGCGCCGTCCAGGATTGCTCGCTCGAGGTGGCGAAGGGCTCCATCACCGGCCTCATCGGCCCCAACGGCGCCGGCAAGACCACCCTGTTCAACATCATCGCCGGGCTCTACCGCCCGACGGCGGGCCGCGTGCTGCTCGACGGCGGCGACGTCACCGGCAAGAAGCCGCACGAGCTGTTCCATCTCGGCCTCGCGCGCACCTTCCAGATCGCGCAGGAATTCGCGCACATGCCGGTGATCGAGAATCTGATGCTCGTCCCGGCCCGCCAATCGGGCGAATCGCTGTTGAGCGCGTGCTTCGCCTGGGGCCGCGTGCGCGAAGAGGAGGGCAAGCTCCGGAAGCGCGCCGAGAGCGTGATCGATTTCCTCCGCCTCGGCGCGGTCAAGTACGAGCGCGCGGGCAACCTCTCGGGCGGGCAGAAGAAGCTGTTGGAGCTCGGGCGCGTGATGATGGCCGATCCCAAGGTGGTGCTGCTCGACGAGGTCGGCGCCGGCGTCAACCGCACGCTCCTGGCCGAGCTCGCATCCGACATCGAGCGACTCAACCGCGAGCACGGCTACACGTTCTTCGTCATCGAGCACGACATGGACCTGATCGCGCGGCTCTGCGACCCCGTCATCGTGATGGCGGCGGGCCGCGTGCTGACCCAAGGGCGGATGAGCGACATCCGCAAGGATGCGCGCGTGATCGAGGCCTATTTCGGCGGCGGAAGCGCCGTGGCGGCATGATGCTCGCGGCCGAGGGCCTCGTCGGCGGCTATGGCGGCGCCGACATCCTGAAGGGCGTCTCGATATGCCTCGACGCCGGCGAGATCGTCGTCATCATCGGCCCCAACGGCGCCGGGAAATCGACGGTGATGAAGGCCGTGTTCGGCCTGGTGGCGTTGCGCGAGGGCCGCATTTCCTTCGCCGGCGAGGACATCGTGCGCCTGCCCACCGAGCAGCGCGTGCGCCGCGGCCTCGCCTATGTGCCGCAGGAGCGCAACGTCTTCGTCTCGCTCACGGTGCACGAGAACCTCGAAATGGGCGCCTTCGTGCGCAGCACGGTGCCGCGCGCGGTCTACGACCGCGTCTACGCGCTCTTCCCGCCGCTCGCCGAGAAGCGGCGCCAGGCGGCGGGCGAGCTTTCCGGCGGCCAGCGCCAGATGCTCGCAGTCGGCCGCGCGCTGATGGTGGAGCCGAAGCTGCTGCTGCTCGACGAGCCCACGGCCGGCCTCTCGCCGCGCGCCATGCACGAGATCTTCGCCTGTATCCGCGCCATCAACCGCGAGGGCGTCGCCATCCTCATGGTCGAGCAGAACGCCAAGCAGGCGCTCGCCCTCGCCCACCGCGGCTATGTGCTCGCCACCGGCGAGAACCGCTTCACCGACACCGGCGCGGCCCTGCTGGCCAATCGCGAAGTGGCGGAGTCGTTCTTGGGAGGGGGAAGCTAGTGCGAGGGATTGCGAGATTCCCCCTCTCCCCTTGGGGGAGAGGGGAAAGGGGTGAGGGCACGTTTGCGCCGGACTCGGCGGATGCGAGCGACCGAGCCGTTCGCCCAGCCCGCGTCTCTGCCTCGTTTCGATACGAGACGGCGTGGCGCCGGAAGCATCCCCTCGTCCCTGCCCTTCTCCCCCAAGGGGAGAAGGGTTCTGCGTGCGCCCCGTCATGATCGAATTCATCAACAACTATCTCATCCCCGGCCTGGTGCTCGGCAGCATCTATGCGCTCGGCGCCATCGGCGTCTCGATGATCTATTCGATCCTGCGCTTCGCGCACTTCGCGCATGGCGATCTCATGACCTTCGGCGCCTATCTCGCCTATGCCGTGGTCGTGGCCTCGGGCTGGCCGCCGCTCCTGGCGCTGCCGCTCGCCATCGTCGGCACCGCCGGCGCCACGCTCTTCATCGACCAGCTCGCGTACCGCCCGTTCCGGAAGTCGCGGCCCATCGTGGTCGTGATCGCGTCGTTCGGCGTGGCCCTCATGATCCGCGCGGTCATCATGCTGATCTGGGGCGTGCAGCCCGAGCCCTACGTCGAAGGCATCCAGCCGCCGCTCGAAAGCCTGCAGCCGTTCCGCATCCACGAGAAGCACGCCGTCATCGTCGGCACGTCGCTCGTGCTGGTGGCGGCCCTCCACCTCCTGCTGACGCGCACCAAGATGGGCAAGGCGATGCGCGCGATGAGCGACGACGCCGATCTTGCGCGCGTCACCGGCATCGGCACCGAGCGCGTGATCGCGTGGACCTGGATCGTGGGCGCGGTGCTCGCCGCGGCGGCCGGCGTGCTCATCGCCATCGACACGCAGATCAAGCCCACGCTCGGCTGGGACCTGCTGCTGCCGCTGTTCGCCGCCGCGATCTTGGGCGGCCTCGGCCGGCCCTATGGCGCGATCTTGGGCGGGCTCGTGATCGGAATGATCGAGGAGCTTTCGACCTATCCGCTGTTCGGCGATCAGCCGCTCGTGACGCCCGGCTACAAGACCGGCCTCGCCTTCGCGATCATGGTCATCATGCTGATCTGGCGCCCGCAAGGCCTCTTGCGCGGCCGCGTGCTGTGAGAGGCGAGCATGGAACTCGGCGGCCTTCTCCTCTACTTCACCGCGCTCGTCACGATGGGCGGCATCTATGCCGTGATGGCGCTCGGCCTCAATCTCAACTGGGGCATGACCGGGCTGTTCAACGTCGGCATCGCCGGCTTCTTCGCGATCGGCGCCTACACCTCGGCGCTGCTGACGACGGCGCCGGCGCGCGCGGGCGGGGTCGATGTCGGCGGGCTCGGCCTGCCCATGCCGGTCGGCTGGCTCGCGGCGGCGGCGCTGGCCGCCGCCGCCGCCTGGGCGATCGGGCGCATCTGCCTGCGCCTCCGGAGCGACTACCTCGCCATCGCCACCATCGGCATCGCCGAGATCCTGCGCCTCGTGGCCCTCAACGAGGAGAAGCTCACCGGCGGCGCCTTCGGCATCAAGGGCATCCCGCGCCCGTTCGAGACGATGGACCGCCCCTGGGGCGAGATCGCGATGATGCTGTTGATCGGCCTCATCGTGCTCGCGGTCTATCTCTTCCTCGAGCGCGCGCGCAATTCGCCCTGGGGCCGCGTGATGCGCGCGATCCGCGACAACGAAACCGCGGCGGCCGCGATGGGCAAGGATGTCGAAGCCTTCCGCCTCCAGGCCTTCATCATCGGCTCGGCTTTTATGGGGCTCGGCGGCGCGCTGACCGCGCACTATCTGAAAGTGTTCCATCCCGAGGCGAGCGAGCCGCTCTACGCCACCTTCCTCGTCTGGGTGATGCTCATCGTGGGCGGCAGCGGCAACAATCGCGGCGCGATCGTGGGCGCGGTGCTGGTGTGGCTGCTCTGGACCGCGAGCGAACTCATCACCGGAGCACTCCCGCCCGAATGGGGCGTCAAGATCGCCTACTTCAAGATGTTCCTGGTCGGCCTCCTGCTCGTCGTCGTGCTGCAGCGCTTCCCCGCCGGCATCCTGGCCGAGCGGCCGCCGAAGCTCGCGGGCCGCGCGGGCCAGAGTCCAGAGGGCCTTCGGTGAAGTGAAAGCGTCTCATGCGTAGGGGCGCGCCGCGCGCCCTGTCTCCGCAGGAACGCCGCCTGCGCACCCGGCAGGCCACCATCGCGCTTTGCCGAGGCAGACATCTCGGCGGTGGCTCGAGGGCGCGCGCAGCGCGCCCCTACGCGATAGGCGCCCGTCGAAAAAAGCCCCCGCGCCGTTGCCGACACGGGGGCTTCGCATCACGATTGGGGCTCGGCTAGTTGACGCTCTTCAGCGTCAGGATCTTGCCGTCCTTGGCGTTCTTGATTTCGTAGACGTCGACGACGCCGTTGACGTCGCCGTTCTTGTCGAAGTGGTGCGTGCCAGCCGCGCCGACATAGTGGACCTTCTGCTTCTTGGCGATCGCGGCCTTCGCCTTCTTCCACTCGCCGGGCAGGATGGCGACGCCGCCGGGCGAGCCGACCCGGCGCAGCGCGTCGCGGATCTTGGTGCGGTCGGCCGAGCCGGCCACTTCGATCGCGAGCGCCAGCATGAACGCCGCATCGTAGCTGTGCGGCATGTAGGGCTTGCCGACGAAGTCCTTGTTCACCTTGCTGATCTCGGCGTTGAGCATATCGAGGCTCTTGCTGCCCGGATCGCCGCCGACCATGTGGATCATGCCCTCGAGATTCTTGATTCCGATCTGCTGATACACCTTGACGTCGCGCGTGCCCTCGGAGCCGATGAACTTCTTGAAGAAGCTGCCCTCGAGCGCCTGCTTGAGGATGATCGGACCCGACGAGTTGGCATAGCCGATGACGAAGAGGTAGGGCGGCTTGTCCTTGGCCAAGGTCGCGAGCTCGGAGCGGAACGACGTGGCCTTCTCGTTGTGCTCGAGATCGGACGTGATCTTGCCGCCGATCTTCCTGTATTCGTCGCGGAACGAGGTGGCGAGGCCGCGGCCGTAGTCGTTGTTCATGTAGGTGAGCGCCAGCACCTTGATGCCGCGCCGCATCAGATAGTGCGCGGCCACCTGGCCGATGAAGGCGTCGGAGGGGCAGGTGCGGAAGACGAAGTCCTTGTCCGCGAGCGTCGAGATGTTGGGCGCCGTCGAGGCCGGCGAGATCATGACAGTGCCGGTCGGGATGCCCGCGCTCTCGGCGGCGGCGATCGTGGCGCCGCTGCACAGCTCGCCGACGATGCCGACCACCTTGTCGACGTCGACCAGCTTCTTGGCGGCGGCGGCGGAGGCCTGCGGGTTGCACTGCCCGTCGGCGACGATCATCTCGAGCTTGCCGCCCTTCAGGATGCCGCCCTGATCGTTGACCTGCTTGACGGCGAGCTTGGCGCTTTCGACGATGGGCGGAACGAGCGACGCGATCGGCCCAGTGATGCCGAACAGGCCGCCGATCTTGACGTCCTGGGCCGAGGCGGGGGAAGCGGCGATCGCCGCTGCCAGCGCCGCGGGCGCCAAGGTGGAAACGATTCTCCTGTACATGGATGCTGGTCCCTCCGGTTGCGTTATTGTCCTCGCGAGCGTGCGGCACGGAGCCACGTCCCGCGGCCCCGGCTGGCGGACATTCTTCCCCAAGCGGCCCGGCTGCGCCAGGGCCATGACGGCGCCTCCGCAATCGACAAGCGCCGGAACCGCCCCTAGACTACCCCTCCCCGTCGTCCGAGGCCCTCAGCGCCCCGCCGAATGAACCTGAAATTCCTCAATGTCTGTGCCGCATTAGGCATATTGGCGCTGACGGTCTACGTCCTGATCATCGGCCAGTCGTTCCTGCAACCGCTCGTCGTCGCGGTGATGCTGTGGTACCTGATGATCACGCTGCAGCAGACGATCATGGCCACGCGCCGCTTCGGCCTGCGCATTCCTTATGGGCTGGCCATGCTGCTTGCAATCGCCGGCGTGGCCGGCGGCATCTGGCTGCTCGTGGAGCTCATCAATTCAAGCGTCAATGAGCTGATTGCTTCGGCTCCGCAATATAAAGATCGTTTCCAACAGCTTGTGCGCCAAGCCGCCCAGCTCGTGGGTCTGAAGCAAGAGAACCCGATCGAGACGCTGATCAGGCAGATCGACATTCCGCAGATGGCCCAAACGGTGGGCGTCGCCATTTCCGGCATCGGATTTCTCGGCCTCGTCCTCATCTACACCGGCTTCCTGCTGCTCGAGCACCGCACGTTCAGCCGCAAGCTCGAGATCATGTCGCGCAGCGAATCGCAGCACACCCAGTTGCGCACCGCGTTCGAGGAGATCAGCCACGACATCAAGACCTATGTGCGCATCAAGACCGCGCTCGGCCTGCTCACCGCGCTCCTCGTCTACGCGATCATGAAGGCGATCGGCCTGCAGCTCGCGGAGTTCTGGGCCGTCATCACCTTCATCAGCTATTTCATCCCGACCGTCGGCGCGATCATCAGCGTGCTGGGGCCGATGCTGCTGCTGATCATCCAATTCACCGACGTGGTCCTGATCGCCACGGTCTCGATCGCGATCGTCACGATTCAGGTGGTGATGAACAACGCGGTCGAGCCGAGGCTCGTCGGCCGCTCGCTCAACCTCTCCTCGCTGGTCATCATCGTCTCCCTCGTCTTCTGGGGCCTGGTCTGGGGCGTGCTCGGCATGTTCCTCTGCGTGCCGTTCATGGTGATCATCAACATCGTGCTCTCGAAATTCGACGCGACCCGGCCCATCGCCATCATGCTTTCCGCCGACGGCAATGTCGGCCGGCGCCAGACCGGCAGCGTGCCCGTCGAAGACTGAGTCCGCGCGGGATTGACCGGCCAAACGCCGCTTAACTTGCCAAGCCGCGCCGGGCGCCGCTAAGGTCGCGCGAACGCGGTCGCGAGAGCGAGGGAGCCCTTGGCGCGCCAGATCCTGGCCTTCGAGCGGGTTTCGACCCGGCTCGGCGGCGACGTCATTTTCGACGAATTGAGCTTCGCGGCCGACGAGGGCGAGTTCCTCTGCATCCTCGGCCCGAGCGGCTGCGGAAAATCGACCTCGCTGCGCCTGATGGGCGACCTCTTGCCGGTGCAGGGCGGCACCGTCGCCGTCGACGGCAAGAGGCCGGCCGAAGCCTGGCGCTCGCTCGCCTGTGTCTTCCAATCGCCGCGCCTCGTGCCGTGGCGCAGCGCGCTCGGCAACGTCATGCTCGGCATGGAGCTGCGCTACGACGGCATGAAGGCGGCCGACAGGCAGAAGCGCGCGCGCGAGCTCTTGGCCCTCGTCGGGCTCGCGCGCGACGCCGAGAAATATCCCGCGATGCTCTCGGGCGGCGAGCGCCAGCGCGTCGCCATCGCCAGGGCGCTCGCGGTCGACCCGCGCATCATCCTGATGGACGAGCCGTTCTCGGCACTCGACCTCAACACGCGCCGGCGCTTGCGGGCCGAGCTCGTCTCGATCTGGCAGCAGACCGGCAAGACGGTCGTCTTCGTCACCCACGACATCGAGGAGGCGCTTGTTCTCGCCGACCGCATCCTCTTGCTGTCGAACAAGCCGACGCGCGTGTTGGAGACGCTGGCGGTGACCGCGCCGCGCCCGCGCGACGTTGCCGGCAGCGCCGAACTCCAGCGCCAGCGCGCGCGCCTCCACGAGCTGTTCACGCAGCTCGAGGCCGAGCCGGCGGCGGCGTAGGGAGAGCGGGAATGTACAAGCTCTATTGGTCACCGGGGTCGGCGGCGATGGCGCCGCAGACCGTGCTCGAGGAGATCGGGGCGCCGTACGAGCCGATTCTCGTCGACCTCGCGGCCAAGCAGCACGAACAGCCCGCCTACAAGAAGCTCAATCCCAACGGGCGCGTGCCGACCCTCGTCGACGGCGATTTCGTGATCTTCGAGACGGCCGCGATCTGCCAGTATCTCTGCGACAAGCATCCCGACGCGAAGCTCGCGCCGCCGGCGGGAACGCCGGCGCGGGGCCGCTTCTATCAATGGCTGACCTACATGACGAACACGCTGCAGGTCGGCTTTCTCGACTGGTTCCACCCCGACTGGACCTTCGCCGATCCGGCGGGCCAGGCCGCGCTCAAGGCCAAGGCCGAGGAGAAACTCGCGCGCAATTTCGCCGTCATCGACGGCGGCATCGGCGCCAGCCGCTGGATGACCGGCGACCAATACACGGTGTGCGACATCTACCTCGCCATGCTCACGCGCTGGAGCCGCTTCCTCGCCGAGCCGATGTGGCAGCGGCCCAACATCCGGCGCGTGGTCGCCGCCGCCCATCTCCGCCCCGCCTTTCAGCGCATGATCCAGAAGCAAGGAATCGCCTGGCCCGAGCGCTGGCCCGCGACGTGAAGCAACGTGCCGCGCACGACACACGACAAGATCGAGTCTCGCCTCTGGGAGAAGCAACGATGAAAAAGCTTTCGCTTTATCTCGCCGCTGCCGTTCTGGCCGCCCCGCTTGCGGGACCGGCCGGGGCCAAGGACAAGCTCACCTACGCCTATCTTCAGGACCCCGTGCTCGAATCGGTGATGTGGCCCTTGCGCAACGGCAAGGTCACGTCGGACACGCTCGAGATCGACGGCAAGGGCTATCAGATCCCGGTCCTCATCCAGGGCACCGCGACCAAGCAATGGGACGTGGTGATGACGGCGGTGATGGCGATCCCGCGCGCCAAGGAGCAGGGCCTCGAATTGCGCGTGCTCTCGACGGCGCTGCGCTACCACAAGTCCGGCGACGGCGCGCATGTGTGGGTCAAGAAGGGCAGCCCCTACAAGACCATCAACGACCTGAAGGGCAAGACCATCGCCACCTACGGCCTGCAATCGACCGGCATCACGCTGGTGCGCCTGGCGCTCTGGAAGAAATACGGCGCCAATGTCCAGTTCGAGAACGGCGACTTCAAGTGGCAGCAATTGCCGGCGCCGGCCCTGCCCGGCGCGCTCGCGACCGACAAGGTCGAGGCCGCGACGCTGATCCACAGCCAGGCCTACCAGGCGGCGAAGACCGGCGACTTCGTTCCCATCGCGCGCACGGCCGAGGACATGTGGGAGCTGTTCAAGCTGCGCATGGTTTCGGCGGTGAACGTCGGCTACGCGGAGAAGATCGCAGCCAAGCCCGCGCTCTATCGCGAGTTCAACCGCATGCTCAAGGCCTCGATCGACTACACGCTCAAGAACATCAGGGAGGTTTCCGAGGCGGTGGCCAAGGAGACGAAGAACGACCCGGCCTATTTCAAGGCCTGGTTCGAGCAGTATTCGGACTTCCCGGCGGTGGTCACGCAGAACGACATCGACGCGATGAACAAGGTCTGGGCGCTCTCGAAGGAGCTCGGCATCCTGCCCGGCTATCCCGACGCCAAGACGATGATCTGGGAAGGCGCCATTCGCGAGTAATTTCCCCTCTCCCCTTGGGGGAGAGGGGCAAGGGGTGAGGGGACGGTGCCGCCGGTTCGATCGCTGAGATGAAAGAAGTCGGTCAACACAAGGGGCGGCTCAAGCGCACATCAGGGCGTCGAAAGCAGTACTCGCGGCGCCATCCCTTCATCCCCGCCCTTCTCCCCCAAGGGGAGAAGGGTGACGCCCGATGACTGCAACCTCGGCTGCAACGCGCGGCACGATTGCTCGCGATCGCCTCGCCGCGCACGCGTTCACGCTGCTGGTGATCGCCGCCTGGGCGCTGGCGGCGACGCAGATCCCGCCGATCGCGCTCTCGGGCCCGTGGACGACGGCGAAGGCGCTCTGGGCGTTTGTCGGCGACGCCAATCAGCTTGCCCATATGGGCTACTCGCTGATGCATGTCGGCATCGCGATCGTGGTCTCGTTCCTCGTCGGCAGCGCCCTCGCCTTCCTCGCCCACTACATGCCGGTGACCGCACTGATGATCCACGGGCGCATCAGCCCGTTTCTGAACGCCTTCTCGGGTATCGGCTGGGCGCTGCTCGCGCTCCTCTGGTTCGGTGCCACGCATCTCACGGTCATCTTCTCGATCTCGATGGTGCTGATCCCGTTCGCGCTCGTGAACATGAAGGAGGGCCTCGCCAATCTCGACCGCGACCTCGTCGAGATGGGGCGGAGCTTCGGGCGCTCGGGCCTGAAGCGCTTCGTGCGCATAACGATCCCGTCGCTCTATCCCTTCATGTTCGCGACCTTGCGCATCAGCTTCGGCGTCGCCTGGAAGGTGGCGCTCACCGCCGAGTTGATCGGCGGCGGCTCGGGCTTCGGCTATCTCTTCGACCTCGCGCGCCAGGACTACCGCACGCCGATCCTCTTCGTCGTGATTCTGCTCATCATCGTCTTCGTCTACTGCGCTGACCGCTTCCTGTTCGAGCCGGTCCAGCGCCGCTTGCAGCGCCACTATGGGACCGGCTGAAGCGCCGAAACCCGTGGCGGCCGCATCGGCATCCGCCGCGCCGCTGCGCCAGCGCGTCCTGGCGCGCCTGCTCGCCGACGGCCTCGTCGTGGCTGCGGTGCTCGCCTGGTGGGCGATGGCGAAGTCGCTGCCCGCCAACATCCTGCCGACGCCGGCGGCGGTGGCCGAGCAGCTCTGGCTCCTCTTCACCGACAAGGTCTATCTCGGCCACACCGCGGTGAGTGTCGTGCGTGTGCTGTTCTCGGTGACCGTTGCGCTGTTGATCGGCGCGCTGCTCGCCTTCTGGCCGGCCAATCGGCCCTGGGCGCGCGGCATCGTGCACGAGCGCATCAAGCCGTTCTTGAACTCGTTTCCCTCGATCGGCTGGGCCATCCTGGCCGTGATCTGGTTCCGGGTCTCGGATTTCACCGCGATCTTCGTCCAGGTCGCGATCCTGATCCCGTTCTGCCTCATCAACATCAGCGAGGGTTTGAAGGAGCTCGACCGCGAGGCGCTCGAAATGGCCAGGAGCTTCACGCGCTCGCGCTGGAAGTTGTTCGCGAAGATCACGCTGCCGCTGCTGATGCCCTACATCGTGAGCGCGCTCCGCATCGCCTACGGCGTCGCCTGGAAGATCGCGCTGGTGAGCGAGCTGTTCGGCACCGGCACCGGCATCGGCTATCTCATGGGCGAAGCCCAGCAGAGCGCAAAACCGGCGTTGCTTTACGCCTGCTGCTTCGCCATCGTGCTGATCTTCTTCGCCGGCGAGAAGCTCGTGCTCGACCCGCTCGCGCGCCGCGTCCGCCGATAAGAAACCGGAGAGGAACCATGGCCGCCATCCGCACCCGCCACATCCCGGGGACGCCGGGCCTCACGGTCGACGAGGCCGGGACGGGCGAGCTCGTGCTGTTCATGCACGGCATCGGCGGCAACCGCACCAATTGGACGCAGCAGGTGCAGAAATTCGGCGAGCATTTCCTCGCCGTCGCCTGGGACGCGCGCGGCTACAACGGCAGCGAGGATTACGACGGCGAGCTCGACTTCAGCGACTTCTCGCGCGACATCGTCCGGCTCCTGAAGTTCTACGGGCGCAAGAAGCTGCACCTCGTCGGCCTCTCGATGGGCGGCCGCATCGCGCAGGATTTCTACGCCCTCTTCCCGCAGCACGTGGCGACGCTGACCATCGTCGCGAGCTTCACCGGCTTCCAGAATTTCACCGAGGCCGACCGCCAGAAATTTCTCGCGCTGCGCTTGAAGCCGCTGGTCGAGGAAGGCAAGGAGCCGCGCGACATCGCGCCCATCGTGGCGCGCACGCTCTCGAGCCCCAACGCCACCGAGGAGCAGTATCAGCGCCTCGTCGCCAGCATGGCGGCGCTGCACAAGGGCAGCTACATCAAGACCTTGAAGGCGACGACGCTCTACAACCGCACCGCCGAGCTCGACCGCATCGCGGTGCCGACGCTGCTCGTCTTCGGCGCGGCCGACACGCTGACCACGCCGGCCATGGGCCAGGAGATGCAGGCGCGCATCAAGGGCTCGAAGCTCGTCGTGGTGCCGAAATCCGGCCATCTCGTGAACCTCGAGCAGCCGGCGGCGTTCGAGGCGGCGCTCGAGCCCTTCCTGTTCGCGCACCGCGGCCGCGCCGACGCCGGAACGTCGATGCCGAAGCGCGCCGCGGCGGCCAGAATCCGCCCGGCGGCGCGCAGCGCGAAGGCCAAGCCGGCGGCGAAAGCAACACGACGCTGATCCGAGGGAGGGAGCATTGAGACTGCAGGACAAGGTCGCCGTCGTCACCGGCGGCGCGCAGGGCTTCGGCGAGGGCATCGCCAAGCGCTTCGTGGCCGAGGGCGCCAGGGTCGTCGTCGCCGATTTGAACGAGGCCGGCGCCAAGAACGTGGCGGCGCGGCTCGGCAAGCACGCCGTTTCGTGCCGGGCCGACGTGAGCAAGACCGCGGACGTCAAGGCCATGATCGGCCTCGCGCAGAAGGCGTTCGGGCGGCTCGACATCGTCGTCAACAACGCCGGCACGACCCACGTCAACAAGCCGATGCTCGACGTGACCGAGGCCGAGTTCGATCGCATCTTCGCGGTCAACGTCAAAGGCATCTATCTCGCGGCGCTGCACGCGGTGCCGATCTTCCGAAAAGAGGGCGGCGGCGCCATTCTCAACATCGCCTCGACCGCCGGCCTCCGCCCGCGCCCGGGCCTGACCGTCTACAATTCCTCGAAGGGCGCCGTGAACATCATGACGAAATCGATGGCGGTCGAGTTCGCGCCCGACAAGATCCGCGTCAACGCGCTCTGCCCGGTCGCGGGCGAGACGCCCCTCCTCGCCTCGTTCTTGGGGCCCAACACGCGCGAAGCCTTCATCAAGACGGTGCCGCTCGGCCGCCTTTCGACGCCCGAGGACATCGCCACCGGCGCCGTTTTCCTCTGCTCCGACGAGGCGAATTTCTTTACCGGCGTCTGCCTAGAAGTCGATGGGGGACGCTGCGTCTGACGCACATCGCGCATGAAGCACAGCACGGATCGCATTCTCACGACTCACGTCGGCAGCCTGCCGCGGCCGGACGATTTGATCGATCTCTTGATGGCGCAGGATGCCGGCGAGGCACATGACGCTTCGCTGCTGGCGCGGCGCGTGCGCGAAGCGGTGGCGGAGATCGTCGCGAAGCAGGTCGAGACCGGAATCGACGTCGTCAGCGACGGCGAGATGGGCAAGGTCTCCTACGTCAACTATCTGAAGCACCGGCTGGCCGGCTTCGGCGAGCCGGCGCCGCTCGAATGGACGCCGGCCGATCTTCTCGCCCATCCCGGTTTCCTCGCGAGCCGCCGCGCGGGCAGCAATCCGGTCCGGCGCGATCCGCCGGCCTGCCGCGGGCCGATCAAGGTCAAGGACCGCGCGCCGCTCGCGGCCGATCTCGCGAATTTCCGAGCCGCCGTCGACCGCGCCAAGCCCGCCGACGCCTTCGTGCCGGCCGCCTCGCCCGGCGTCGTCGTGCTGTTCATGCCGAACAAGTTCTATCCGAGCGAGGACGCCTATGTCGCGGCACTGGCCGATGCGCTCGCCGACGAATACGAGGCGATCCACAAGGCCGGCTTCGTGCTGCAGATCGATTGTCCCGATCTCGCGATGAGCCGCCACCTCGCCTATGCCGGGCTTTCGCTGCCCGAGTTCCGCCGCATCGCGGCGCGCAATGTCGAGGCGATCAACCATGCGACGCGCAGCATTCCGCCCGATGCGATGCGCATGCATCTCTGCTGGGGCAACTATGCGGGGCCGCACACCCACGACGTGCCGCTCAAGGACGTGGCCGACATCGTCTTCAAAGCGCGGCCGCGGGCGGTGCTGTTCGAGGCCGCCAATCCGCGCCACGCGCATGAGTGGGAAGACCTGAAATCGGCCGCGATCCCGGACGACAAGATCCTCGTGCCCGGCGTCATCGACACCAACACCAACCACGTCGAGCACCCGCAGCTCGTGGCGCAGCGCATTCAGGCCTTCGCCGGCATCGTCGGCCGCGAGCGCGTCATGGCCGGCACCGATTGCGGCTTCGGCACCTTCGCCAAGCTGCCGCCGGTCTATCCCACGATCGCGTGGGAGAAGCTGAAGTCCCTCGTCGAGGGCGCGCGCCTCGCCAGCCGGCGGCTCTGGTAACCGCCGCGTGACTTGACGGCGGGCCGCGCGGCGCGGGATGAAGCGCCGCAAACAGAGGAGACCCCATGGAGCTCTACTACTTCCCCGGCGCCTGCTCGCTCGCCTGCCACATCGCGCTGCGCGAGGCCGGTTTCACCTTCGACATCGAGAAGGTCGACACCAAGGCCAAGAAAACGGAAACCGGCGCCGACTATCTGGCGGTCAATCCCAAGGCCTATGTGCCGACGTTGGCGCTGGACAACGGGCAGCGGCTCTCCGAGGCGGCCGTCATCCTGCAATACATCGCCGATCAGAAACCGGACGCGAAGCTGGCGCCCGCGCCCGGCACGCCCGAGCGCTATCGTCTGCTCGAATGGCTCAACTTCATCGCTACCGAGCTGCACAAGGGGCACACGCCGCTGTTCTGCCACGCCTCGCTGCCGGACGCGTCGAAGCAGGTCTTCAAGGACGATCTGGCGATGCGCTTCGACTTCCTCGCCACCGAACTCGAACGCAAACCGTACCTGCTGGGCGACCAGTTCACGGTCGCCGACGCCTATCTCTTCACCGTGCTCAACTGGCCGCGCTATGTCGGGATCGACATCGGCAAGTGGCCGGCGCTCAAGGCCTACCAGCAGCGCGTCGGAGCGCGGCCGGCGGTGCAGGCGGCGATGAAGGCGGAAGGGCTGATCAAGTAGGGCGGATTATGCCCCTACGGCTGCAGACGCCGCAGGAGGGCCGCGATGGGGTCGCCCTTGACCGGCACCTCGCCGTGCGAGCCGTCGGTTTCGACGAGGCGCACGCCCGCTAACGGGCCGCCGTCGTCGCGCGTCGCGTAGGCGATATTGCGCTCGATCAGGCTGGTCTTGAGCATCGTCGTCTCCGCCATGCTCGAGCGCGTGTAGAGCGCATAGAGGAACGCGCGGTGATGGTTGCGCGCGAGCCACGCGGCGTAAATGCCGGCATCGCCGAAGACGGCGTCGAGCAGGATGACGCCTTCGATGCGCCCTTCGAGCCCGCCGCGGTCGACGATCTGCGCCGCCGTGCGATAGCCGCCGCTATAGGCGACGATCACGATGGGCGCGCGCCGCCACGCCGCCGCATCGCCGCCGAGCATGCTGCGCAGCACGCTCGCCGCCTCGTCGGCGAACGCGGCGGCGCGGCCGGGCTCGACGAATTTGCCCGGCACCGACTCTTGCGCGTTGAGCGCGAGCTGCGGCGCGATCAGCACGGCGTTGATGCCGGACCGGTCGAGCTGGCCCGGAAGATCGAGATCGCGGCCGGCCGTGGCCTCGATCTCCGAGCCGTGGCCGTGCAGGAACAGCACGAGGCGGGAAGGCTTCTTGGGATCGAAGCCGCGCGCGGCATGGAACAGCACGCGCGCGTCGGAATAGACCGCGGCTTCGGTGTAGCGCCGGTTGGGGCCGAGATCGCGATAGCGCTGGCCGCTCGCCGCATCGACGCCGTGCCAGAATTTATTGCCGCGCTGGTCGACCGCGTTGGGGCCGACCGGGAAGGGTGCGTTGCCGAGCTCGGCGACGAAGGTGAAGCCGCGATCGGGCCCGGGCGCCGAAATCACCTTCACGTCGCGGCGCGGCTCAGCCATGGCGGGCGCGGTGAGGGTGCAGCAGAGAACGAAAACCGCGCAGGGCCACCACACTGGAGAGAGATGCTTCGCTGCGCTCAGCATGACGGGAATTGCGTGGCCCCTCGTCGTCATCCTGACCCTGAGCGCAGCGAAGGGGAAGGATCTCGAGCCGTCGAGGATTGGCCGCCGTTCAGGCTGGCTTTGCGCCCGGGATCGGCTTCAAGAGGTAGAAGAACGCCGGCATGGCGATGAGGTAGATGACGGCCGCGGCCATGATCAGCACGGAGTGGCCGAAGAGCACGCTCACGATCGGAACGGCCACGGCGCCGACGACCGAGAAGCATCCGTTGATGCCCCAGGCCCAGATGAAGAAACGCTCCTTGCCGAGCTTCGAGAGCATCGCCATGCCGGTCGCGAAGGGGAAGCCCATGAGGAAGGCCGCCGGCGCCACCAGGGCCAGGCACGCGACAATGCGCAGCAGGTAGGGCCAGGAGCCGATCGCCTGCAGGATCGGATCGAAGAACAGCGCGCCCGCCGCCAGCAGCGCGGCGATGGCGACGAAGATCTTCGGCATCAGCGTGCGGCAGCGGTCGAGGAACCGCGTGGTGAAGAGCGAACCCAAGCCGGTGAAGAACAGCATGCCGGTGATCAGCACCGAGGCCGAGATCGCCGGATTGCCGAGTGCCACCGTGAACTTCGAAATCAGCCCCACCTCGACGATGATGTAGCCGGTGCCGAGGCAGAAATAATAGGTGAAGATGCCGAACTTGCCGGGCACGCGCGAGAAGATCGTCTTCCAGCCCCAGATCACCGGGAACAGCATCAGCGAGAGGCCGAACAGCAGCGCCAGGACGAGCGTCGCCCACAGCAGCAGGTAGCCCCATTCGTCGGACACCGAATCGAGCTGATCGAGGAATTTCGGGATGTCGAGGGCCTTGATGTAGCCGGCGAAATAGGGCCGCTCGTTGGTGAGCGGGCGCGTGTCGAAGACGTATTTGTCCTGCACGAGCTGGAACTCGCCCTTCAAGAAGCGGGCGATCATCAGCTTGTAGATGTTGGCCCAGGAGAGCTTCGGGCGCTTCTTGCCGTCCTTCGCGCCCTCCTCCTCTTCGCCCTCGCCCTTCGATTCGTCGCCCTGCTGATCGGGCTTGGCCGTGTCGGGCTTGGTGTCGTTCGGCTTGGCCTCGCCTTGCTTCGCGTCGCCGGGCTTGGCCTCGCCCTGCTTCGCGTCGCCGGGCTTGGCGTCCTTCTTCGGCCGCGTCTCGGGCAGATCGAAATGCGTGGCGCGGTAGCCGGCGTAGATCGCATCCTCGTCGGCGAAGTCGACCGCCATGCCGGGCTTGTGCAGCGTCTCGAACGACATGTCCTCGACGTGCTTGGCCAGCTTTTCGGTTTCGGCCGGCGTGAAGCCGTCCTTCTTGTAGAGGATGGTCGCGGTCGAGAGGTAGGTGTGGACGATGAAGAACTTGTTCGAGACCTCTTTCCCCGGCTCGCGGTCGCGCGCGGCGGCGATGGCGGTGGCGAGGAATTTCGGCACCGCCTTCGGCAGGTCTTCCTTGTTCCAGAGCGTGATCGAGAGGATGCCCGAGGGCGCGAGCGCGTTCATGTAGTCGACCAGCGTCTCGCGCGTGTAGTTGTACTTCTCGACGATGGCGAAGCCGCCGGGCGAGGACAGCCCCGTCGAATCCGCGAGCGAGAGGTCGATGACGTCGTATTTGTCGCGCTGGCCGCGGACATAGAGCCGCCCGTCATACTCGATGACGGTGATGCGCGGATCCTTGAGCGGATCGCCGGTGACGGCGGTGATCGCCGCCGTGTCGCGCAGCGTCCGCAAGATCGCAGGATTGCCCTCGGCGACTGTGATCTTTTTGGCGCCGACCGCGCGCGCCACCTCCGTCGAGATGCCGCCGCCCAGCTGCACCACGAACACCTCCGGCTGCTTCTTCAGCACGTAGGGCAGGTACATGGGCAGGTATTCGTAGTAGTCCTTGAGCTGCTCGGGCAGCTTCTTGATGATGCCGATCGGGCCGTCGCTGTCGATGTAAAGGCCGAGATATGCGTCCTTCGGCATGTCGGGCAAGTTGAGCACGGCATTGTCCGACAGGCCCGGCGCGAAGTGGAAATACGAGCTCGAATAGACCTCGATGTAGCCGAACGGCCCGTAATTCCGGTAGACGCGCTTATGGTCGGGGAAATTGCGCGCGTACATCACGCCTTTGAACTGATTGACCGTGATCTGCTCGTAATTCGCCGTCACCCACCAGGCGCCGCCGGCGAGGGCCACGACCACGGCGGCGGCGGCGTAGGCGCGCCGCGCGCCGAACCAGACGAGCGCGCCCGCGAGCCAGAGCGCCACCGGCACCAGGATGATGTGGTCGGGCGCCACGACGTACATGCCGATGAGGAAGACGAGGCCGCAAATGCCCGAGCCGGTGAGATCGGCGAAATAGACGCGGCCGAACACCGCCTGCCCGCGCAGGAAGGCCAATCCCAGGAACAGCGCGCCCGGCAGGAACGGAACGAAGTAGAGGACGAAGAGCCAGAAGAGGTTGTACTTCTGGTCGGGATTGGCGACGAGCTCGACCGGGTTGAAGCCCACCATCTGCGCCGCGGTGTTGCCCATCACCATCAGCGGGCCGAAGGTGAAGAGCGCGAGCGCCACGAGCTTCGACCAGTGGCGCTCGAAGAAGCCCGTGCCCACGCACATGATGGCGCTCATCACGCCGAAGCCGAGCATCGCCATGCTCACGACCAGCGAGCCGAAATGGCTCCAGGTGCCGACCGAGAACACGCGCATGATGCCGATCTGGTACGCGATGATCGCGCCCGCGACGAGACCGACGGTGACGTAAAAGGCAATGGAGAGCTTCTGGCTCTCCATTGCCGAGGCTGTGGCGGCTTGACTCAAAGCGTGGGGGTGCCCCTTACCCGGTGAACGCGGCGCCTGCTATTCCTGCTTCTTGCCGAAGCGCGAGATGGTCTTCCCCTGCTCGTCGTACTT
>DATBLL010000051.1:0-3356 GCA_036555425.1 Alphaproteobacteria bacterium | reverse complement strand
GCCACCTCGCTCTCGATCGCGCGCCGCGCGCGGATCAGCTCGAACGGGCCGGGGCTGTCGCCGAGGATGTCGGCGTCGGCGCCGCCGCGCGCGCGGCGCACATAGATGCCCGAGCCCACGCGCACGTCCACGAGGCCCTCGACCTCGAGCGCGATCAAGCCTTCGCGCACGGAGGGGCGGCTGACGCCCAGGAGCTGCGCCAGCGCGCGCTCGGTCGGCAGGCGCGAGCCCGGCGCGAATTCGCCGCGCGCGATCAGCCCCGCCACCTGGTCGGCGATCTGGCGATAGAGACGGCGGGTCTCGATTGGCTGCAGCGGCAAGCCGCCCATCCTCCCATGCGTGCCGTTTCTTGTCGTCTTGCTTGCGGCGAGGTTAGCGCCCTAAGGTTGGAGGGTCAAATGGTCTGACCAATGCGGCCGCGAGAACGGTGTGCGACGTTCGCCGGGCCTCGCCAAAACCTACGTAGAAGGAGAAACGCATGGGAGGAAGGCTCGCGGGCAAGACCGCGTTCATCACCGCGGCAGGGCAGGGCATCGGGCGCGGCGCCGCCGAAGCCTTCGCGCGCGAGGGCGCCACGGTGTGGGCGACCGACATCAACGCCGCCACGCTCGAGACGCTCGACGGCGCGCCCGGCATCACGCCGCGCGTGCTCGACGTGACCGACGCCGCCGCGGTCGAGCGCGTGACCAAGGAGGCCGGCGCCGCCGACATTCTGCTCAACTGCGCCGGCTACGTGCATCACGGCACGATCCTCGACTGCGCGCCCAAGGATTGGGAGTTCAGCGTCAACGTCAACCTGCGCTCGATGTATCTCGTCACGCGCGCGCTGCTGCCCGGCATGCTCCAGCGCGGCAAGGGCTCGATCGTCAACATCGCCTCGGTGGCATCGAGCTTGAAAGGCTTCGCCAACCGCTTCGTCTACGGCACCACCAAGGCCGGCGTGATCGGGCTCACCAAGGCGATCGCCGCCGACTACGTGAAGCGGGGCATCCGCTGCAACGCGGTCTGCCCCGGCACGGTCGACACGCCCTCCCTCCAAGGGCGCATCAACGCCTTCGCCGATCCGGTGCAGGCGCGCAAAGACTTCATCGCCCGCCAGCCGATGGGAAGGCTCGGCGCCGTCGACGACATCACGCCGATACTGGTTTATCTCGCCTCGGACGAATCCGTGTTCGCGACCGGCCAGGCCTTCATGGTCGACGGCGGGATCATGATTTGACGGCTGACCAAAAGGAAACCGCATGAACAAGATCGATCTCGCCGGCCGCGCCGGCATCATCACCGGCGGCGCGCGCGGCATCGGTTACGCCATCGCCGGGCGCTTCCTCGCGTCGGGCGCCAAGGTGGCCCTCTTCGACCGCGACAAGGCCGCGCTCGAGGCGGCCGCCGCGTCGCTCAAGACGAAGGGCACGGTCGCGACCTTCACCGCCGACGTGACCGACGAGACTTCGCTGCAGCAGGCCTTCGACGGCGCGGCCAAGTCGTTCGGCAAGATCGACATCATGGTCAACAACGCTGGGATCGCCGGGCCGAACCTCAAGACCTGGGAATACCCGGCCAAGGATTTCCGCGAGGTGATCGAGATCGACCTCATCGGCGTGTTCCTCGGCTGCAAGATCGCCGCGGCGCACATGATGAAGAACAAATACGGGCGCATCGTGAACATCGCGTCGATCGCGGGCAAGGAGGGCAATCCCAGCGCCTCGCCCTACAGCGCCGCCAAGGCCGGCGTCATCGCGCTCACCAAATCGATCGGCAAGGAGCTGGCGACCAGCGGCGTGCTCGTCAATTGCGTGACCCCCGCCGCCGCCAAGACCGACATCTTCAAGCAGATCACGCAGCAGCACATCGACTACATGCTGTCGAAGATTCCGATGAACCGCTTCGTCGAGGTCGATGAGATCGCGGCGCTCGTCGCCTGGCTCGCGAGCGAGGACTGCTCGTTCTCGACCGGCGCCACCTTCGACATCTCCGGCGGCCGCGCGGTGTATTGACGGGCCTCGGGCCGGCCATGTCCGACGTGCCGCCGCGGCGCGACGCGCCGAACGTCGTGGCACCGCCGCCGCTGATCCTGCTCGCGTTCCTTTCGGCCGGCTTTGCGCTCGACTGGCTGCGGCCGGCGGCGTTTCTGCCCTCCGCCGTCCAATATGCGCTCGGCGCGGCGCTGATCGCGCTCGCGGTGGCGCTCGCCGCCGCGGCGATGACGTGCTTTTTGCGCGCCGGCACGAACATTCCGACGTACCGGCCGGCGACGGCGCTCGTCGTCGTGGGCCCTTATCGCTTCACGCGCAATCCCATCTATGCCGGCATGCTCCTATTCGTGCTCGGGCTCGGCGTCGTCATCGACAACATCTGGCTCATGGCGCTCGCCGTCCCGTTCGCGCTCATGCTGCGCTACGGCGTGATCGCGCGCGAAGAGCGCTATCTCGACGCCAAGTTCGGCGAGGCCTACCGCGCCTATCGGGCGAAGGTACGGCGCTGGATCTGACCGGCCTGAGCCGCTGGCAGGGCCGTTTTAACCCTGCCTCTGCGACCGAAACGCCGCGTTCAAATCACCTCGAACACGCGCTCGGGCGGGCGGGCGAGCACGGCGCTGCGCCCAGCCAGCACCACGGGCCGCTCGATGAGCATCGGGTGCTCGGTCATCGCGCGGATGATCGCGGCCTCGGAGAGCTTCTCGTCGTCGAGCCCCTCGGCGCGATAGGCGGGTTCCTTGCGGCGCAAGAGATCGCGCGCGCCGATCTTGAGCTTGCCCAGCACCGCCTTGATCTCCTTGGCCGAGGGCGGCGTCTTTAGATACTCGACCACGTGCGGCTCGATGCCCTTGTTGCGGATCATCTGCAGCACCCGGCGCGAGGTGGCGCAGCGCGGATTGTGCCAGATGGTGACGGGCATGGCCGGTCGTCTCCAGGGGATCGCGCAATCTAGCCGGTCGCGACCGAGACGACGAGCGTCGTGTTGCGCGGAACCGGCGCCGGTGGGGAAAACTGCGCCCGCGGCGCCGGCTGCTATTTCACGAGCGTCACGGGCATCGGCGCGAGAGCGACGACCTGGGTCGCGATCGAGCCCATGAGCAATCCGCGGATGCGGCCGAGGCCGCGCATGCCCATCACGATCCGGTCGGCGCGCTCGCGCGGCGCGCCGCGGCGGATCCGTCGGCCGGCACCAGGCTTTTCACGTGTGTCTTGCCTCCCAGCCGCGGACCAAGCGCTCCATCTAGGTCGTGGACTCATAATGCCTGAGCCAGAGTCTGGTGGAGGCGATGGCGACGGCAGCGAGGAAGTTGCGTGCGAGCTTGTCGTAGCGCGTGGCGATGCGGCGGAAATGCTTGAGCTTGTTGAAGAAGCGCTCGATGA
>DATBLL010000176.1:0-18355 GCA_036555425.1 Alphaproteobacteria bacterium | reverse complement strand
TCGCCAAGACCCAGCGCGAAGCCGATCCCAGCTACTATCCCGGTGTCAAAGGCGCGCGCGGCATCTTCAAGGTGAAACCGACCGACGTCGAGCGCTCGGTGCTGGTGGGCCAGGCGGTGGCCGGCGAGGAAATGAAGGCGGTCAAGGTCAACGCCGCGTCGATCGCCGATTTCCTGATCAAGAACGCGCTCGCGCCGTGAAGCCGCTGGCCCTGCTCTTCTACAGCAACGCCGACAGCAAGAGCGCGTGGAAGCAGCGACTGGCTGTGCTCGATCCCTCGATCGCGGTGCGCATCTGGCCCGATGGCGGCGACCTCGCCGAAATCGAGGCCGCGCTGGTGTGGAAACCGCCGCCGGGCCTGCTCGCAAAGCTGCCGCGCTTGAAGCTCATCCTCTCGCTCGGCATGGGCGTCGACCATGTCTTTGCCGACCCGCTGCTGCCGCGCGCGGTGCCGGTCGCGCGCCTCGTCGTGCCCGATCTCATCCACCGCATGAGCGAGTATTGCGCGCTCGCCGTGCTGCGCTATCACCGCAACGCCGACGCCTACGACGCGTTCCAGCGCGAGCGCCAATGGAAGCCGCTTGCGGGCGAGCCGGCGGCGGCGGGACGGCGCGTCGGCATCCTCGGCCTGGGCGAGATCGGCCGCGATCTCGCCGCGAAGCTTTTGCCGTTCGGCTTCCACCTCGCCGGCTGGAGCCGCACGCCGCGGCAGGTGCCGGGCGTCGAGGGCTTCCATGGGCACAGCGGCTTCAAGCCGTTCCTCGCGCGCAGCGAGATCGTCGTCTGCCTGCTGCCGCTGACGCCCGAAACCGAGGGCATTCTCGACGCCGAGGCGTTCGCGGCGCTGCCCAGGGGCGCCGTCGTCGTCAACGCCGCGCGCGGCGGCCACGTCGTCGACGCCGATCTCATCGCGGCGCTCGACAGCGGCCATCTCGCCGCCGCGCAGCTCGACGTCTTCCGCCAAGAGCCGCTGCCGGCCGATCATCCGTTCTGGGCGCATCCCAAGATCCGCGTGACCCCGCACAATGCCGGCGTCACCGATCCCACCACCGCGGCCGACCAGGTCGTCGAGAACCTCCGCCGCCTGCGCGCCGGCGAGGCGCTGATGAACATCGTCGATCCGGCGCGCGGGTATTAGTCCGGTAAGAGCCGCATCGCAGGGCGCCCGCGCCCCCATGTCCCCTTGCCCGGTGGGCCGTTTCGCGCTAGAGGGCGCGGCCGTCTATCCGCTTCATCCGGCCGCGTTTTCCGCCGCGCCGAGGCCCCCGCCCGGCGCCGGCGAAACGCCGCTTTTCGTCCCCCGCGGCGCCGTTCCCGGCGCCAGAAAACCGCCTCGCACGCACTGGGAAATCCAATGGCTCGCAAGAAGATCGCCCTCATCGGCGCCGGCCAGATCGGCGGCACGTTGGCACTCCTCGCCGGCATGAAGGAGCTGGGCGACATCGTCGTCCTCGACATCCCCGACGCCGAAGGCCTCGCCAAGGGCAAGGCGCTCGATATCGCGCAGGCGGGGCCGGTCGAGGGCTACGATGCCTCTTATAGAGGCACATCCAACTACGCCGACATCAAGGGCGCTGATGTCTGCATCGTGACCGCGGGCGTGCCGCGCAAGCCCGGCATGAGCCGCGACGACCTCGTCGGCATCAACGCCAAGGTCATCGGCGCGGTCGGCAAAGGCATCCGTGAAAACGCACCCGGCGCCTTCGTCATCGTGATCACCAATCCGCTCGATGCGATGGTGGGTGCCATGAAGGAGGTGACCGGCTTCAAGCCCAACATGGTCGTGGGCATGGCCGGCGTGCTCGACTCGGCCCGCTTCCGCCATTTCCTCGCCGACGAGTTCAAAGTCTCGGTCGAAGACGTGAGCGCGTTCGTGCTGGGCGGGCACGGCGACACGATGGTGCCGCTCATCCGCTACTCTACCGTCGCCGGCATTCCGCTGCCCGATCTCGTCAAGATGGGCTGGACGACCAAGGAAAAGCTCGACGCGATCGTCAAGCGCACGCGCGACGGCGGCGCCGAGATCGTGAACCTCCTGAAGACCGGCTCGGCCTTCTACGCGCCCGCCGCCTCGGCCATCGCGATGGCCGAGTCGTATCTCAAGGACAAGAAGCGTCTGCTCCCCTGCGCCGCCTATCTCACCGGCCAATACGGCGTGAACGGCCTCTATGTCGGCGTGCCGGTGGTCATCGGCGCCGGCGGAGTCGAGAAGGTCGTCGAAATCGCGCTCGATGCCGAGGAGAAGAAGATGTTCGACCACTCGGTCAACGCGGTCAAAGGCCTCGTCGATCTCACCAAGAAGATGCTGGCGGCGGCCTGAAACTTCGCGCGCAAGCGGGGATCGAGCATGAACATCCACGAATACCAAGCGAAGGACCTGCTCAGGAAATTCGGCGTCGCCGTGCCGCGCGGCAAAGTCGCCTACACGCCGGCCGAGGCCGAAGCCGCGGCCAAGGAGCTGGGCGGACCGGTCTGGGTGGTGAAATCGCAAATCCACGCCGGCGGCCGCGGCGCCGGCCGCTTCAAGGACGATCCCAACGGCAAGGGCGGCGTCCGCGTCGTCAAGTCGATCGACGAAGTGAAATCGAATGCCGCCAAGATGCTCGGCCACGTGCTGGTCACCAAGCAGACCGGGCCCGCCGGCAAGGAAGTGAAGCGCGTCTTCATCGAGGACGGCGCCGACATCAAGCGCGAGCTCTATCTCTCGATGCTCATCGACCGCGCCACCAGCCGCGTCACCGTCATCGCCTCGACCGAGGGCGGCATGGACATCGAGGAGGTGGCGGCCAAGCACCCGGAGAAGATCATGACGGTCGCAATCGATCCCGCGACCGGGCTCCAGGGCCATCATTGCCGCAGCATCGCTTACGGCCTGAAGCTCGAAGGCGACCAGGTGAAATCGGCGACGAAGCTGCTGCAGGGCCTCTACAAGGCGTTCAACGAGCTCGATGCAAGCCTGCTCGAGATCAATCCGCTCATCGTCACCGGCAAAGGCGAGGTCGTGGCGCTCGACGCCAAGATGAACTTCGACGACAACGCGCTCTACCGCCATACCGACATCGAGCAGCTCCGCGACGAGGACGAGGAGGACCCGACCGAGCTCGAGGCCGCGAAATACTCGCTCAACTACGTGAAGCTCGACGGCAATATCGGCTGCATGGTGAACGGCGCCGGCCTCGCCATGGCGACGATGGACATCATCAAGCTCTATGGCGGCGCGCCGGCCAATTTCCTCGATGTCGGCGGCGGCGCCACCAAGGAGCGCGTCACCGCCGCGTTCAAGATCATCCTCTCCGATCCCAACGTCGAGGGCATCCTCGTCAACATCTTCGGCGGCATCATGCGCTGCGACGTGATCGCCGAGGGCGTCGTCGCTGCCGCGCGCGAAGTGGCCCTTCACGTGCCGCTCGTGGTCCGGCTCGAAGGTACGAATGTCGAGCTCGGCAAGAAGATCCTCGCGGAGTCGGGGCTGCCAATTCTTTCGGCCGACAATCTCGCCGATGCTGCCGAAAAAGTGGTCAAGGCCGTCAAGGAGGCCGCCTGAGATGGCCGTACTCGTCGACAAGAACACGAAGGTCATCTGCCAGGGCTTCACCGGCGCTCAGGGCACGTTCCACTCCGAGCAGGCGATCGCCTACGGCACGAAGATGGTGGGCGGTGTCACCCCGGGCAAAGGCGGCACCAAGCACCTCGATCTCCCGGTGTTCGACACGGTCGCCGATGCGGTGGCCGAGACCGGCGCCAATGCCTCGGTCATCTACGTCCCGCCGCCTTTCGCGGCCGATGCGATTCTGGAAGCGATCGCCGCCCAAATTCCGCTCATCGTCTGTATCACCGAGGGGATTCCAGTCCTCGACATGGTGAAGGTGAAGCGCGCGCTCTTGGGCTCGAAGTCGCGGCTCATCGGCCCCAATTGCCCCGGCATCATCACGCCGGGCGAGTGCAAGATCGGCATCATGCCGGGCCACATCCACAAGCGCGGCAAGATCGGCATCGTCTCGCGCTCGGGCACGCTCACCTACGAGGCGGTGGCGCAGACGACGGCGTCCGGCTTGGGCCAATCCACCTGCATCGGCATCGGCGGCGATCCCGTCAACGGCACCGATTTCATCGACTGCCTCGATCTCTACCTGGGCGACCCCGAGACCGAGGGCATCGTCATGATCGGCGAGATCGGCGGCAGCGCCGAGGAAGAAGCGGCCGATTTCCTGAAGCGCTCCAAGGTGAAGAAGCCGGTGGTGGGCTTCATCGCCGGCGTCACGGCGCCGCCGGGCCGGCGCATGGGCCATGCCGGCGCCATCATCTCGGGCGGCAAGGGCACGGCCGGCGACAAGACGGCGGCCATGAAGAGCGCCGGCATCGCCGTGGCCGATTCGCCGGCGGCCCTCGGCTCCGCGATGTTGAAACTGATGAAGCGGTAATTACGTACGGGTTGCAGTGGCGGCTTCAGGGTTCAGCGCCGGCGCAGGGGCGGAATTGAGCGGACGCAAGAGCGTACGACCCGCCCCTACGGGTCTTAGCGTGGGGAACCTGCCGCCCGGAGTGTCACACGATGGATGGTGCCCAAGGCAGCGCCCGCCGCGATCGAATCGCCGATTCGTTCCTCTATGCGGGCAATGCCGTCTTCGTCTCGCAGCTCTACGAGCAGTTCCTCAGGGATCCCAACGCGGTCGACCCCGGCTGGCGTGCCTTCTTCGCGGCGCTCGGCGACGAAGGGCGCGCGGCGCTGGCCGAGCTCGCCGGCCCCGCCTGGGCGCCTAAGTCGACGCGCGTGATCGGCGCCGATGGCGCCGCGCCCGCGAAAGCGCCCGCCAAGGGCAACGGCGCCGCGGCGCCCGCGACGCCTGCGGCTTCCGCCGAGCAGCTGCGCGCGGCGGCACTCGCTTCGATCCGCGCCTTCATGCTGATTCGCACCTATCGCTCGCGCGGGCACTTGATCGCGAACCTCGATCCGCTCGGCATCGCCGAGCGCGCCTATCACAAGGACCTCGATTACCGCAGTTACGGCTTCGCCGAAACCGATCTCGACCAGCCGATCTTCATCAACAGCATCCTCGGCTTCGGCGAGACGGCGTCGCTGCAGCAGATCCTCGACCGGCTCGTTCACACCTACTGCGGCAGCATCGGCGTCGAATACATGTACATCATGGAGCCGGCGCAGCGGCTCTGGATTCAGGAGCGCATCGAGCGCATCGAGAACCGCACCGATTTCACCGTCAACGGCAAGCGCGCGATCCTCGAGCGCTTGACCGCCGCCGAGATCTTCGAGCGCTTCCTCGACAAGAAATACACCGGCACCAAGCGCTTCGGCCTCGAAGGCGGCGAATCGATGATCCCCGCGCTCGAGCAGATCATCAAACGCGGCGGCCAGCTCGGCACCAAGGAAATCGTCCTCGGCATGCCGCATCGCGGCCGGCTCAACATGCTCGCCAACATGATGGGCAAGCCGTTCCGCGCCATCTTCTCCGAGTTCAGCGGCAATCCCGCCAATCCCGAAGACGTGCAGGGCTCGGGCGACGTGAAGTACCATCTCGGCACTTCGTCGGACCGCGATTTCGACGGCAACATCGTCCACCTCTCGCTCACCGCCAACCCCTCGCACTTGGAGGCGGTGAACCCCGTCGTCGTCGGCAAGGTGCGCGCGAAGCAGATGCAGCGCGGCGATCTCGAGCGTGCGCGGCACGAGGTGATGGGCCTCTTGCTGCACGGCGACGCCGCCTTCGCCGGCCAGGGCCTCGTGCCCGAGACGCTCGCGCTCTCGGAGCTCAAAGGCTACCGCACCGGCGGCACGATCCATTTCATCGTCAACAACCAGATCGGCTTCACAACGAATCCGGCCTATTCGCGCCCCGGCCCCTATTGCACCGACGTTGCCAAGGCGGTGCAGGCGCCGATCTTCCACGTCAACGGCGACGATGCCGAGGCGGTGGTGCACGTGGCGCGCGTCGCCACCGAGTTCCGCCACGAATTCCAGAAAGACGTCGTCATCGACATGTGGTGCTACCGGCGCCACGGCCACAACGAAAGCGACGAGCCGGCCTTCACCCAGCCGCTCATGTACCGCGCCATCGCCAAGCAGCCGACGACGCGCACGATCTATGCCGAGAAGCTCGCGGCCGAGAAGGTGGTGTCCGACGATGAGGCAAAGAGCCTCATCGTCGGATTCGAGAAACAGCTCGAACAGGATTTCGAGATCGCCAAGAATTTCCGCCCCAACAAGGCGGATTGGCTCGAAGGGGCCTGGACCGGGCTCGAGGCCGCGCGCGGCGAATACATCCGCGGCGAAACCGGCGTGCCGCCCGAAATGCTGAGGCAGGTGGGCGCGCGGCTTACCGAGGTGCCGCAGGGCTTCAATCTCAACCGCAAGATCGGCCGCCAGCTCGAGGCCAAGCGCAAGGCCATCGAAAGCGGCCGGGGCATCGACTGGGCGACGGGCGAGGCGCTCGCCTTCGGCACGCTCTTGGCGGAAGGAACGCCGGTGCGGCTCTCGGGCCAGGATTGCGGCCGCGGCACCTTCTCGCAGCGCCACGGCGTGCTGGTCGATCAGGAGAACGAGCAGAAATACATCCCGCTTTCCAACGTGAAGCCGGGCCAGGCGAATTTCGAGATCATCGATTCGCCGCTGGCCGAGGCGTCGGTGCTCGGCTTCGAATACGGTTATTCGCTCGCCGAGCCGCACTGCCTGGTGTTGTGGGAAGCCCAGTTCGGCGATTTCGCCAACGGCGCGCAGGTCATCATCGACCAGTTCATCGCCGCCGGCGAATCGAAATGGCTGCGCATGTCGGGCCTTGTCATGCTGCTGCCGCACGGCTACGAGGGGCAGGGCCCCGAACACAGCTCGGCGCGGCTCGAGCGCTACCTGCAGCTCTGCGCCGAAGAGAACATGCAGGTCGTCAACTGCACGACCCCGGCCAACTACTTCCACGTCCTGCGCCGGCAGATGCGGCGCAAGATCCGCAAACCCTTGATCGTGATGACGCCGAAGTCGCTGCTGCGCCACAAGCTCGCGGTCTCGACGCTCGCCGATTTCGGCCCCGGCTCGTCGTTCCACCGCGTGCTGTTCGACGGCAGCGGCATCGGCCCGGACGATACGATCAAGCGCGTCGTGCTCTGTTCCGGCAAGGTCTATTACGATCTCCTGGAAGCGCGCGACGAGCGCAAGCTCAATGACGACGTCGTCATCATCCGCCTGGAACAGCTCTATCCGTTCCCGGCGCAGTCGCTGGCCGACGATCTCGGCCGCTTCAAGCAGGCCGAGGTTGTCTGGTGCCAGGAAGAGCCCATGAACATGGGCGCCTGGTGCTCCGTGGCGCCAGAGATCGAGGAGGTCATGGCGAAGCTGCGCATGAGCGGCCGTCCGCGCTATGCCGGGCGCTCAGCCGCCGCCTCGCCGGCGACCGGCCTCGCCAGCCGCCACGCCAAGGAGCAGGCCAAGCTCGTCGACGAAGCGCTGGCTGTGTAGCAGACGACAGACAACAAAGGACGGACGACGGATGAGGATCAGGCGGGCATGATGAGCAGTCAGTCGAACAGCTGTCGTCCGTCGTCCGTCTTCCGTCGTCTGGATTAGCCATGGCCGATATCAAGGTTCCGGCGCTGGGCGAATCCGTCACCGAGGCCACCGTCGCCAAGTGGATGAAGAAGGTCGGCGATGCGGTGGCCAAGGACGAGCCGCTCTGCGAGCTCGAGACCGACAAGGTGACGCTCGAGGTCAACGCGCCCGAGGCCGGCACCCTTGCCGAAATCCGCGCGCCGGAAGGCAGCAATGTCGAGATCGGCCAGGTGCTGGGCGTGATCGGCGCGGGCGCGGCGGCAGCCGCCGCCAAGCCGGCGCCGAAGCCCGCCGCCATGCCGCCGCGGCCGGCACCCGCCGCGAAGCCGGCGCCCGCCGCCGCGCCGGCGGCAGCCGCCGAGGCCGCGCCGCTCTCGCCCGCCGTGCGGAAGCTCGTGGCCGAGAATGCGCTCCAGCCCGCTGTTATTCCCGCTACCGGCAAGGACGGCCGCCTCACCAAGGGCGATGTGCTCGCCTACATGGAAAGGCCCGCCGCGGCGCGCAGCGGCATGACCCAGCGTGTCCCCGCACCCACGGCCGCGCCGCCGCCGCAGCCCGCGCCCGCGCCCGTGGCGCCGCGCGCGTCTGGGGAGCGCGAGCAGCGCGTGCGCATGACGCGGCTCCGCAAGCGCATCGCCGAGCGCTTGAAATCCGCGCAGAACACCGCGGCCATGCTCACGACCTTCAACGAGTGCGACATGAGCGCGATCCTGAGGCTGCGCGAGCAATACCGCGATAGCTTCGAGAAGAAGCACGGCGTGCGGCTCGGCTTCATGAGCTTCTTCGTCAAAGCGTGCGTCCAGGTCTTGAAGGAAATCCCCGCCGTCAACGGCGAGATCGACGGCGACGACCTCATCTACAAGAACCACTACGACATCGGCGTCGCGGTCGGCACCGAGCAGGGCCTCGTCGTCCCGGTCTTGCGCGACGCCGATAAAATGGGTTTCGCCGAGATCGAGAAGAAAATCGCCGAGCTGGGGCGGAAGGCGCGCGACGGCAAGCTCACGATCGAGGACCTGACCGGCGGCACCTTCACGATCTCGAACGGCGGCGTCTACGGCTCGTTGATGTCGACGCCGATCCTCAACCCGCCGCAATCCGGCATCCTCGGCATGCACAAGACCCAGCCGCGGCCCGTGGCGATCGAGGGGAAAGTCGAGATCCGCCCGATGATGTACCTGGCGCTCTCCTACGACCACCGGATCATCGACGGCCGCGAGGCGGTGACCTTCCTCGTGCGCCTCAAGGACTGCATCGAAGACCCGCAGCGCCTGCTGCTGGAGATGTAGTGGGGCCTAGAGTCCGACCTCTTGCCGCCCGCTCTCGCCGGCGCTGGTGATGCAGGAGAAGCCGTCGCCGCGGACGAGTAGCGCCGTCCAGCTCCCGGTGCTGCGGTTGATGAAAAGCTGCAGCGCGATGCCGTCGCCGGCCGCGCCGCTGAACAGCGGAAACTCGCCGAACTTGTCCGCGAGATAGCGCGTGTGAAGCTCGTAGCGGGCGCAGATGGCGGGGCCGGTGTCGGGGGTGGCGGCCGCGTTCTGGGCCTGGGCCGGAACCGCAGTACCGATTGCGCCGAGGATGAGAAGGGGACGTAACGTGCGCATGGCCGCCTCCTGTTGGGGCGCCGGCGCCCGGCACGCTTGCCGGGCCTTTCCGGCGCAAGGTCGTGATCGACCGTGATGGCCTCCTACCAGCGCGCTCGACCCCGCGAAATTCGGTCGAGTCCGTAAGGGCTTGCCCCATAGGCCGGACGACATAGCGCGGCTTCCCCCGATGGTGCCGTCGTGGTGCCCCCGCACGGCCATATTCGGGGCGTTGCAGGAGCATCAGCCACGTCTCGAGACGGGAGGTCCGTCATGTCCGCGAAACGATTGTTGACGGCTTGCGGCGCCACCTTGCTGGCCATCGGCCCGGCCGGCGCCCAGACCTTCTCCACCCAACCGCCGGCCGCCGAGCCGCCGAGCCTTCAGGCGCAGCCACCGGCGTCGCCGCGCACCTATCCGGCGCCGACGCAGCCCGATACCGGACGCATCTTGCCGGCCCCGGATTCGCCCTCGGGCGTCGGGCCCGATCGCACCGATCTCGGCCGCGATTGCGCCCGCGCGGGCACGCGTGTCGAACAGACGATCTGCAAGAACAGCGACCTCGTCGCCATGGACCGCGACGTCGCGCGCTTCGCCGGCTCCTTGCCGAACGGCGCGAACCAGGGCGCCTGGGTGGCGCAGCTCCAAAGCTGCGAGGCCGGCGCCACCACGGTCTATGACGGCCCGATCTACAATTGCCTGCGCGCGCGCTACGAGGCGCGCCTCGTGCAGCTGTCGCGCATGTCCGGGGGCGGGTTCGCCGGCAGGTATCGGCTGACTGGGCGGTCGGGCGCGGGCGAAATGACCGTCGTCGAATGGCCGGAGGGCCGCGCGACCGTCCACTTCAACATGATCACGGCCGATGGCGTGCGCGCCTGCGGCACCCGCATGGATGCGCCGATCTCGAGCGGCATGATCCAAGGCCGGCCCGACGGCTTGCCCGGCTGCCGCGTGGCCATCCAGATCGGCCGCGGCGCGGCGAACGTGCAGTCCAACGGCTGCGCCTCGATGTGCGAAATGGGCGAGCGCGTCGACGGCAACTACGTTTCGCTCGGCGCCGTGGCGCCGGCCGCGCCCCCGCGCCGCGCGCCCGTGCCGCCCAGGAGCACGGCGCCGCGCAATTGAGCAGCCCCTAACGCCGGGCCGGCCGCACCGGCCCGGCGGATCTCGCTCAAATCCAGACCTCTTGCGTCACGGTGCGGTCGCCGCCGGCATCGCCGGTGTTGAGCGTGCCGGCGGGCTCGATGAGCAGCATCTCGCACTCGTCCTCGGCCACCGGCATGTGCTCCATCCCCTTCGGCACCACGAACATCTCGCCCGGGCCGATGCACACCGCGCGTTCGCCGCCGCCATCGCGGAGGCGAATCGTGAGCCGGCCTTTGTGCACGAAAAATAGCTCGTCGGTCTCGGCGTGCCGGTGCCAGACGAATTCGCCGCGGATCTTCACCGCCTTCACGTGCAGATCGTTGAGCCGGGCGATGATCTTGGGCGACCATTGATCGGCGAAATTCGCAAACTTCGCCTCGAGATTGACGACGCTCATCGGCTGCTCCCTGACTTGTCGCGCACGCCGGCGGAAAGCGCCTCGGCGCGCGCCAGCAACCGCTTCATATTGGCATAGGTCGGCACCTCGACCAGCGAGCCCTCCACCTCGACCCGGTCGTGCCCGCGCGCCCGCGCCGCATCGAATGCGGCGACGATGCGATGCGCCCGCGCCACTTCGTCCGGCGCGGGCGTCAGCAGGCGGTTGACGATGGCCGCATGCTCGGGCGCCACGCAGCTCTTGGCCTTGTAGCCGAGCCGCCGCGCCCAGCGCGTATCCGCCTCGAGCCCCGCCGCATCGCGCCAGGTATAGGGCGCGTCGATCGCGACGGCGCCGGCGGCCACGCATTCCACCAGGAAGCGCTGGCGCACATAGGCCAGCTCGAGCCCGTCGGGCGCGCGTTCGGCGCCGAGATCGGCCGCCATGTCCTCGGCGGCGACGAGGCAGGCTTTGACGCGCGGGCTCGCCTTGGCGATGGCGTAGGTCTGCATGAGGCCGCGGGCGAACTCGACGTTCGGCACGAGCATTGTCGAACCCGCCGGAATGCCGCACTCGGCCTCGCACATTGCCACCGCGCGGTCGAGATCCGCGACCTGCGCGGGTTCGGCTACCTTCGGCAGCATCACGGCGTCGGGGCGCCCGCGCATGACCGCGGCGAGATCCTCGGCGCCGCCCGCGTCGAGCGGATTGACGCGCACCGCCGCCATCGCGCCGGCCGCGCGCCAGCGGTCGTAGAGCGCCGGCGCGAGCGCGCGCGCCTCGGCGCGGCGATGGGGCGGCGTGAAATCCTCGAGCTCCTGAATGAGCACGTCGGCGCCGCTCTCGGGCGCTGCCGCGAGCGCCGCGGCGTCGGCCCCGGGCAGGAACAGCCACGAGCGGCAAAGCCGCGGATCGCGCGGGGCGGGAGCGGTCTTGGTGGCGGCGCTGGATGCGGGCATCTCGACACCATCGGAGCGAGGCGCGCATGCGAAGCCGGTCTCGCCCTCCGCGTCAAGCGCTCGCGCATTGCGGGAAGGCGCGGCCGCGCAGAATCACGGGGATCGGCGAGATCAAGCCGCGGCTGCGCCGCATGGACGCCCCGCTGGGGGCGGCGGCGAAGCATCTCTCGGCTCGGTCGCACGGTGGCGAGATTGCGGCGCGCAGTCTCGCGCCCAACGCTTGACTCTTCGGACATCAGAGCATGACGGTCTGTTGGGAGGGCGTCTAATTCCGCGCGGCGTGGGGGCGGTCGTCGCTCTTGCCGGCGTCGCCGGTCTTGAGCGGTGCCGCCACGGGCACCGTCTTCTGTTCCTTGCCGATGCCGACGCCGTAGCGCGCGAAGAGATCCTGCGCCGGCCAGGCCTTCACCTGCTCGGCGGCGCGCCAGAGTGCGGCGTCGAGCTCGGCGCGGGCCGCGAGCGGAAGCTGCGGCTCCATGTAGACGAACCAGGCCGCGCCCTTGGCCGATTTGACCGCGAGCGTCGCATGGCTGTCGGCCAACGCGCCGCCGCGCACGTCCTTCTGCGCGTGGGTCCAGAGCCCGGTGTGCCAGACCGAGACGCCCCCGGGTTCGCGCCGCGCCACCACGCCGAGCGAATAGGCGAGATCGCCGCGTCCGGCGAATTGCTTGCCCGCCGGCGAGGCGAGCCAGCGCCGCGTCGCCGCGTCCATGATGCGGCTGTCGCGGTCGAAGGCGTGCAGGAAGGCGAGGTATTCGGCGCCGGAGAGGCTCCAGCCGCCATAAGCCGAGAGCGCCGCCCATTTGCCGAGCCGGCCGTGCGTGACCCCGAGCGGCTTCAGCAGCGCGTCGCGGCAATAGGTTTCATAGGCGCGGCCCGACACTTCCTCGATCGCGGCGCCGAGCAGCAGGTAGTTCACGTTGACGTATTCATAGGTCTGGCCGGGGGCGCGCGCGAGCCGGTAGGCGAGCGCGCGTTTCACCGCTTCGGTCACGTGCGGCGATGCGCTGCCATAGGTCCTGAGATGCGCGACGAGCGCGGGCCCGGAGGCGGGGTCCGGGTTGGCGTGGCGGCTGAAGCCGCTGCGGTGCGCCAAGAGCTGCTCGATTGTGATCGCGCGCACGCGCGGATCGGCCGGCTCGCCGTGGCGGCGGAAGAAGGCGCCGAGCACGTCGCCGAGCTTCGCGTCGAAGGACAGCTTCTTGTCGCGCACCAGCGTGGCGAGGCAGGCGCCGGTGATCGCCTTGGCAAGGCTCGCAAGCGGAACAGGCGCCGCGGGATCGATGCCGCCATAGCCCTTCACCAGAGCGAGCCGGTTGGCGTAGCTGACCGCGAGCACGCCGCGCGCCACATGGTGGCGGCGCATCCAGCCGCGGAAGACGAGATCGAAGGCTTCGACCGTGTTCGATTGCGGCGGCCCGGCTGCCGCCGGCGCCGCGAGCGCGCAAGCGGCCAGCGCCGCAAGGATGGCGGCGCGCGCGCAAGCTCGGCCTGGTCGTTTCGCCTGTCCGCTTGCCATGTCCCGTCGGCCGGACCCCAAATGCCCGCCGGCCACTATTCAATACGCGAGTTATCAAGGCTTTGTTATCTGGCCGCGGCCGGAATTTCACCCGCGAACTGGGCCTGGTCCCTCCGGCCGAGCGCGCCCGCCACGGCTCAGAGGCTTGATCGGCCGTAAGAATTCCGCGGCCGCACGGTGGGCTGGTCGACCAGGCAGACGATCTTGGCGACCGTGAGCTTGCTGCGCATGACCTGGCCTTCGAGCGTCCAGTTCGCCGTCGTGAGCCGCGGCACGAGGGCCGAGGACTCCGCCGCGGGCGTCACGTTGGCCCGGCGCAGCGCCTCGCGCAGCGAGCTCATGTCGGTGGTGAAGACGCGGCCGCGCCGCACGCTGCCGGCGACGGTGGTGCCGATGACATGCCCGGTCGTGTCGAACACCGGGCCGCCGCTGATGCCGCCCAGCGACTCGTCGCCTTCCGGGATGCGCTGGCGCTCGGCCCAGACGAGCACGGGCTCGTTGGTGTTGTAGCGCCCGCGCGCCCGCATCGTGGCGCGGCCGATCAGCATCGATTGGACCGCACCCGGCTCGCCGTGGGGATAGCCGTAGTGATACGCGGTCTGGTTCACGCGCGGCTCCTCGCGCGCGAAGGCGATATGGGGCGCGCCGCGGTCGGTGCGCAGGATCGCGACGTCGGCGGTCGGGTGGATATAGATGCTGCGCGTGAGGTAGCCGACGCGCGGGCCGGTCAAGACGAAAATGCGCGAGCAGCCGTCGGCGACATGACGCGCGGTCATCCAGAGGCCGCGGCCATCGAGCGAGAAGCCCGTGCCGGTCGAGGATTTCGCCTCGAGCGGAACCGAGATCTCGATCGTCGGATCCGTCGCCACGGGCGGGGCGAGCGGGCGCAGCCCGTCGGGCCTGGGCTCGTCCGGGCGCGGGCGGCGCGGCGGCTCGCGCGGCCGCTCGGGCTCGTAGCGCGGCGTCTCGCGCTTGAACTCGCCCCACTGGCCGAGCGCGCCGACCGCGACCAGCAGCGCGATGACCAGCAGCGTGAGGTGGCTCGAGCGCATCGCGTCAGCGCGTGACCGCCGTGGCGACGATGGCGCCGACCGAGATGTTGACGAAGGCGAGGAAGATCGCGGCGCTCATCTCGCCGTCGCTGATGCGCTTCGGCAGGCCGCGCAAGACGAGGTCCACGACCTTGAACGAGATGAGCTGGACGACGAGGGTGACGAGGCCCCAGAGCAGGATGTCGAGCGCGGTAACGCTGCCGGCGAGGCTGCCGGCGAGCGGAACGGCGAGCCCCAGAAACGCGCCGCCGAGCGCCACCGCCGCCGCGGTGTTGCCCTCGCGCACCAGCTTGATGTCGGCATAGGGCGTGATCCACATGTAGATGCCCATGCCGCCGATCAGGATCGCGAAGGTGGTGACGATATGCAGCGCGAGGATCGGTATGCCGCTGATCAGGCTCTGAAGAATCGCTTCCATGCGTGCTTGTCTCCCCGTTCCGTCGCGCCGGATTCATCTGCCGAAGCCCTTCGGGCGAAGGCGGATTGCGGCGCCCGCCTTCGCGCCCTGCGCTTCGGCGGCCACGCCGCGGCGCTGGATATTAGGGGGCGGGCGGGCTAGTTACCAAGCCGTCGCCTCCCCGTTCATCCCCACTCCACGCAGCGGAACTCATCCATGGCCGAGAGCTACGATCTCGTCATCATCGGCGCGGGCCCCGGCGGCTATGTGGGCGCCATCCGCGCGGCGCAGCTCGGCCTCAAGGTGGGCGTCGTCGAAAAGCGCGCGAAACTCGGCGGCACCTGCCTGAACGTCGGCTGCATCCCGTCGAAAGCGCTGCTCCACAGCTCGGAGAAATACCGCGAGGCCCTGCACGGATTCGGCAAACACGGCATCAAGGCAAGCGTGGAACTCGATCTGCCGACAATGATGAAGCGCAAGGACGGCGTCGTCGATCAGCTCACCAAGGGCGTGGCCTTCCTGTTCAGGAAGCACAAGATCGATCACCTCCAGGGCCACGGCACGATCAAGGCGCCGGGCCTCGTCGAGGTCGACGGCAAGCCGGTCCAGGCCAAGCACATCGTCATCGCCACCGGCTCGGACTCGACGCCGCTGCCGGGCGTTGCCGTCGACGAGAAGCGCATCGTCAGTTCCACCGGCGCGCTCGAACTCGCCGCCGTGCCGAAGACGATGGTCGTCATCGGCGCCGGCTATATCGGCCTCGAAATGGGATCGGTCTGGAGCCGCCTCGGCGCCAAGGTGACCGTCGTCGAGTTCCTGGAGCGCATCACGCCGGGCATGGATGGCGAAGTGGCGCGCCAGTTTCAGCGCGTGCTCGAGAAGCAGGGGCTCGTCTTCAAGCTCGGCAGCAAGGTCACTGCCGCCAAGGCGGGCGCCGACGGCGTGGCGCTCGCGATCGAGCCCGCGAAGGGCGGAGCATCGGAACAGCTCGCGGCCGAAATCGCCCTCGTCGCCATCGGCCGCCGCCCCTATGTCGAAGGCCTCGGCCTCGAAGCGCTCGGCGTCGCGCGCGACAAGCGCGGCTTCATCGTCGTCGACGCGCACTATCGCACCAACATCCCCGGCCTCTACGCGATCGGCGACGCGATCCCGGGCCCGATGCTGGCGCACAAGGCGGAAGAAGAAGGGGTGGCGCTCGCGGAGCTGCTCGCCGGCCAGGCGGGGCACGTGAACTACGAAACCGTGCCCGGCATCGTCTACACCTGGCCCGAGGTCGCCAGCGTCGGCAAGACCGAAGATGAGTTGAAGGAAGCCGGCATCGCCTACAAGGCCGGCAAGTTCCCGCTCACCGCCAACAGCCGCGCCATCTGCACCGACGAGCGCGAGGGTTTCGTCAAGATCCTCGCCGACGCCGAGACCGACCGCATCCTGGGCGCCCACATCATCGGCGCCGAGGCCGGCGACATGATCCACGCGGTCGTCAACGTGATGGAATTCGGCGGCGCCGCCGAAGACCTCGCACGCTGCTTCCACGCCCATCCCACCTATAACGAAGCCGTGCGCGAAGCGGCGCTGGCGGTGGCGGGCAGGGCAAGGCAGATCTAGCGGCCCCGGCCCTGAACGATCCGCGATCAATCGAAGGCGGCGACCTTGCCCGGACCGACCTCGTCGCCGCTTAGCGCGCCGCGTATCACCGCGACACTCTGCGCGGCCGAGATTTTCGGCATGCTCGGCTTCTCGGCCGTGCCGGCGCTGCTGCCCGAGCTTTCGGCCGCCTGGCATCTTTCGGCGACCGAGGCGGGCACGCTCACCGGCGCGTTCTTCGCCGGCTACATGGTGGCGGTGCCGCTGCTGACCGCGCTCACGGACCGCGTCGACGCGCGCAAGATCTATCTCGCGGCGACGCTGATGGCGGCGCTCGCCAATCTCGGCTTGGCGCTGGTCGCGCGCAGCTTTGCGAGCGGCCTCGCGCTGCAGATCCTGGCCGGCATCGGCCTCGCCGGCATGTACATGCCGGGGTTGAAGCTCCTCTCCGATCACGTCAGCGGCCCGAAGCAGTCGCGCTTCGTCGCGTTCTACACGTCGAGCTTCGGCATCGCGGCCTCGCTGTCCTTCATCGTCGCCGGCGCAATCGCGGCGCTGCTCGACTGGCACTACGCGTTCGGCCTCGCGACTGCGGGCGCCGTCGCGGCGGCGCTGCTGACTCTGCTGGTGCCGCGCGGCGCGAGCGCGCCGCCGGACGGGCGCTCCTTGGCGCGGCTCCTCGACGTGCGCCCGGTGCTCAAGAATCGCGGCGCCATGATCTACGTGCTGGGCTACGCCGCGCACAACTTCGAGCTTTTCGCGATCCGCGGCTGGATCGTCACCTTCCTCGTCTTCAGCCAATCGCTGCAGCCGGCGGGCGCCACGATCTGGAGCGCGCCGACGGTCGCCGGCGTGGCGACGCTCCTCGGCGTCGTCACCAGCATTCTCGGCAACGAGGTCGCGATGCGCTTCGGACGCAGGCGCTTCATTCTTATCGTGATGCTGGCGACCGCGGCGCTCGTTTCGCTGATCGGCTGGGCGGCGCCGCTGCCGTATCCGCTCGTGGCGCTGCTGCTGCTGCTGCACGCGATGATGATGACGTTCGACTCCGCCTCGCTCACCGCCGGCGCTTTGGCGGCCGCTCCGGCCGGGCATCGCGGCGCCACCATGGCGGTGCATTCGGGGCTCGGCTTCGGTTTCGCGTTCCTGGGCGCGCTCGTGATGGGCGCCATGCTCGATCTCGCCGGCCCCAACACGGTGTTCGGCTGGGGTGTCGCTTTCGTGAGCGTTGCGCTGGTGGATGCCGCCGGCGCGCTCGTGGTCTGGCTTTGGGGCCGCGAGCGCATTCCGCGCGCAGCGCCGCCAAGCTGAAGGCGGGCTGAACACGGCGCTCAGCTTCGGTTCAAGGGCTCTTGTGTAGAACGGCGGCAATCGAGGGGCGGGAAAGCTCCTCAGAAGAGCCATCGAAGCAAGGAGCCTGTCATGTCCACCCTGAAGACGCTCATCGCCGCCGCCGCCCTCGCCACCGGCATCGCCGGCGCCGCCGAAGCCGCGCCCGCGCTCAACACCGGCGCCGGCACCGAAACCGCCGCCGCCGACAGCGCGGTCACGCCGGTCCAGTATTACGGCTGCTATCCCATCTATCGCTGGGTCTACACCTATTACGGTTGGCAGCAGGTCTATGCCGGCCAGCGCTGCCCGAGCTACGGCTACTACGGCTATCCGCACGGCCGCTTCGTCTATCGCAGCCCCGGCCTGCGCATCGGCATCGGCTTCTAAGCCGCGCACGCCACGAGCCACCTTCCCTCACGCGGCGGCCGATGCGATTCGGCCGCCGCGTGCTTTTGCGCGAAACTGAACCGGCAATGAATGCCGCGCTCAGCCAAAGTTCAGTCGCGTTCGGCTAAGCGCAGCCTGTCACGAGGTCCTTCGTGATCCCCGCAATCCCGGAAGGAGATCGCTCATGACAAGACTGCGCATTCTCGTCGTCGCCGCGGCGCTCGCGGCCGGCCCGGCGGGAGCGGCCGGGGCCGCGCCCGCGGGTGTCGGCAACATCGCGCCGCCGGTCGCCAGCGAAGGCGAGGCCGCGACGCCGGTCCACCACTGGCACCGTCATTGCTGGCCGGTGCGCCGCTGGGTGTGGACGCATTGGGGCTGGCGCTACCGCACGGTCGGCCACCGCTGCGCCCCTCCGTATCGCTATCGTTACGATCCCTACCATTATCGCCACCGGTGACGAGGAAGCGC
>DATBLL010000256.1:0-6659 GCA_036555425.1 Alphaproteobacteria bacterium | reverse complement strand
GTCGTGCGTGCCCTCAGCCGAGCCCCGTCGAATCGAGCCAGGCCTCGAAGAACGCCTTGCCCTGGCGCGCGAGCGCCGGCGCATAGCGCGCGGTGGCGGCGCGCAGGCTTTTCACGTCGATGCCGGGCGTGGCCGCGATCTCGCAGCAATGGCCGACGAACCACGCCTCGAGCCCCTTGGCCGTGACCTCGGGGTGGAATTGCAGCGCGAGAGCCGCCTCGCCGTGGGCGAAAGCCTGGTGGCGGTAGCGGTCGGTCGAGGCGAGCAGCGTGGCGCCCTTCGGCAGGTCGAAGCTGTCGCCGTGCCAGTGCAGCACGCGCGTGCGGTCGGGGGCGAGATGCGCGAGCGGCGACGATGCGCCCGAGGGCGTCAAGGTCAGCGTGCCCCAGCCGATCTCCTTGCCGCGGTTGCCGGGATAGACCTCGGCGCCGAGCGCCGCGGCCATGATCTGGCTGCCGAGGCAGATGCCGAGCAGCGGCCGGCGCTTGGCCAGGCGCTCCTCGGCGAGCGCGATCGCCTCGCCCATGAACGGATAGGAGTCGCGTTCGTAGACGCCGATGGGCCCGCCCAAAATGACGAGGAGATCGCAGCTGCGCAGCTCGGCGGCGCCGAGGTCGCCGGTCGGCGCTTCGCGGTAACCGATCGTAAAGCCCTTGGCCGCGAGCACGTCGGCGAACAAGCCGAGGTCCTCGAACGGAACGTGGCGGATGGCGAGGCAGGTGCGATTTGCCATGAGTCTCGCAGCAGGTCGAATCGTTCAGTTCGTGTGCGTATCATGCAGCCGGCCAAGCCGCTAACCCTCGCCCGCCAAGCCTGCGTCCGCTCTATGAACCGCGCCCTCTTCCTCGATCGCGACGGAATCGTCAATCTTGACGACGGCTGCACGCATCGTGTGGACGCGTTTCGCTTTGTGCCGGGCACCTTCGATCTTTGCCGGGCGGCCACGGCGCGCGGCTTCGCGCTGGTGATCGCGACAAACCAAGCCGGCATCGGCCGCGGGTATTACAGCGAAGCCGAGTATCGCCGCTTCACGGCGGCGATGCTGGCGCAATTCGGCGCCGCCGGCGTCGCGATCACGGCCGTGTATCACTGCCCGTTTCATCCCGACGGCACCGGCCCCTACGGATGCGAGCATCCATGGCGGAAGCCCAACCCCGGCATGCTGCGCGACGCGGTGCGCACGCTCGGCCTCGACCTCGCGGCCTCGATCGCGATCGGCGACGGCGCGCGCGACATCGAGGCGGCGCGCCGCGCCGGAATCGGGACGGCCGTTCGGGTCGCAGCACCCGGCGCCCCGGATCGCGGCGCGGGCGCGCCCGACGCGGTTCTGGACAGCGTCGGCGCGGCGCTGGCATGGTTCGCGGCGCGATATCGAGGCCGGTGACGCCATGGATTGGTACCTGATCGGGCGCATCCTCGGCGTGGTCTTCTGGCCGGCACTGGTCGCGGTCCTGGTCTACGGCCTGGGCTGGGCGCTATCGATCCCGCGCCAGCCTCATGTCGCCGTGGTCATCAAGCGTTGGTCCACCCTCGCCGCCGTTCTGGGCTTCGTCGTCACGCTGTTCTTCACCGGACGCGATTTTCTGCGCTACGCCGGCGCGATCACGTAGCGGCGCGAGGCCGCTCATTTCACCGGCGTCAGCGGCGGGCGGCCTTCGCTCCAGGCCTTGAGATTGTCGACCACGAGCTGGGCCATGGCGTTGCGCGTGTGATGCGTGGCCGAGCCCACATGCGGCGCCAGCACGACATTGTCCATCTTGATGAGCGCCTCAGGCACGTTGGGCTCGTTCTCGAACACGTCGAGGCCGGCGCCGGCGATCTTGCCCTGCTGCAACGCCTTGATGAGCGCCGCCTCGTCGACGACCGACCCGCGCGCGACGTTGATGAGATAGCCGGTGGGCCCCAGCGCCTCGAGCACATGGGCGTTGATGAGATGGCGCGTGGCGGCGCCGCCCGGGACGATGACCATGAGGATATCGGCATCGCGCGCCATCTCGACGAGGCGCGGATAGTGCACATAGGGCTGATCGGTCTGGATCGTGCGCGTGTGGTAGACGATCTTGAGGTCGAACGCCGCCGCGCGCCGGGCGATGGTCTTGCCGATGCGGCCGAAGCCGACCATGCCGAGCGTGCGGTTGCGCAGCGTGTCGGTCAGCGCCATGTGAGCCTTGAGCCACTTGCCCTCGCGCACGTAGCGGTCGCCCTGCGGGATGCGCCGGATCGTCGCCAGCAGCAGCGCCATGGCGAGATCGGCCACGTCGTCGTTGAGCACGTCGGGCGTGTTGGTGACGACGACCTTGTGCTCGCGCGCATAGGCGAGGTCGATGGCGTCGACGCCCACGCCCTGGCAGCCGACGATCTCGAGCTTCGGCAGCTTCTTCATGAGATCGGCGTCGGCGCCGCGCGTGCCGTCGGTGGCGATGGCGCGCGTGGTGGGCGCCAGCTTCGCGAGGAGCGCCTCCTTGTTCGCCGCTTCCCAGAGCTTGTGCACCTCGAAGAGCGGCGCCAAGCCCTCCATGACCCGCGGCATCAGCGGGCACACCATCACCAATCCAGGCTTCATTCCTCTCTCCGTCGCTGGTCTCGATCCAATCAAGCACGTGCGCCGCAGGCGAGCGGCGGCATCTCGCTGCATCGCCGCAGGCGCGGCGACTGTTAGCCTACGGACTAGGCTTTCGGCCAGGGCCATCATACACATGCGCCGGAGACCATTTTCAAACGGCGAAACCCGACCCGGCGTGCCGAAATCCGCCGGACCGCGTTGGACGAAAGCCTTCGGTGCGAAATGGCGTTGCGTTTGCGGCCCCCGTCAGGATCAAGGCCGATTCTCGTCGTCCTCGGCGCTGCCTATGTGCCGGAGAACATAAATGGGGCGAACGTCGCGCTCGATGCGTTGTGCAAGCGGATGGTGCGCGCGGGCCTCGAGCCGATCGTCGTCTGCGCCGCGGAAACGTCCGGCGCTTCGCGCCCAGCCGGCGCCGCGCCCGAATACGGCTATACCGTGCTCAAGCTCCCGGACCCCTTCGAGGCGATGAAGGAGATGATCGCGCGGCTCGAGCCCGCTTCCGTGGTGGTGCGCGCGCCGGGCGTGGCCGGCCCGGCCGCGCATTGGGCGGCGGCATCCGGCCGGCGCCTGCACATCTACTTCGAGAGCCAGTTCTTCGGACAAACAGTCCCCTCACCGAGCGCCGCGCCGGACTTGCGCTACGCGGCGAACTCGAAGTTTCTCGCGCGGCTCGCCTCCGCCTATCTCGGCGCACCGGTGGCGACGATTCCGCCGCTGGTCGAGCATGCCCGATACCGCTGCAGGACGACCGGCGAAGCCGTGCTGTTCGTCAATCCGGTCGCGGTGAAGGGCGCTCACATCGCCGCGGCCGTCGCCGCCCGGCTGCCACACCGGAAATTCGTGTTCGTGCGGGCGTGGCCCGACCACCCGAGCCATCCGCACGCCCACGTCGATTTGCCCAACGTCGAATGGGCCGACAATAGCGCCGATATGCGGCCCCATTACGCGCGGGCGCGGCTCGTGCTGGTGCCGAGCGTTTGGGAGGAAAGCTTCGGCCGTGTCGTCGTCGAAGCGCAAGCGAGCGGCATACCCGCGATCGTGAGCGACCGCGGCGGCCTCCCCGAAACGGTGGGCGGCGGCGGGGTCGTCGTCCCGCTTGCGGCTCCGATCGAGCGCTGGTGCGCCGCCGTGGAACGCATGTTCACCGATAAACGGGCCTTCGATCGCCTGTCGCGCCGCGCGCGCGCCGAGGCGAGACGGCCCGAACTGGCGCCGTCCCGGATCGCGGCGCGCTTTCTCGAGTTCGTTCGCTCATGAGCGACAGCCCGCCCGCCGGCCGGGCCGGAGCGAAGCGAATCCTCTTCGTCCTGCGGGGCGCGTACTTGCCCGGCGTCATCGACGGCGCCAACATCTCGCTGCACGCCCTCTGCCGCCGTCTCGCCCGGATAGGCTTCGAACCAATCGTCGTTTGCGCGAGCGATCCGCCGGGAAATCCCGCGGCGCCCGCCCCGCGCGCCCACGGCTTGGGGTACAGCGTCATCCGGTTGCCGGAGCCGCTCAAGGCGGTCGGCGAAATGAGCTGGCGGCTCGAGCCCGCGGCTATCGTGCTTCGCAATGCCGTATCGGCCGCGCAGGCGGCGGAGATGGCGCGCAGCCTGGCGCGCCCATTGCACCTCTACTTGTCGGGCGGCTTGTTCGGCGAGCGGCTCCCGCCGCGCGAAGCCGCGCCGCTTCTGCGCTTTGCCGCGAATTCCCGTTTCCTCGTGCGCGTCTCGGAGCTCCTGCTCGATCGCCCCGTCGCCTGTGTCCCTTCCATCGTGGAGCCCGACGAGTATCGCTGCGTGCCGAGCGGCGACGCGATCCTGTTCGTCAATCCCATCGCCGCGAAGGGCGTTCACGTCGCGGCGGCGGTGGCGCGGCGTCTCAGCCACCGGCGATTCCTCTTCCTCCGCTCGTGGCTGGATCATCCGAGCTACCGGCTCGTCGACGTGCAGTTGCCGAACGTCGAGTGGCTCGCGAGCACGCTCGACATGCGGCCGGTCTTTGCGCGTACGAAACTCGTGCTCATGCCGAGCGTCCTCGACGAGAGCTTCGGCCGCACCGTCGCCGAGGCGCAGGTCAGCGGCATTCCCGCGGTGGTGAGCGATCGCGGCGGCCTGCCCGATACGCTCGGCCAGGGCGGCGTCGTGGTGCCGATCACCGCTCCGATCGAGCGCTGGTGCGAGGCGGTCGAGGGGCTGCTGAACGACCCCGCGCGCTATGCCGCCCTGTCGCAGTCGGCGACGCGGCACGCCGCCCGGCCGGAAACCGCGCCGGAGCGGATCGTCGCGCAGTTCGTGGAGTTCGCCGCCTCGTAAACGGATCGCGGCAGAGTCCGGCCGGCGCGACGCTCGGCTCGCCCGCGCCGCGATAGCGCCAGCGCCTTATGGGATGGGGTAAGAACTGGGCGGAGACGGCGGCGGCGTGAATTCCGGCGGACGGAACCGGTCCTGGATGACATCGGTGATGAGCTGCATGAGCTCGTCGAATCCGCCCGGCTTGCCCATAAGATTGAGCGCCGACACCAGATCAAGCCCGGTCTGCCGCTCGAACTCGGTGAGATCGATGAAGCGGAGCTGGCCGCCGATCTGGCCGAGGAGCTGCTGCAGGAAATCGGGGCCGACCGGCTGCGGATTGCAAGTGGGATCCGACGGGCTCACCGTGCAGCCCCAGCCGGTGCGGAAAATCTCGTAGAGGGTGCCGTTGATCAGCACCGTGACCAGGCTTTGCGGCCGGTCGGCGGAATTGTCGGGCCCGACGCCGAAAAGGCCGATGAAGAAGCCGTTGGGGCCGCCCGAGAACACCACCATCGAGCCGCGGATGCCGACGGTCGCGACCGGCAGCTTGATCTGGATCGCCTCCTGCTCCTGGCGCGCGATGCGGCCCGAGATCAGGCGCAGCGTGCCGCGCGCGACCGAGGCCGTGATCTTCCCGGTCCCGGTCGCTGGGTTGTAGACGAATTCGTCGATCACCATCGACGAGTTGGGGCCGATCGAGAACGTCGTTCCATCGAGCAGCATGATCTGGAGCCCACCCGCCGGGCCGGTCACGATGCGGTCGCCCAAGAAGATCTCGTCCCCGCTCGCGACGTTGCGCCCGACATTGGCCGCGGGCGTGCGGAACGAGACCTGTTGCACGGCGCCTTTGACGGCCGCGGCCACGCCGGCCTTGGTGCCCGTCTGCGCCTCCGCCGGCGCCGCGCCGGCGGCGAGCGCGAGGGCCGAGGCCGCGCCGAGCACGGTCAGCGGCACCCTGGTCCGCTTCTTCATGTAGACCTCCTGTACTCCAAGCCGGTCTTCCGGCAGTGCTCGACGGCAAACCGCGTGCGCGCTGGCTGGCTCTCGCGTCCGAGTTCTGTGTCCTTCATAGCAGAATTTGCGGCCGCCAACTAACCCTCAGTCGCAGTAATTGCAGGTCGGCGGCGGCGGCAGATTGCCGGGGCGGTTCTGGGCCTGGAAGACGGTGTTGATCGTCTGCCACAGATCCTCGAACCCGCCGGGCTTGCCCATGCGCTTGAGCGCTTCGACCCAATCGAGGCCGGTGACCCGCTCGAATTCCTCGAGGCTCACGTAGCGGAGCTGGCCGCCGATTTGCCCCAGCAGGTTCTGCAAGAATTCGGGGCCGACTGGCTGCGGATGGCAGACCGGGCTGGCCGCCGTCACGGTGCAGCCGAAGCCAGCGCGATAGATGCCGTTGCCGCCGCCGTTGTTGTAGACGAACACCATGCTCTGCGGCCGGTCGGCGCTGTTGTTGGCGCCGATGCCGAAGAGGCCGATGAAGAAGCCGTTGGGCCCGCCGGAAAGCACCACCATCGTGCCGCGCACGCCCACGGTCGCCATCGGCAGGCGGATGCGGATGGCCTCCTGCTCCTGGCGCGCGAGCCGCCCCGAGATCACGCGCAGCGTTCCGCGCGCGACGCTGGCGGTGAGCTTTCCCACGCCGGTGGCCGGGTTGTAGACGAACTCGTCGATGACCATCGACGTGTTGGGGCCGATCGAAAACGTGGTGCCGTCGAGCAGCAGGATTTGGAGGCCGCCGCCGGGGCCGGTCACGATGCGGTCGCCGAGGAATACGTCCTGGCCGCCGGTGACGTTGCGCCCGACGCTGGCTTGCG
>DATBLL010000253.1:0-6339 GCA_036555425.1 Alphaproteobacteria bacterium | reverse complement strand
CGATGATCGTGAACATCTTCCTCAAGAGCTCGGCGGTGGGTTTCGCCATCTCGATCCTCGGCGTGCTGATCTTCGTCGGCTTGACCGCCTACGACACGCAGAAGATCAAGGAGATGTACAACGCATCCGACGACCGCGACGTGATGACCAAGAAGGGCATCCTGGGCGCGCTCAACCTCTACCTCGACTTCGTCAACATCTTCCTGTTCCTGCTGCAGCTGTTCGGCGCCCGCCGCGACTAGATGCAGCGAAACTCTTCGAACCGATGCGCCCGGAGCGGCAACGCTCCGGGCATTTTCGTTTCGGGCATGCGCGGCTTGAGATAGATCAAAGCACCAGCCGCCGCGCCGCTGCATCCTTCGCCGCCGAGAGGGAAATTTCAGCAGGGCGAAGGCGATGTCAGGCCGAAGGTCGACCATGCCGGCCCGCGCGGCCGGCGATTCGCGCGCACGCGGCCATGCGGCGCGGCGCTTGATCGGCGCGGCGATCGCCGCCTTTCTCGCCTTGGCGCCCGCGGCGGCGCTCCGGGCCGAAACCGGCACGGCGGCGCCGGCCGCCGCTCAACCCGAGCAGGTCTGGACCGCCGAGGCGCTCGACAAGCTCACGGCGCGCATCGCGCTCTACCCCGATGCGCTGATCGCGCAGATCCTGCCGGCCGCGACCTTTCCGCTGCAAGTGGTCGAGGCCGCGCGCTGGCTCGAGGCCAAGAAGAGCGTGGCCGACGGCGACAAGGAAGCCTGGGACCCGAGCGTCAAGGCGCTGCTGCGCTATCCCACCGTGCTGCGGATGATGAACGACGATCTGCGCTGGACCGACGAGCTCGGCCTCGCCTTCGCCGCCCAGCCCGAGGACGTCTTGAAATCGATCCAGCGCCTGCGCCAGCAGGCGCGCGCGCTCGGCAATCTGAAGCCGACGCCGCGCCAGCGCGTCATCGTCGATCCCGACAACGTCATCGTCATCGCGCCGCCCGAGGCCGAGCCCGACGTCATCTACATCCCCGTCTACGATCCGATGATGGTCTTCTACGAGCCGCCGCCGCCGACCGGCCTCTGGATCACCTTCGATGTCGGCTTCCCGCTCGGCATCTGGATCGACACCGGCATCAGCTGGACGAGCTGGCACGTCGTCCACGGCGGCTGGGGCCACGACTGGGGCTGGGGCTCGGTTTATGGCGGCTGCTGCCGCGGCGCCGTCTACAACTACATCCCGACGATCGCCAACCGCCGCCTCAGTATCGACCGCTCCCCTATCTGGCGCCCGCGTCCTGTCGGGGACCGTCGGCGCACGCCGTTCGTGCGCAGCCCCGCGCCGCCGCGCCCCTCGGCCGATGACATTTCGCGCGGACGCATCACGCCGCGCACCACGATACCGCGGCCCGTGACGCGCGCGCCCACTCGCCCTCCCGGCTTCAGCAACATCCTGCGCTGGCCGATCATCGAGCGCAACGTCCAGCGCGGCCGCGAAAGCCTGAGCCGGACGCCGACGTTCCGGCGTCCTGAGACGCGGACGCCGATTTTCCGGCGCCCCGAGACGCGGACGCCGACCCCGACGACGCGCTTCGCGCCGGCAACCCCCAGGACCCGTGCGCCGACCCCCAGCTTCACGCCGCGCACGCCGAGGCCGAGCCCCAGCTTCACGCCGCGCTCGGCGCCCGATACGCGCAGCTTCACCACTCGCGGCCGCGAATCGCGCTCGATCGTGGCGCCGCGTAGCGCACCGCCGCCGCGCAGCGCGCCGCCGCCGCGCAGCGCACCGCCGCCGCGCAGCGCACCGCCGCCGCGCAGCGCGCCCCCGCCGGGCATCGCGCCCCCGCCGCGCCAAACGCCGAAGACGAGCGCCCCCGCGCCCTCGCGCAGCCCACCACCGCCGGGCGAGAGGAAAAGATGAACACCGCCACCCGATCTCGTTCCACCAGTCACGCCGCCCGTCGCGCGCCAATGGAGATCACCATGTCCCGCTTGCTCACCGCGTTTTCCTGCACGCGGATCCTGGCCATTGCCCTGCTCGGCGCCGGCGTCGCCGCCATGACCGTGGCGAGTCCGCCGCCCGCCTTGGCTGAGGCGGCGAAGCCGGAGAAGCCCAAGACCGAGCCGCAATCCTTCGCCTCCGCCGCCGAAGCGGCGCGGGCGCTGGTCGCGGCCGCCAAGGCGCAGGACAAGGTGGCGCTCCTGCGCATCCTCGGCTCCGACGGCGAGGAGCTGCTGAGCTCGGGCGACGAGGTCGCGGATCGCCGCGGCATGGAGCAGTTCGCCCAGGCCGCGGAAAAGGTGATGAGCCTGCTCGAGGAGGGGCCGAGCCGCGTCGTCGTCGTGGTCGGCGCGCAGAGCTGGCCAATGCCGATCCCGATCGTCAAGCGCGGCGAAGCCTGGGTCTTCGACGCGGCGGCGGGCAAGGACGAGGTCCTGACCCGGCGCGTCGGCGAGAACGAGCTCACGACGATCGACGTGATGCGCGCTTTCGTCGGGGCGCAGAAGCAATACGCGGAGGTCGACCGCGAGGGCGACGGCATCAAGCAGTATGCGCGGCGGATCAAGAGCCGCCCCGGCAAGCGCGACGGACTCTATTGGGAAACCAAGGAAGGCGAGGAGATGAGCCCGCTCGGCGAGCTCGTCGCCGAGGCCGAAGCGGAAGGCTATCAGCCCGGCTACCGCCTGAGCCGGCGCGGCCAGCCCTATTACGGCTACTACTTCAAGATGATGAGGCGGCAGGGCGCCGCGGCGCCCGGGGGCAGCTACAGCTACATTGTCAACGGCCGCATGATCTCCGGCTTCGCGATGGTCGCCTACCCGGCGCAGTGGGGCAATTCCGGCGTCATGACCTTCATCGTGAGCCAGCAGGGTGTCGTCTTTCAGAAAAATCTCGGGCCGCGCACCGCCGAAATCGCCGCCAACATGGTCGAATACAATCCCGATGCCAGCTGGGAGCGGGTGAAGGACTAGAGCGAAGTTCGCTTAGCTGGAGGCTGGTCTGTGGCAACAACGTGCTCGCGTCCATCCTTCGAGGCCCGCCCGTCTCCGGGCGGGCCTCGAAGGATGGACCCAAGCGAAACGCTGCCACTGCGCGAGCGATTCGAACTAAACGCATCGTGCTCTAATTCAGAGGACAAAGGTCAGAGGGCCGAGGTCCGAGAACAGTAACCGCGCGCTCATTTCTTTCTGTTCTCTGCCCTCCGATCTCTGTCTTCTGTCCTTCGAAACAGCGCCAGCGCGAACCATTCGGCGCTGTCGCTCCAGCGCTCGGCGAGCGCGAAGCCGTGGCGTGCGACAGTTTCGGCCATGTCGGCGAAGCGGAACTTCCGCGAGATCTCGGTGCGGATCGTCTCGCCGGCCTCGAAACGCGCGCCGATCCCGAGCTTCCTGAGGCGCACGGTCTGCGCCTCGGCGCTCGCAAGATGCATCTCGATCTGCGACGCTTCGGCGTTGAAGAAGGCGCGGTGCTGGAAGCGCGCCAAGTCGAAATCGCCGTCGAAGCGCCGGTTCAGGTGACGCAGCATGTTGAGATTGAACGCCGCCGTGACGCCCTGCGCGTCGTTGTAGGCGGCCTCGATGATGCCCGGCGTCTTCGCCAGATCGAAGCCGAGCAGCAGGGCGTCGCCCGGCGCGAGCGCGCGGGCCACCGCGGCGAAGAACTCCGCGCTCTCCCCCGGATCGAGGTTCCCGATCGTGCTGCCGAGGAACATCATCAGGCGGCGCGGCGCGAGGCGCGGCGGCAGGTCGGCCAGCGCCGCCTCGTAGGTGCCGACGAGGCCGCTCACGGCCAGGCGCGGAAACGCGGCGCTCAAGCCGGCGGCACCCTCTTCGAGCGCGACCTCGCTCACGTCGATGGGCACGTAGAGCAGCGGCGCTTTCGCCGGCGTCTGCTCGATCAGCGCGTCGACGACCGTGCGCGTCTTGCGCGCGCTGCCGCAGCCGAGCTCGACGAGGTCGGCGGGGCCCATCAGCGCGCCCAAGCGCCGCGCGCAATCCTGCAGGATGCGCTGCTCGGTGCGCGTCAGGTAATATTCGGGCAGCGCCGTGATGCGGTCGAACAGGCGCGATCCCTGCGCGTCGTAGAAATACTTGGGCGGCAGCGTCTTGGGCCGCGCGCCGAGGCCGCGCACGACGTCGGCGCCGTCGGGCTCGCTGGCGCCGGGGTCGAGGCTGCGGATGCTGATGCGCGGCGGCGACGGAAGGGAATGGGCCCGTTGCAAGCGGTCCATGCGGCACCTCTAGATCCGACCCGCGTGGCGGAGGCGCCTACGCCAGCCGATGTGTGTCATCGGACGTGATGGTCCCGCGCCGGGCGGAACCCCGCGAAGATTTGCCTGATCTCCGCACCATACCAGTTACGGAAACTCCGGCGCAAAGCAAAAGATCGTGTCGCCCAGCTCCCGCCGCGCAGCACGCGGTGTCGTCCGTCGAACCATGTCTGGGAATACCCCTCGTAAGGCCACGCGCGGAATCCCGGATATGGAGCAAAATTCGACGCAGTCCATTCCCACACATTGCCGAAAAGATCGTCGGCGCCGTCGAGACTGCGCCCGCCCGGAAAGCGGCCGACCGGGGTCGTGCCGAGCTGGACGCCACCGAGATTGCCATGCTCCGCATGGACAACGATGCCGCGCGCGGCGTGTTCCCACTCGAACTCGGTCGGCAGGCGCGCGCCCGCCCAGCGGCAAAAGGCTTCGGCCTCGTGCGCGCTCACGCCCGCCACCGGATGATCGGGCGCGCCCGCGCGCCAGTGATGCGGGCGCTCGATGCCCTCGGCCGCGCGCCACGCCCAGCCTTCCTCGGTCCAGAGCGCGCGCCGGCGATAGCCGCCATCTTCCATGAACGCCGCGAACTGCGCCTGCGTCACCGGATGGCGCGCGAGCCGGAACGGACGCAACTCGACCGAATGTTTCACGCGCTCGTTGTCGAGCGCCTCCACGCCGTCATGGCCGATCGCGGCGAGTCCGCCGGGCACGCCGACATAGTCGAGCGGCCGCGCGTCGGGCGCGATCGCGGCAGCGGCTGCGTCACGCGTCGCCAGCGCGCGGAGAAAGGTTGCGGTCTCGGCGTGCTGCGCCTCGTGCTGCAACACGAAGCGCCAGAGTGCTTCATCGATCGCGGCGCCGGAGTCGGCCAGGCGCGTCAGCGTCGCCTGGCGCACGCACGCGACATAGTCGAGCGTCGCCGGCGCTTCGGGAATGCCGGTGCGCTCCGCCTTGGCGAGCCCGTCGACGGCGAAGGCGCGCGCGAAATCGGGCGGCGTCACCGCGCGGCCGCCGTCGAGCAGCCACAGCGCCTCGGCGTAGGCGATATGGCCCAAGTGCCAGCCGAGCGGCGAATAGAGCGGGTGGAGCTGCTTGCGGAACAGCGCCGGCTCCAGCCGCGCGAACAGCGCCAGCGTCGCCGCGCGACAGGCGCGCAGATCGCCGGCGAGCGCGCGCCGGCCCTCGTCGCCCGGCGGCGGCGATGCCTCAGCGCTTTTTCCAGACCGAGCGTCCATACGCATCCTCGAGCATCATCGTATTCGCCCGGATCACGCCATGGTCGATGGAGCCGTCGGCGCCGATCATTCTCACGTCCGAGCCGTCGATGTGCAGCTCCACCGCATGCACCACGCCCTCGGGCGGGCAAAGGGCCCAGGTGATGCGGGTTTGGATCACGCCGCGGTATCGTCCTTCCGACAGACGCTCCTTGAGTTCGAGCACGCCGGTGATGCGCGCGAGGCCGCAGCGGTGCTTGAGATTGACGGTGAGCGGCTCCAGCACCCAATGGCCGAATCCCTGCTTGTCGCTCGGCAGCGGAACCACGTCGGCATCCACTTTGAGCCCGCCCGGAGGACCTTGCGGCCGCGGCGCGTCGGGGATGGGCGGCGGCTCGGGCGGAAGGCGCGCCTCGGGCAGGATCGGCGGCGGCGGCGGTGCCGGCGGCGGCGTGGCGCGCGGCGTCGCTTCTGGTTGCGGTGCCGCCGGCTCGGGCGCCGGCTTCGCCGCGGGAGCCGGGGGCGGCGCGGGCGCGGCCGGCTTCGGCGCCACCGGGATCTTCTTCGCTTCGGGCCCCTCGGCTTTCTTGGGCTCCTCGGGCTTCGGCGTCTCCGCCTTTGGCTCTTCGGACTTGGGCGCCGGCGGCCGCTTCACGATCTCCACCGGGATCGCCGTCTGCTCCGCGGCCGGCCCGCCGAAAACGGGCATGCTCATCGTCAGCGCCGCGATCGCCAGCACGTGCAGCAAGAGCGAGAGCGCGGCGCCGCCATTGCGCCAATGGCGCCAATACGAGCCCGGCCGCGGGCGCGCCTTCGGCTCCGGCGGCAGCGGTGCGGCCGGCGTGCCGAGCACGATTCTGGTCGAGCGGTGCATGCGGGCTGCCAACGAGA
>DATBLL010000194.1:0-12592 GCA_036555425.1 Alphaproteobacteria bacterium | reverse complement strand
GGGGCGGTGACGACAATGGCGGGCTAATTTTGGGCTGCTGCCAAGATGCCCGACATTTGAGAGATGTCTGACCTCCTCGACCTCCTCGTCACCGCCACCGCGAGCGGCTGCATCTACGGGCTGGTGGCGCTGTCCTACCTGCTGATGATCCGGCCCACCGGCATCATCAATTTCGCGGTGGGCGAGTGGGCGGCGGCGGGCGCCTTCGCCGGCTATGCGGTCCTGACGCTCGCCGAGCTGCCCTACCTCGTCGCCGTCCCGGCGATGGTCGCGGTGATGCTGCTGATCGGCTGGGCGACCGAGCTCGTCGCCGTGCGCCCGCTGGTGATCAAGGGCGCGCCGCTGATCGCCCCGATCCTGGCCCTCCTCGCCATGCTCGTGATCCTGCGCGAGGTGATCGGCTGGGCGTTCGGGCCCGACCAGTTCCGCGTGCCGTATCCGTTCGGATTCCGGCGCATCGAGATCGGCCCGCTCGGCGGCTCGCCGCAGAACTTCTTCATCATCGCCGCCACGCTCGCGGTGTTCGTGGCCGCCTGGGTCTTCTTCGAGCGCACGGTGTGGGGCCGCATCTTCGAGGCGGTCGCGATCAATCGGCGCGCCGCGGCACTCATGGGCATCAACCTCGCGCGCGTCACCGCGTTCGCGTTCGCGGCCGGGGCCGCCTGCGCCGGCTTCGCGGGCCTGCTCGTAGCACCCGCGGTCTCGGCGCACTGGCTGATGGGCCTGCCGCTCGCGATCCAGGGCTTCTCGGCGCTCGTCGTCGGCGGGGTGGGCCGCGTCGAGGGCGCGCTCCTGGGCGGGCTCATTCTGGCGCTCGCCGAGCAGCTCACGCAGCGCTACGCGCCGATCCCCTCGGGCTACGCGGCCGGCGTGCCGCTGCTGCTGCTCATCCTTTTTCTGATCGTGCGGCCCACCGGCCTCTTGAAGGCGCGGGAGGCGCGCTGATGCCCGGGCCTGCCATGCCGCGCGCTCTCTCCTATCTCGTCGCCATCGCGTTGCTCGCGGCGCTGCCGTTCTTCCTCGCGAGCTACCAGGCCGACGTCTACCGCAAGATGCTGCTCTGGGTGACGCTCGCGCTCGGCTACAGCTTCCTGTTCGGCATCGCGGGTCAGGTCGCGTTCTCGCATTTCGCGTTCTACGGCATCGGCGCCTACGGCGTCGTGATCCTCTGGTACAAGCTCGGCATCCCGCTGCCGTTCGCGATCGTGGGCGCCATCGCGATCTGCGCGGCGCTCTCGTTCGTCGTCGCGGTCGCCGGCACGCGGCTCGAGGGCTTCTATCTCGCGCTCGCCACGCTCGCCTTCGCGCAGCTTCTCATCGTCGTGCTGACCGAGGGCGGCGAGTTCACCGGCGCCGCCGCCGGCATCCAGCGCTATGCCTTGCCGCCGGTCATGGGCTTCCGCGTGGCCGGGCCCTATTACACGATCGTCATCGTGCTGCTGCTCGTCGGCACCTACGCGATTCTCGCGCGGCTCGAACGCTCGTGGTTCGGCCGCGCCTGCCGCGCCGTGCGCGACAATTCCGAGGCGGCGGCGGCGATGGGCGTCGACGTGGCACGGATCAAGGTGACCGCGTTCACGCTCACCAGCACGCTCGCCGGCGCCGCCGGCGTCGTCTACGCGTTCGTCGACAACGGCGTGGCGCCCACCAGCTTCGACATCGACAAGGTGTTCACGCTGCTGTTCATGATCATCATCGGCGGCAGCGGGCGGCTCGCGGGCGCCGTCGTCGGCGCGGTGCTGCTCTATCTCGTGCCGTTCGTGCTCGAGCCCTATATCGGCCACCACCATCCGCTGGTCTACGGCCTCATCATGCTGGGTGCCATCCTGTTCCAGCGCGAGGGGCTGATCGGCGTATTCGACGGCGCGCGTGCGCGCCTCCGGCGGAGCTTCAGCGGCGCCCAGGCCGCGAGGCAATCGGCATGAGCGCGCTGTTGTCGGTGCGCGGCCTGACGAAGCGCTTCGGCGGCCTGACGGCGGTCGACGGGCTCGATTTTGACCTTGCCCAGGGGGAAATCCTCGGCCTCATCGGCCCCAACGGCGCCGGCAAGACGACGACGTTCAACCTCATCGCGGGCGCCATGCCGCCGACCTCGGGCACGATCGCGCTCGAGGGCGAGGAGATCCAGGGCAGCAAGCCGCACGCCGTCGCCGCTAGAGGCATCCTGCGCACGTTCCAGCACAACATGCCGTTCGCCGGCATGTCGCTGCTCGAGAACGTGCTCGTCGGCGCGCACACGAATTTCGCGGCGTTCGGCTCGGGCCTCGGCGGCCTCGTGCTCGGCACCGCGAAAGCGCGCGCGACCGAGATGGCGTCGCGCCTCCAGGCGCTCGACCTGATCGAGTTCGTCGGCCTCAAGGACCTGCTCGGCACGCCGGTCACGGCGCTCTCGTTCGGCCAGGGCCGCCTGCTTGAGATCGCGCGCGCGCTTTGCGGCGGCCCCAAGATCATGCTGTTCGACGAGCCCGCCGCGGGCCTGACTCCAGCCGAAGCGCACCGCCTTTCCGACATGATTCGCCAGATTTCGAACGGCGAGGTTCCGGTGCCCGGCTTCGACCGCGGCATCGCCGTGCTGCTGATCGAACACGACATGCGCTTCCTGCTGCCGCTCGCGCAGCGCGTCGTCGTGCTGAATTTCGGGCGCAAGATCGCCGACGGCGCGCCCGACAGGATCCGCGACGATCCGGCGGTGATCGAGGCCTATCTCGGCGATCCCGCCGCAACCCGCGGAGCCGCGTGATGGCGGACCGGCCGATGCTCGCGCTGCGCGGCGTGACGGGCGGCTACGGGCTCGCGCCGGTCATCCACGGCGTCGACCTCGCCGTGCACGGCGGCGAAACCGTAACGCTGCTCGGCCCCAACGGCGCCGGGAAATCGACGCTGCTGGGCGCCATCACCGGCACGATCCGCCAGCGCGGCGGCTCGATCCAATTCGCCGGCGCGGAGATCGTGCACCGGCCGAGCCACGCGATCGTCGCGGCGGGGCTCGTGATTGTGCCGGAAGGACGGCAGATCTTCGCGCCGTTCACGGTGGCCGATAATCTCCGCCTCGGCGCCGTGCGCCTGAGATCGGACGGGAAGCACTCGCTGACGGAGCGCTACGACTATGTCTACGCGCTGTTTCCGCGGCTGGCCGAGCGGCGCAAGCAGCTTGCCGGCACGCTCTCGGGCGGCGAGCAGCAGATGCTCGCGATCGGCCGCGCCCTCATGTCGGCGCCGCGCCTGCTGCTGCTCGACGAGCCGTTCCTGGGCCTGGCGCCGCTGATCGTGACCGAGATCCGCCGCGCGCTCGAAGCGCTGCAGGCGCAGGGGCTCACCATCCTCCTGGTCGAGCAGAAGCTCGACATCGCCCTCGCCGCCGCCACGCGCGCCTATGTGATGATCAAGGGCCGCGTGGCGCTCGAAAGCGATACTGCGACGCTGTCGCAACGCCCCGATCTCAACCAGCTCTATTTCGCACTGGCCGAAAGCGCCTAGGCGCATGGCGTGGCTGCGGCAATCGGCTTTCGCGCGCGGCACCGGCGGCGTATTATTTTCGCTATTCGCGTAAAGACGAGGAGGCGGCCATGGAAGGCGGCGTTGCCGGCAAGCGCGCGACGAAGGTGCGGTCGTTCACGCGCGGCGTGCATCACCTGGCGCTCTGCACCGACGACATGAAGAAGACGACGGAGTTCTACACCCGCGTCCTCGGCGTGCCTCTGGTTCATGCGATGAAGGTGCCGCACGGCCTCGGCACCGGCCCCGGGAATCGCGGCAATCCGCCCTACGAGGACATCCGCCACTATTTCTTCGACATGGGCAACGATAGCCTGCTCGCGTTCTTCGAGATTCCAAAGGGCAAGGAGCCCAAGGCCAACCGCAACGCGATCGGCGCGATGCAGCACTGCGCCTTCGTCGTGACCCCGGCGCGCTTCAAGGAAATCGAGGCGCGCTTGAAGCAGCACAAGATTCCTTACAACGGCCCGATCGCGCAGCTCCCGGGCCTGCTCGGGATCTACTTCTACGACCCCAGCGGATTCCGCATCGAGTTCGCGTGCCAGCCCGACGACGGCGATGCGCCTGCGGTCATTCCGTGTGTCACGCAGACGAAGGCCGAAGCCGCGCGCGAACTCGCGACCCTGCCCGGCGCCGACGCGGCGTGGGCGAAGGAGATGACCGCAGCGCTGCCGGAATAGTTCCCCTCGCCTCGGGGCGAGGGGCAGGGGGCGAGGGGGGCGACGGATTTCTGCAGTCTTCGTCCCGCGCCGCGTGGTGTACGCTCACGCGACGTGCGCTTCCGCCCGAGCTTGTGGGGCGTCATCCCGCATCGCTATCGAAATCCGTCGCCCCCTCATCCCCTTGCCCCTTCTCCACAAGGAGAGGGGGACAAGAGTGGGCAGCCTCGCGCTTGACCGCCGTCGCGGTTTCGCTATTCACACGCGCGAAATAATCCAGCAGGAATCTTAGCGATGACCGTCCAGACCCGCCTGAAGCCGCCGTTTCGCGCCGAGCATATCGGCAGTTTCCTCCGCCCGCAGCGCCTGATCGAGGCGGCGCGCGCGCACAAGGCGGGGACGCTCGACGACGCGGGCTTCGCCAAGGTGCAGGACGATTGCGTGCGCGAGATCGTGGCGTTCCAGGAGGATCTCGGCCTGCGCTCGATCACCGACGGCGAATTCCGCCGCCGCGGCTGGTCGGCCGGCTTCATCGATTCGGTCGAAGGCTTCGGCTTGCGCGACGGCACGCTCGGCTTCCGCACCGAGACGCAGATCGTCGGCGTCGCCTCGTCGCCCTATGCGAAGAGCAAATTGAAGCGCAAGCACCGCATCATCGCCGACGACTACAAGTTCCTCAAAACGGCGGTGAGGAAGGGCACGCCCAAGGTCACCGTCGCCTCGCCGCCCGTCATGCACTACTTCCTCGGGCCCAAGGCCTACGAGACGTCGGTGTACAAGGACCGCGAGGCGTTCTTCGCCGATCTCGTCAAGATCTACCAGGACGAGGTCGCCGACCTCGCCAAGGAAGGCTGCACCTATCTGCAGCTCGACGACACGGCGATGCCGTGCAATTGCGACGACAAGGCGCGCCACGACGTGGTGGCGCGCGGCGAGGACCCCGACGAGCTCACGCGCACCTACGCGAAGCTCATCAATTCGGCCATCGCCCAGAAGCCGGCGAACATGACCGTCGGCATGCATCTCTGCCGCGGGAACTTGAAGGGCGCGTGGATGGCCGAGGGCGGCTACGACCCGATTGCCGACGTGCTCTTCAACCAGGTCAATGTCGACGGCTATTTCTTGGAATACGACACTGCCCGCGCCGGCGATTTCAAGCCGCTGCGCTTCGTGCCCAAGGGCAAGACCGTGATCCTCGGGCTCGTCAGCACCAAGACGCCGGTGCTCGAGAAGAAGGACGAGCTGAAGCGCCGCATCGAAGACGCGGCCAAGTACTGCCCGCTCGAACAGCTCGGCCTCTCGCCGCAATGCGGCTTCTCCTCCGGCGGCGGCAGCGGGCAGGTCATGACCGAAGACGCGACCAAGCAGAAGCTCGCGCTCATCGTCGAGGTGGCGCGCGAAGTGTGGGGCTCGGCCTAGCTCGCCTAACGCTCGTTCGGCGGAAAGGCCCCCATCCAACCTTCCCCCGCAAGCGGGGAAAGTCTTGATTCTCCTTCCCCCGCTTGCGGGGGAAGGTCGGGATGGGGGTGAGGCCAGCGCGCGGTCGTCAGCCGCTCACATCAGCCTGACCAGCACCGTCGCCAGCGCGGGCACGAACACGATCGCGAGCAGCACGACGAGCACGACGAGCGTAAACGGCGTCGCCGCGGCCCAGACCTGGCGCAGCGTGATCTCGGGCGGGGCCACGCCCTTCATCACGAACAGCAGCAGGCCGAAGGGCGGCGTCAACAGGCCCACCTGCAGCGAGATGAGCAGGATCACGCCGAGCCAGACGTGATCGAACGAGCTCGGGCCCAACAACGCGTTGGCCAGCGGCATGAAGAACGGCAGCGTCAGCAACATCATGCTGACCTGGTCCATGAAGCAGCCGAGCACCAAGAGCACGCCGATCATCGCGAAAATCGCCGCGTATTTGCCGAGCCCGAGCTTGCCGAGCTCCGCGAGCGCGCCGTCGGTGGCGCCCGAGAAGGCGAGGATCTGCGCGAAGCTCGTCGAGGCGGCGATGATGAAGAAGATCATCGTCGTCACCACCGCCGTGCTCTTCAAGCACGCGACGAGCGTCTTCATGCGCAGCGAGCGGTAGCCCATCGCGAGGATGACCGTGGCGAGGCACCCGAGCGCCGCGGCGTCGGTCGGCGAGGCGATGCCGGCGAACATCGTACCCATCACCACGACGAAGATCAGGAACAGCGGGATCACGTATTTCACGAAAGGCAGCCAGCGCTCGCGCGCCGTGAACCGCGTCACCTCGTAAACCGGCGCCAGCGCCGGATTGGCGCGGCAGCGCAGCACGATATAGGCGAGGAAGCACGCGCTCATGATGAGGCCGGGCAGGATGCCGGCGATCAAGAGATCGGCGACCGAGATCTTCACCTTGCTGACGCCGCTCGCGAGCGTCGCCAGCAGCACGGTCAGCGCCGAGGGCGGGATCAGCATGTCGACGCCGCCGATCGCCATGATCGGGCCCATCGCCATGGTCGGATGATAGCCGCGCTTCAGCATGTCGGGCAGCAGCGCCTGGCCGAGCATCGCCGTGGTGGCGATGGTCGAGCCCGAGAGCGCCGAGAAGACCGTGCCGCCGGTGACGGCCACGACCGAGAGGCGGCCGGGCACGCGCGTGATCAGCCGGTCGATCGCGTCGACCGCGCGAAAGGCGACGCCGCTCTGCAGCAGGATCTCGCCCATCAGCAGGAAGAGCGGGATCGGGGCCAGGTTGAAATTGCCGATCGAGGCCATCGACCCGCGGACGAGCGCGACGAGCCCGACCGCGCCGCCCAAGAAAATGAGCGCGCCCACGATGTTGGCGAGCAGGAACGCGAACGCGACCGGAAGGCCCAGCGCCATGAAGGCGCAGATCATCCCCAGCATGAGGACGAGAGCCGACACCCAATCCATGGCGTCAGATGCTGGCGCGGCTGGCGCGGTCGTACGCGTCGGCGACGACGCCGCGGACGCGCGCGATGCGGAGGACGAATTCGGCCGCGAGCAGCACGCCCGAAATCGGGATCGGCAGCAGCAGCAGCCACTCGTCGAAATTCCAGGTCTTGCGCGCGACGAGGTTGGTGTTCCAAGCGTCGAGCACCGCGAGCGCGCCGAAGTAGACGAGCACCAGCGAGATCGCGAAGCCGACGGCGTCGACGAGCTGCTCCATGCGCACCGCGGCCTTCTTCGGTATCGCGGTGAGGAGCGCGTCGACGCGCACGTGGCTGCCGAGCCGCAGCACCCAGGGCGCCGCCAGGAACGTGCCCGCATACATCGCGTATTCGGTCAGCTCGATGAGCCAGGGCAGCGACCCGATGCGGAAATTGCGGATCGCGATGTCGACGCACATCAGCAAGATGAGCGCCCCCAGCACCAGCGCGAACACGGTGCAGAAGAATTCGAGCACGCGCTCGAAGGCTTTGAGGAGAGTGGCGCCCATGGGAGTCTAATTGCCTTCACCGTCATCCCGACCGGAGCACGGCGCTTTTGCGCCGTGCGCAGCGGAGGGATCGCGGGCCAGCTGGCGCACGATCCCTCCACTTCACGGCCGCGTCACTCGGGCTTCGCCCGAGCTTAGGGCCGAAGCGCGCCAAGGCGCGCTTCGGCGGAAGGCCCGCACTTGCGGGCCGACCCGCTTCGGTCGGGATGACGTTGATTGCCGATCCAATGCCTAGTTCTTCTTCGTGAAGTACTCGCGCAGCTTCGGCCCGTGCTCGGGGCTGGCCTTGATCACCGCTTCCCAGCCGGCGTCGCGCGCGATCTGGAGATACTTCTTCTCGTCGGCGGCCGAGAAGCGCAGCACCTTGATGCCGGCCGCTTCCTGCTTCTTGCGCTCGGCGTCGTTGGCGGTCTTGTCCGCGGTGTCGGTCTCGATCGCCATCGCGATTTCGGTCAGGAGCGACCTCTGCTTGTCGTTGAGCTTCTTGGTCCAGACGTCGAGGTTCACGAGAATCTGCAGGTCGGCGTTGTAGAAGCCGGGATCGACGCGGTACTTCGTCACTTTCTCCCACGAGAAGTCGAAAATTCCGCGCGCCGGCCAGCCATAGCCGTCGACCGTGTTGCGCTCGAGCATGCTGTAGACGTCGGGCGGCGCGGAGGTGACGGCCGTGCCGCCGAGCTTCTCGACCATCGCGCGGTAGATCGGCGTCACGCGGATCTTCAAGCCGGTGAAGTCCGGACTCTTGATCTCCTTGTTGAGATAGATGTGGAATTCATCGTAGTTGAAGATCCGCGCGAGATAGTGCGCCTTCATCTTCTCGTTGTAGATTTTCTCGAGATAGGCCATGCCGCCGTTCTTGCGCAGCTCGGCCATCGAGACCTCCAGCAGCTTCTGCGCATCGGCCTCGGGCACCACGTTGGTGTAGTAGGCGCCGGTGTTGCTGATGATGTCGACGAGGCCGTCGCGGAGGTTCTTCCCCACGTCGAAGGTCGGCATCACCTTGGGCGCGCCGCCGAGGTAGTTGATGCGGATGAGGCCTTTGCCCTTCTCGTTGACCTGCTTCACATAGGCTTCGAACTTGACCGAATAGGCCGTTCCCTCGGGGAAACCGCTGGCGCCCTTCAACACGATTTCCTGCGCCGACGCAGGCACGGCGAACAATGCCGCCAGCGCAATGCCAGCGGCGAGCCGGATAGTCATGGAAGTCCTCCCTCGTTTCGACGAGAGCCGTTGTAGCGCGCCGGAACGGGAGGGCAAGCCATTTCCTGGCATGCCCGCCCGTGTCGCCGGAGCCGCGATCGCGGCGACCTGTGGGCACTCCTCTCCCGCGGCCGCGCGCTGGAGGCGCCCCCTCGGTCGAACGCTTCGCGTTCGCCCGCCCCCCACAGGCGGGGAGCGGGCTTGCGCAGGCGTTGAGTCCCTTTCGCCGCCGTGGATGGCCGTGCCAAATAGGGCGGCGACGGAGGAGCAATCATGGATCTCGGCATCAAGGGCGAGCGCGCGCTGGTTCTGGGCGGCACGCAGGGGCTCACCTTCTCGGCGGCGAAATTCCTGCATCAGGCCGGCGTGAAGGTGGCGCTCAACGGCCGCGATGCGGCAAACGGCGAGGTGGCGGTGAAGGCGCTCGGCGCCGACGCCACGTTCGTCAAGGGCGACGTCGCCGACGCGACGCAGGGCGCCTTCATCCACGAGCGCGCGGTGAAGGCGCTGGGCGGCGCCGTTTCGATCCTCGTCACCAACGCCGGCGGGCCGCCGCCCGGCCAGTTCCTCGAGCACGACGAGACGGCGTGGCTCAGGGCGCTCGAAACCAACATGCTCTCGGCCTTGCGGATCGCGCGCCTCGTGCTGCCCGAGATGATGGCGCGGCGCTGGGGCCGCATCGTCAACGTCACCTCGTTCTCGGTGCGCGAGCCCTATCCCAACCTCGTGCTCTCCAACGGCGCGCGCGGCGGCTTGACCGGCGCCATGTCGACGATCGCGCGCGAAGTGGCGGCGCAGGGTGTGACGGTCAACAACGTGCTGCCGGGCTTGATGGACACCGGCGCGCTGAAGCGCGTCTACCGCCAGCAATCGCTGCGCCAGAACATCGGCGAGGACGAAGCCAGGCGCCGCATGGCCGAAGCGGTGCCGATGAAGCGCCTGGGCGAGGCCGACGATTTCGGCCCCGTCGTCGCCTTCCTCTGCTCGCGCCACGCCAGCTACATCACCGCGCAGAACGTGACCGTGGATGGGGGATTGGTGCGGTCGGTGCTGTAGAAGGCGGTTGCGCGACGGTGCGATCTTCAGCGCCGCCGGGCCTTCGTCGAGGCGTGGGCCGGGAAGAGGCTGCGCCGCCGGCTCGACGCCTCGCGCACCCGGCGGTCGGCCTCGTCGAGCGCGTAGAGCAGCGAGACGTTGGCGTAGCCGTCGGCGCATTGGCCGAGGGCGGCCTGGGCGCGGCGGACGGCGGCGCGGCTCTCGCGGCCGAGCTTGCCGTCGACGGAGAGGTCGCCGTAGCCGCGGCGGTTCAAGGCCTCCTGGAGGCGCGCGCGGTCGCCCGCGGCGAGCGCGTCTTCCTCGGGCCAGGCCTTGGCGAGGCGGTATTCGCCGGCGCGCATGGTCTCGGCCAGCATCGAGACCGCCATCGCGTATTCGACCAGCGGGTTGTAATCCATGATCGCATAGAAGTTCCGCGTCACCATGAAGGCGGGGCCGTCGCAGCCGGCCGGCACGATGATCGCGGCCTCGCCGATGTTGCTCGCGAGCGGCGCGCCGTCGGCATAGGTCACGCGCCGGCTCACCCAATAACCGACGTCGCGGCGGTTCTCGATGTCGGCCTCTTCGTAGTTGAATTCGCGCGGCAGGCGCACCTCGAAGATCGCCGAGCCCACGCGCGGATCCCAGCGCCCGCGCCGCACTTCGTAATTGGCGATCGAGGCGAAGACGTCGGGCAGCGAGCCGAAGAGATCGGCGCGCCCGTCGCCGTCGAAATCGACCGCGTTCTGGATGTAAGAGGTGGGCATGAACTGCGCGTGGCCGAAGGCGCCGGCATAGGAGCCCCTGAAGCCGCGGCGCACCTGGCCGCGGTCGACGAGGATGAGCGCGCCCAGAAGCTCCTCGGTGAAGAACTTTCGCCGGCTCGCGCCGTAGCCGAGGTTCGCGAGCGTCTCGACCACGTCGTGATTGCCGAGGAAGCCGCCGAAGTTCGTCTCGACCCCCCAGAACGCCACGATGTATTCGGCCGGCACGCCGTAGCGCGCCTCGACGCGTTTCAGCACCGCGCGGTGGCGCTCGAGCAGCTGACGGCCCTGCTCGGAGAGCCGCTCGATGCGGTCCTCGACATATTTCCGCGTCGCATTGGGCAGGCCTTCGCGATACTCGCCGCGCGGCAGCGCCGCCATCTGCGGGAAGAGGCCGGCCGGGAAGCGGTTGGTGTCGAGCACCGCGCGCTGCCCCACGCCGCTCAGCGCCGCCAAGCCCGTGCTGCCGACGCCGCAGCGCTGCGCGGTGGCGCGCACGCGGCGGAGATAGTCGTCGAAGCTCGCGGCCGCGTAGATGGCGCCCGACTCGGCGCGGCAGCGGTTGAGCTGTTCGGCCATCGAGCCCGAGAAGCGCGATCCGCCGCAGGCGCTCAAGGCGGCAAGCGCCGCCAGCGCCGCAAGGCGGGCAACAGGCGCGAAGCGCCTTGGATACCGGTCGATCATGCTGGCCCCCAAACTTGGCCCGGAGAATCCGCCTATCCCCAGGCGGAACCCTTCGTGAATGCGAAAAGAATCAACTCTTTATGGATTACGCAAGCGGGAATTGGGGCGTTCCCGCCCTCAGGGCTTGGGCGTGCGCCGTGCCAGCTCCAATAAACCATATTCGGCATAGCCGTCGGCCGGCAGCCCGGCCTTCTTCTGGAAGCCGCGGATGGCATTGCGCGACATCGGGCCGAGCTGGCCGTCGATCTTGCCGGGATCGAAGCCGCGCTCGGCCAGCAGGCGCTGAAGCTCCTCCTTCTCGGCGCGGCCGAGCTGGCGGTCGCCGACGGGCCAGGGCTTGGCGACGCGCCCGCCGCCGCGCAGGCGCTCCGCGAACAGGCCCAGCGCCAGCGCGTAGGAGGTGGCGTTGTTGTAGTCGAGGAGCGCGCGGTAGTTCTGGGTCACGAGGAAGGCCGGGCCACGGTGTCCCGCCGGCAGCAGGATCGCGGTCTCGCCCTGCCACGCCGGTAGCGGGCGCCCGTCGGCGCGGACGACGCCGAGCCTCGCCCACTCGGCCACCGGCTGGCGCGCCGTTTCGGAAAGTTCGTAGGGGAAATTCGGGGGGAGGCGCACCTCGATGCCGAACGCGTCGCCGCCCTGCCAGCCGCCCTTGACGAGGTGGTTGGCGGTCGAGGCGAAGACGTCGGGCAGGCTCGCCCAGAGATCGCGCTTGCCGTCGCCGTCGAAGTCCACGGCCTGGTTGAGGAAGCCGGTCGGCATGAACTGCGTATGGCCCATGGCCCCGGCCCAGGAGCCGACGAGCTTCTCGAGCGGCACCTCGCCGCTGTCGACCATGCGCAGCGCCGCGACCAGCTCGGTCTTCCAGAAATCCTGCCGGCGCCCGGCGTAGGCCAAGGTCGCCAGCGACTCGATCACGCTGAAATTGCCGAAATTGGCGCCGAAGCCCGATTCGATGCGCCAGATCGCGACGATGTATTCCGGCGGCACGCCGAAGCGCTCGCGCACGCGCGCGAAGAGGCCGGCGTGCTCCTTCAATTTCTGCTGCGCCTTGCGGAGCGCGTCCTCGGTCACCACGCCGGCGATGTATTCCCAGATCGGCTTCACGAATTCGGGCTGATAGCTGTCGAGCTCGATCACGCGTGCGTTGAAGCGGATGGAAGCGAAGGCGCGGTCGAGCGTCGGCGCGCGGATGCCCTGCTGCGCCGCCTCGGCCTTGAACGCCTCGATCCACGCACGGAAGCCCATTGCGTCGGCGGCGCGCGCGCTGCCGGTCGTCAGCGCCAGCGCCAGCACCGCGCCCACGAGGCGGAGCGGCCGGGCCATCCGCGTCATTC
>DATBLL010000157.1:0-8796 GCA_036555425.1 Alphaproteobacteria bacterium | reverse complement strand
CCAGGGCTATCGCATATGGCCTCGCGTCGAGGGCGAAATGAACCATTCGAATCGTGGCTCGCTCCCCGGCGCAATTTTCGAATGCGTACGGGCGCTTCGGCGCACGAATGGAATCCGAAATCTTCATATGCGATTCCCCTGCCGCGCGGCCTCGTTTCCCTCGACACTCGGGAGCGGCGATGCTAAGCGAAACGCTCAACAATCTTGGATCGGCACGATGAGCGAGATTGCCGGTATCGCCGGGCCCGCGCCCGCCAAGCCACGCCAGCTCCGCCGCCGCCGCGAGATCATGGACGCGGCCGCCGAGGTCTTCGCCAAGAAGGGCTATCACGCCGCCACGACGCGCGACATCGCCGACCGCCTCGGCATGCAGCCGGGCAGCCTCTACTACTATTTCGAATCCAAGGAGGCGGCGCTCGAGGAGATCTGCCGCATCGGCGGCGCGGAGTTCGGCGACCATCTCGAAGCCGTGCTCGCCGCCGGCGTCCCGACGCGCGAGACGATCAAGAAGGCCATCGCCCACCACCTGCAGGGCGACCGGCGCCACTACGTCACCTGCTTCGCGCACAATCGCCGCTTCCTGCCGGCCGAGGTCGTGCCCGAGATGAACCGCCTCGCGCGCCGCTATTCCAAGCTGTGGGAGGACGTCTTCCGCCGCGGCATGGAGCGCGGCGAGGTGCCGAAGGATCTCGATTGCCGCCTCGCCGCCACCGCCGCGGTGGCGCTCTGCAACGGCGCCGTCCCCTATCTCGAGCCCAAGGCGCCCGAGGAGATCAGCCAGTTCGTCGAGGGGCTCGCCCTGCTGTTCATGACCGGCGCGCTCAAATCGTGACGCGCGACCGCGACCCCGAGCTCGACCGCGACCTCACCCGCGACGACGTCGAGGTCGTCGAGAAAGCCACCGTCTACAAGGGCCGCTTCCAGGTCGACCGCTACCGCCTGCGCCACAAGCGCCACGACGGGGGCTGGAGCGAGCCGTTCCTGCGCGAAGTGTTCGAGCGCGGGCAAGCCGCGGCGGTGCTGCCCTACGACCCGGTGCTCGACCGCGTCGTGCTGATCGAGCAGTTCCGCCCCGGCGCCTATGCGGCCGGCCGCCATCCCTGGCTCGTCGAGATCGTCGCCGGCATCATCGATCCCGGCGAGACCGCCGAGGCCGTGGTGCGTCGCGAGGCCTGGGAAGAGGCGCATGTCGAACTCGGCGCCGTCGAGCGGATCGCGAGCTTCCTGATGACGCCCGGCGCCTGCACCGAGGCGGTCGAATTCTTCGTCGGCCGCGTCGACGCCAGGGGCGCCGGCGGCGTCTTCGGCCTCGCCCACGAGCACGAGGACATCCGCGTCTTCACCGCCTCGACCGACGAGGCCGCGGCGCTGCTCGCCGCCGGCAAGATCGAGAACGCCCTCGCCTTCATCGCCATCCAATGGCTGCTGCTCAACCGCATGCAGCTCCGCGATCGGTGGGGCGCGTTCAAGCGCTGAGGGCCGCGCGCGGCGCGGTCGTGCCTTGATCGGCGCGCGCTGCGCCGATACGGTGCAGGCCCCTCCCGCGCATGCCCAGCTTTTGACCATGCAAATTCGCGACGGATTCGTTTCGATCATCGGCAACACGCCGCTCATCAAGCTCAAGGGACCCTCGGCGGCGACCGGCTGCACCATCCTGGGCAAGGCCGAGTTCCTCAATCCCGGCCAGTCGGTCAAGGACCGCGCCGCGCTCGCCATCGTCGAGGACGCGGAGAAGAAGGGCCAGCTCAGGAAAGGCGGCGTCATCGTCGAGGGCACGGCGGGCAACACCGGCATCGGCCTGGCGCTGGTCGGCAACGCGCGCGGCTACCGCACCGTGATCGTGATCCCCGAGACGCAGTCGCAGGAGAAGAAGGACATGCTCCGCCTCTGCGGCGCGGAGCTCATCGAAGTGCCGGCGGTGCCCTACAAGGACCCCAACAACTACGTCCACGTCTCCGAGCGCAAGGCCAAGGAGCTCGCGGCCAAGGAGCCGAACGGCGCGATCTGGGCCAACCAGTTCGACAACGTCGCCAACCGCGACGGCCACTACCGCACCACCGGCCGCGAGATCTTCGAGCAGACCGACGGCAAGGTCGACGGCTTCGTCTGCGCGGTCGGCACCGGCGGCACGCTGGCCGGCGTCGCCCTGGCGCTGCGCGAGCGCGGCAAGGGCGTGAAGATCGCGATCGCCGATCCGATGGGCGCGGCACTCTACAGCTACTACAAGACCGGGACGCTCAAGGCCGAGGGCAGCTCGATCACCGAGGGGATCGGCCAGGGCCGCATCACCAAGAACCTCGAAGGCTTCAAGCCCGATTTCGCCTATCAGGTCCCGGACGAGGAGGCGCTGCCGATCATCTTCGACCTGTTGATGAAGGAGGGCCTCTGCCTCGGCGGCTCGACCGGCATCAACGTCGCCGGCGCCATCCGCCTCGCGCGCGATCTCGGGCCGGGCAAGACGATCGTCACGATCCTCGCCGATTACGGCAACCGCTATCAGAGCAAGCTCTTCAACCCCGCCTTCCTCCGCTCCAAGAACCTGCCGGTGCCGAAGTGGCTCGACCGCTGACCGAACCCGAGCGCGGCTACGCGCGGCCCGAGGCGCTGGTCTCGACCGCGTGGCTGGCCCAGCGCCTGGGCGCGCCCGACATCCGCGTCGTCGACGGCTCCTGGTACCTGCCGGCGATGAAGCGCGACCCCAAGGCCGAGTTCCTCGCCGGGCACATCCCGGGTGCCGTCTACTTCGACATCGACGAGATCGCCGACACCGACTCGCCGCTGCCGCATATGCTGCCGAGCCCCGAGAAATTCGCCGCGCGCGCGAAGCAGCTCGGCTTGGGCGACGGCAACCGCATCGTCGTCTACGACGGACTCGGCCTGTTCAGCGCCGCGCGCGTGTGGTGGATGTTCCGCGTCTTCGGCCACGACGACGTGGCGGTGCTCGACGGCGGCTTGCGCAAATGGAAGGCCGAGGGGCGCGCGCTCGAAAGCGGCCCGCCCCGACCGCGCGAGCGGCATTTCACCGCGCGCGTGAACTCGCTGCTGGTGCGCGAGCTCGACGACGTGAAGCGCAACATCGAGACCAAGCGCGAGCAGGTGATCGACGCGCGCTCGCCCGGGCGTTTCGCGGGGCGCGAGCCCGAGCCGCGCCAGGGCCTGCGCGGCGGGCATATCCCGGGCTCGAAGAACATTCCGTTCGGCGAGATGACCGATCCCGCCACCGGCACGCTGCTGCCCGCCGCGGCCCTCGAGGCGAAATTCCGCGCCGCCGGCATCGATCCCGCCAAGCCCATCGTCGCGAGTTGCGGCTCGGGCGTCTCGGCCTGCGCGCTGGCCTTGGGTCTCCATCTCATCGGCGCGCGCGAGGTCGCCGTCTACGACGGCTCCTGGACCGAATGGGCCGGCCGCCCCGACACCCCGATCGAGACGTGAAGATAAGTTCACAGGAGACGTGGAGGCGTGGAGAAGTAAGGAAGATTCGCCACCAAGACACGAAGACGCCAAGAAGAAGGAATGCGCGCCAAAGGCGCGCTAAGAAATTTATCTTCTTGCCTACTGCCTTCGTGTCTTCGTGTCTTGGTGGTGAATCTTTTTTTTCCACGCCTCCACGTCTCCTGTTCACTTCGCTTGAGCAATGACCGATCTCGCGATCCGCGACTACACGCCGGCCGATTTCGACGCGGTCGTGGCGCTGTGGCGAAACGCCGGGCTCACGCGCCCGTGGAACGATCCGGCCGACGACATCGCGCTCTGCCTCTCGTCGGGGCACGGTGCCGTTCTCCTCGGCCTCGCGAACGACGCCATCGCCGCCTCGGTCATGGTCGGCCACGACGGGCATCGCGGCTGGGTCTATTACCTCGCCGTCGACCGCGCGCACGCGCGGCGCGGCCATGGCCGGCGGATGATGGAAGCGGCCGAGCGCTGGCTCGCCGAGCGCGGCCTGCCCAAGATCCAGCTCATGGTGCGCGCCGAGAACGAGGCGGTGGCCGCGTTCTACCGCAAGCTCGGCTATCTCGACACGGGCACGCGCGTCTTCGAGCGCTGGCTCAAATCGCCGAAGCGGCCGAAGCCCGGCCTCCGGCGCATCGAGATCGTCATCACCTATCTCGAGATGAAGGCCCCGCCGCCGCCCCCGCCGCCGCGTCAGCCGCATCATCAACTGGCGCTGCTGCGCCTGGCCAAGCCCTCGGTCGCGTTCTACCGCTACCTTTACGGCGCGGTGGGCGAGCCCTGGTTCTGGTACGAACGCCGCATGCTCGCCGACGAGGAGCTCGCGGCGCTGATCGGCGCGCCCGGCATCGAGATCTCGGTGCTCTATGCCGACGGCGAGCCGGCCGGCTATGTCGAGATGGATTACCGCAACAAGGCCGACCGCTCGGAGAGCGGCGTGAACCTCGCCTATTTCGGCCTCGTGCCGCGCTTCATCGGTCACGGGCTCGGCGGCTTCCTGCTCGGGCGCGCGGTCGAAGAGGCGTGGCGGCGCGGCGCCCGCCGGCTCTGGGTGCACACTTGCACGCTCGACCATCCCCGCGCGCTTGCCCTCTACCAAAAAGCCGGGTTCGTGCCGTATAAGCAGGAGACGAAGGTGATCGACGACCCGCGCGCGCTGGGGCTGATTCCGGCCACGGTGAAGCTGCCGCCGGCCGCACGGCTCGTCGCGCCGAAATGAACCGCCCGTTTCGCGCCAAGACCGGCACCGGTTCGCGGCCGTGTGCGGGGCAATACGTCAGGGAGAATTTGCGATGAAGAGCCTGATCTTGAAGCTGCTGCTCGGCGCCGCGCTGATGGGCGTCGTCTCGGCTTGCAACACCTTCGCCGGCATCGGCGAAGACATCAGCGCCGCCGGCCGCGGCCTCACCCGCGGCGCGGAGCAGACGAAGCAGAAGATGTAGCGCGCGGCCGGCACGAGGCCGGCCTTTTCGGCGTAGAACAGGATCGGCGGGCGATGGCGCAGCCACCGGCCGCGTCCTCGCGCAGCACGTTGGCGTCGTTCGAGACCTTCAAGACGAGCAGTATGCGGTAGTTCAGGGCCGGCTCAGGCGGCGAGCACGGCGATGCGCCCGCGCGCCCGGGCGCGGCGCTTGACGACGATATCGATATCGCGGCCAAGCGCCGTCAGAAAGCCGAGCAGGCGCTCCACCGAAAAGCCGTCGAGGCGGTAATTGGCGAGCGCTGAAACCTTGGGCTGGTTGATACCGAGCAGCGCGGCGGCGGCGGCCTGCGTCGCGGCGCGCTCGGCCAGCGCGGCGTTGATTGCCTGCGCCAGGCGCAGCTTGGTCCGCCGCTCGGGCGCGTCGGCGAAGCGCAAATCGGTGAAAACGACGCCGCTCCCGCGCGTGATCCTCGCCATGTCTCACTCTCCGTCCGCTCCGTAGTGCCGCCGATAGTCCTTTTGCGCTGCCTTGAGTCGTCGGGCGATCATTGCCACGTCGCGCCGCGCCGTCTCGATCCCTTCGGGGATTTCTTCTGGAAAGCGTGCAGCACATAAATCGCTCTGGCGAAACGCACGGTATAGACGGCGCGATAGGCGTTGCCGTCGAAATCCTCAACCAGCTCGAACACGCCCGGACCGAGCCCTTTCCACGGCTTTGCGGCAGGATGCGTCCCGCCAAATTGCGCGAGGCCCAGCGCGTAGCCGATCGCCGAAACGACCGGCGCCGGCAGCGCAAGCAGATCGCGCTTGGACGAGCCGACCCAATGCAGCGGTTTCTCGCCCGTCAGAAGCCGCATCCGCGCCAAGAGGTTATCCTAAAACTGGGATCATGTGTCAACGGCGCTGCGGACGCCGCTCGACGCCGATGGCGCCTTGGGTCGGCATCGAGGCGCAAATAGGCTTCGTCGCCGTAGCGCCTTGCAGTCCGCCACCGCCGACGGAGCATCGATTTTCTCGCGAGGCTTTTCCTCGGGCGGGGTCACCACGGCATCTTAGCCCCGCAACCGAGGCGCGCATCAGCCTTGACAATGCTCTCGTTTTGTTCTATCCGGTCCAAGCCTCGAATTGAGGCTCGGACGGCCGGCATCGTGCGCGGCCGCCCGCGCTCTTTGACAAAGTGCATCGGCATCATCACACGGCGGGCTTCCGCCGCCGTAACGCGATCGTGCGCCGGCGCTTGTTGGCGGCGGCGGGATGGCGACGAAAAGCCAATAAAAGCCAACCTCACCGGCGCAGAAAGCCAAGAAAAGCCAACATCGCCTGCCGCGAAAAGCCAACAAAAGCCAAGATGGGGCGCGCGAAAAAGCCAAGGAAAGCCAATCAAAGCCAACGAAAGCCAAGGTTCACGCGCGCGGATCGGGCGCCGTCCGCCCCGGCGATGTCCTCCGCGAGCCCACGAATGTTGACGAATGTTGACGTTTGTTAACGCCTGGGCGGGGGGCCGTCGGCCTGCCTGGGAGGCAGGCCTTACAGCAGAAGTGCGCGACGGCGCGCTTCTGCCCGAAGCTCCGCTCTTGCGGAGCGTCAGTGCCCCAAGATCTGCGACAAAAACAGCTTGGTCCGGTCGGACTTCGGGTTGTTGAAGAACTCGTGCGGCGCGTTCTGCTCGACGATCTGGCCCTGGTCCATGAAGATGACGCGGTCGGCGACGCTCTTGGCGAAGCCCATCTCGTGCGTGACGACGATCATCGTCATGCCTTCGCGCGCCAGCTCGATCATGACGTCGAGCACCTCCTTGATCATCTCGGGGTCGAGCGCCGAGGTGGGCTCGTCGAACAGCATGATCTTGGGGCTCATGCACAGCGAGCGCGCGATGGCGACGCGCTGCTGCTGGCCGCCCGAGAGCTGGCCCGGATATTTCCTCGCCTGCTCCTCGATGCGCACGCGCCTCAGATAGAACATGGCGCGCTCCTCGGCCTCGGCCTTCGGCATCTTGCGCACCCAGATCGGCGCCAGCGCCAGGTTCTCGAGCACCGTCATGTGCGGGAACAGGTTGAAGTGCTGGAACACCATCCCGACTTCGCGGCGGATCTGCTCGATGTGCTTCAGGTCGTTGGTGAGCTCGACGCCGTCGACGACGATCTGGCCCTTCTGGTGCTCTTCCAACCGGTTGATGCAGCGGATGAGCGTCGACTTGCCCGAGCCCGAGGGCCCGCAGATGACGATGCGCTCCTTCGGCTGCACGTCGAGATTGATGTTCTTCAAGACGTGGAACTGGCCGTACCACTTGTCGACGCCGCGCATGATGATGATCGGCTCCATCGTCCCTCCCCTCGGCGCTAGCGGCGCTTCCTGCGGCCGGTCTCGAAGCTGCGCTCGAGATGCTGGCTGTATTGCGACATGAAGAAGCAAAAGACGAAATAGATGAGGGCGATGAAGGTGTAGCCCTCGGCGTAGAAGGCGCGCCAGTTCACGTCGCCGATCGCCATGTCCTTGGTGGCGAGCAGCAGATCGGTCAGGCTCACGATGCTGACGAGCGAGGTGTCCTTGAACAGGCCGATGAAGGTGTTGACGATCGGCGGGATCACGAGCGTGATCGCCTGCGGCAGCACGATCCTCGCCATCTTCTGCCAGTAGCCCAAGCCGAGCGCGTCGGCGGCCTCGAACTGGCCGCGCGGGATCGCCTGGAGCCCGCCCCGGATCACCTCGGCGAGATAGGCGGCGGAGAAGCCGATGATGGCGACCTGGGCGCGCAGGAGATCGCTGATCTCGACGCCGCGCGGCAGGAACAGCGGCAGCAGGAACGAGCCCACGAAGAGCAGGCTGATCAGCGGCACGCCGCGGATGAGCTCGATGTAGCCGATGCAGAAGGTGCGGATCAGCGGCATCTTCGAGCGCCGTCCGAGCGCCAGCAGGATCGCGAGCGGGAACGCCACCGTGATGCCGAGGATCGAGAGCAGCAGCGTGAGCGGCAGCCCGCCCCAGAGCGATGTCGGCACGAAGGTGAGGCCGGTCGGAATCTCGAACCAGATGCCGGCCGCGCCGATCAAGACGTCCTCGATGCCGAACAGCGCCTTCAAGATGGCGTCGAGGACGCGCAGGATCGCGCCGAAACCCACGGCCAGCACGCCGAACAGCGCCGCGATCCAGAGCAGCAGGCTGCGCATGCCGCCGCTGGCGCGCGCGAGCGCCACGATCGCGGCCGCGGCGGCGCCGATGACGGCGACGGTGCGGTAGGTGACCGGAATGTCGCCGCCCCACATCAGCACGAAGAAGGCGCCGAGGCCGCCCACCCAGACGAGGCCGATCCACGGCCGCCAGAAGCGGCGGAAGCAGCTCACCAGCACCATCGTCATCAGCACGCCGATGCCGAGCAGTGGGCGCCAATGCTCGAAATAGGGATAGCGGCCGAACAGGATCACGCGGTGCTTCTCGCGCACGAAGGCCCAGCAGGCACCCTCGGCCGCGCGGCAGGTCTGGGGCGTGGCCTCGGACCAGGTGGCGTCGAGGAAGAGCCAGCTCACCGCCGGCGGAATGACGAGGTAGAGAAGATAGGCCGAGAGGATCGTCAGCAGCGCATTCCAGACGTTGCTGAACAGGTTCCTGCGCATCCAGCCCAGGAAGCCCGTCGTGGCCGGCGGCGGCCCGAGCGCTGCGTTTTCGGTCGCGGTGTCGGAGACCGCCACGTCAGCGCTCCTTCAGCGCGATGCGCTTGTTGTAGATGTTCATCGCCAGCGAGATCGAGAGGCTGATCGTGAGATAGACCGCCATGATCAGCATGATCGCCTCGAGCGCGCGGCCGGTCTGGTTCATCGTCATGTTCTCGATGGCGACGACGTCGGGGTAGCCGGCGATGAGCGCGAGCGACGAGTTCTTGACGAGGTTCAGATACTGGCTCGTCAGCGGCGGGATGATGACGCGGA
>DATBLL010000152.1:0-6174 GCA_036555425.1 Alphaproteobacteria bacterium | reverse complement strand
CCCGCGTCCAGCGCCGCCCGGGCCAGGCGCAGCGCGGGAAAACGCTCGTAATCGGGCTGCTCGAAGGTCAGCGCGCCGATCGCGGCGAGATCGAGGCGCGGCGACGGTGCGGCAATTCGCTTCGGCCAGCCCATGGCGTAGGCGATGGGCGTGCGCATGTCGGGCGTCCCCAGTTGCGCCAGCACGGAGCCGTCGATGTACTCCACCATCGAGTGGATGACCGATTGCGGATGGACCAGCACGTCGATCTGATCCTTGCGCACGGGAAAGAGATAGAACGCCTCGATCACCTCGAGGCCCTTGTTCATCAGCGTCGCCGAATCGACCGAAATCTTGGCGCCCATGCGCCAATTGGGATGCGCCACCGCCTGCTCGGGCGTCATCCGCTTCATCTCGTCCAGGCTCTTGGTGCGGAACGGCCCGCCCGAAGCGGTCAAGATGATGCGGGCCACGCGGTCGCTCTGCTCGAAGTCGAAGACCTGGAACACCGCGTTGTGCTCGGAATCGACCGGCAGCAGCGTCGCCTGCTTGGCCTTCACCTCGCGCAGCACGAGCTCGCCGGCGCAGACCAGCGTCTCCTTGTTGGCGAGGGCCACGATGGCGCCCTGGCGCACGCCGGCCAGCGTCGGCGCGAGGCCGGCCGCGCCGACGATGCCGGCCATCATCCAATCGACCGGGCGCGTCGCCGCTTCGACGACGGCCGCGTGGCCCGCCGCCGCCTCGATGTTGGTGCCGGAGAGCGCTTCGCGCAGCGCGCGGTACTGGCTTGCATCGGCGACCACGGCGATGCGCGGCCGCAAGCGCCGCGCCTGCTCGGCGAGCAGCGTCACGTTACGGTTCGCCGTCAGCGCTTCGATGCAGTAGCTGTCGGGCTCCCGCTCGACGAGGTCGATTGTGTTGCAGCCGATCGAGCCGGTCGAGCCCAGGATCGTGATGCGGCGCGGGCCATTCGCGGGCGCGGTCATCGCCATAGGCGCGGATCCCCTCCTGCAATCCAGATCGCGAGCGCGGCCACCACCAGCGCCGCCACGATGCCGTCGACCCGGTCCATCATGCCCCCATGGCCCGGCAGGATACCGCTTGCATCCTTCACCCTAAAGGCCCGCTTGACGCCCGATTCGAGCAGATCGCCCATCTCGGATATTACCGCGAAGACCAGCGCCGCGCCCGCGAGAAAAATGGCGGGGGCGAGCCCGAGTGCCATGCCGAGCGCCACGCCCAGCGCGACCGCGGCGGCGACGCCGCCCACGGCGCCCGACCAGGTCTTGCCGGGGCTGACGCGCGGCCAGAGCTTCGGGCCCTTGAGCGTCCGCCCGACGAAATACGCGCCGACGTCGCACGCGATCACGACGCATATGAGCCAGATGACGAAACCGCGCCCGATCTCCGGCCGCGCATAGAGCCAGAGCAGCGACAGCGCCGGCACGCCGATGTAGATCGCGCCCGCGGCGATCGGCAGCGCGTGCGCGCGCGCGCGCGCGCGCGCCACCGCGTAAACGATCGGCACCGCGGCGGCGACGATGCCGTAGGCCCAGTAGAAGCGGCCGAACGACGCCGCGGCGATGGCCGCGATCAGCAGCGCCGCCAGCGTGCCGCCGGTGAGGCCGAAGACGGCTGCGCCGGTCACGTGCACCCATTCCCACGCCATCACCGCGGCGATGGCGCCGATGAAGAGCGGAAGAAAAGGCGGGCCGAGGATGAGCGCGGCCGCGGCGGGCACGGCCAGGGCGATCGCTGTCACCACGCGCTGCGCCGTCTCGCTAGGCACCCAGCATTCCCCCGCTCCTGCCGCAATTCCGGCTGCGGCCATGATCAGCCGACCGCCGTACCGTAGCGCCGCTCTCTGCGCTGGAATTCCTCCACCGCACGGCGCAGATTCTCGCGCCCGAAATCGGGCCAGAGGCAATCGTCGAACACCAGCTCGGAATAGGCGCTCTGCCAGAGCAGGAAATTGCTGATACGCTGTTCGCCGCTGGTGCGGATGACGAGGTCGGGATCGGGCAGGCCGTGCGTGAACAGCCGCGCTTCGAGTGCCGACTCGTCAACCGCGTCGGCGGCGAGGCGGCCGGCGGCGACGTCGGCCGCGATCAGGCGCATGGCGCGCAAGATCTCGTTGCGCCCGCCATAGGAAAGCGCGATCGTGAGATTGAGCTTGGCGTTGCCGCGCGTGCGCTCCTCGGCCTCCTCGATCAGCCGCACGATGTCGGGCGCCAGGCGCGCGCGGTCGCCGATGCTCCGGAGGCGCACGCCCTGGCGGTGCAGCTCGGCGATCTCGCTGCGGAGATAGAAGCGCAAAAGGCCCATGAGGTCGTCGACCTCGGGCGGCGGCCGGTTCCAGTTCTCGGACGAGAAACCGTAAAGCGTCAGGTAGCCGATGCCGAGATCGACCGCGGCCTTGACCGTCTCGCGCACGGCTTCGACGCCGCGGCGGTGGCCGGCGGTGCGCGGCAGGCCGCGCAGCTTCGCCCAGCGCCCGTTACCGTCCATGATGATGGCGACATGGACGGGCGGCGGGCGCAGTGACGTTGGGGCTGGGAGGGCTTCCATCACGCGTCAGACGTGCATGATTTCCTTTTCTTTGGCCGCCAGCAGCTCGTCGATCTTCTTGATGTGCCCGTCGGTGCCTTTCTGGATTTCGTCGGAGCCGCGCTTGTGGTCGTCCTGCGAAATCTTGTGGTCCTTTTCGAGTTTCTTGAGGGCCTCCATGCCGTCGCGGCGCACGTTGCGCACCGCGATTTTGGCCTGCTCGGCATATTTGTGAGCGACCTTGACCAGCTCCTTGCGGCGGTCCTCGGTGAGCTCGGGCAGGCGCACGCGGATGACCTGCCCTTCCGCCTGCGGATTGACGCCGAGATTGGCGTCGCGGATCGCCTTCTCGACCGCGGCCGTCATGCTGCGGTCCCACACCTGCACCGTCAGCGTGCGCGGCTCGGGCACGGAGACCGTCGCGAGCTGGTTGAGGTGCATGGTCTGCCCGTAGGCGTTGACCGTGATCGGCTCGAGGAGGCTCGTCGAGGCGCGGCCCGTGCGCAGGCCCGCGAGCTCCTTCTTGAAGGTTTCGAGGGCGCCATCCATGCGCCGGTCGATGTCTTGTTTCAGCTTTGCGTCCATCAGCGCGCCTCGTCAGTGATGACCGTGAAGCTTCCCTTGCCTTGCAACACGGCGGCAATGCTGCCGGGATTTTGTATCGAAAACACCAAGATCGGAATGCGATTTTCGCGCGCCAGCGACACCGCCGAGGCGTCCATCACCTTCAGGTCCTTGGCCAGCACCTCGTGGAAGGTGAGCCGGTCGAATTTCTTGGCGTTCCTATCTTTTTCCGGATCGGCGCTGAACACGCCATCGACCTTGGTGCCTTTCAAGAGGGCGTCGCAGTTCATCTCGGAGGCGCGCAACGCCGCCGCCGTATCGGTCGTGAAGAACGGATTGCCCGTCCCGGCGGCGAAGATGACGATGCGCCCCTTCTCGAGGTGGCGCACCGCGCGGCGGCGGATGTAGGGTTCGCACACCGTCGACATCGGGATCGCGGACTGCACGCGGGTGTTGAGGCCGAGGCGCTCGAGCGCGCCCTGCATCGCGAGCGAGTTCATGACCGTCGCCAGCATGCCGATGTAATCGCCGGTGGCACGGTCGATGCCCTGAGTCGCCGACTGGATGCCGCGGAAGATGTTGCCGCCGCCGACGACGACGCAGACCTGGGCGCCGAGCTCGTGCACCGATTTGATCTCGGCCGCGATGCGATCGAGCACGCCGCGGTCGAGCCCGTATTCGCGCTCGCCCATGAGCGCCTCGCCGGACACTTTCAGCAGTACCCGGCGATATTTCAAACCCGCGCTCATTTTCGGCTTGGCCTTGGGGCGGCTTCGGGGGCCGACATTTGGCGCCGTGCGGCCCCGGCCCGTCAAGGCCGGCAGCGGCCGGGCGTCGCAATGGTGGCGGATCAAGCCTTGCCGGTGCCGGCCGCGGCGGCGACTTCGGCGGCGAAGTCGTCCTGCCGCTTCTCGATGCCCTCGCCGAGCTGGAAGCGCGCGATCGCGGCCACCTCGACGGGCGCCCCGATCTCCTTGGCCGCGGCCTCGACCACCTTCCCCACCTTCTTCTCGGGGTCGATGACATAGACCTGCTCCAAGAGCACGACCTCCTCGTAAAACTTGCGCAGGCGGCCTTCCACCATCTTGGCGATGATCTCGGCCGGCTTGCCCGAGCCCGCGGCCTGCTCGGTCAGGATCTTGCGCTCATTGTCGACCAGCTTCGGATCGAGCTCGGCCGTGCGCACCGCGCGCGGATTGGCGGCCGCCACGTGCATCGCGAGCTGCCGCCCGAGCGCGCCCGCCTTGCCGGCGTCGCCGCCGCTCTTCAGCGCGACCAGCACGCCGATCTTGCCGAGGCCCGGCGAAACCTGGTTGTGCACGTAGCTCGCGACGACGCCCGGCGCGGCCGAAACCATCTGCGCCCGGCGGATCGACATGTTCTCGCCGATCGTGGCGACGAGATGCGTGAGCTCGTCGCCGACCGTGCGGCTGCTGCCCGGAAACGGGCGCGCCTTCAGCTTCTCGACGTCGCCGCCGACGGCCAGCGCTTCCTTGGCGGCCCTGGCGACGAAGTTCTGGAACTGCTCGTTGCGCGCGACGAAGTCGGTCTCGGTATTGACCTCGATGACGACGCCCCTGGCGCCAGCGGCCCCGCCTTCGGTCGCGACGCCGATCAGGCCCTCGGCCGCGATGCGCCCGGCCTTCTTGGCCGCGGCGGCGAGGCCCTTCTTGCGCAGCCAGTCCGCGGCCTGCTCGAGGTCGGCGCCCGCCTCGGCCAGCGCCTTCTTGCAGTCCATCATGCCGGCGCCAGTGCGCTCGCGCAGTTCCTTGACCAATGAGGCAGAAATTTCCGCCATGGCGAATCCTTTCGGGGAATAGAAAACGAGAACGCTGGAGCGCGGCCTCAGGCGGCCGGCGGCGGCGACTCGGGGCTGGGCTTTTCGGCCGCGATCGCGATTTCGGCGGGCGCGCTTTCGGAAGCGCCGGTGTCGATGCCGGCCTTGGCCGCTTCCTCGGCGATGCCGTCGAGCACCGCGCCCCAGAACAGCTCGAGATAGAGCTCGATGGCGCGCAGCGCGTCGTCGTTGCCGGGCACCGGATAGGTGATGCCCTCGGGGTCGCAATTGCTGTCGAGGATCGCGACCACCGGGATGCCGAGCGTCTTGGCCTCGTCGATGGCGATCGATTCCTTGTTGGTGTCGATGACGACGATGAGGTCGGGCCGGTCGCTCATCTCCTTGATGCCGCCCAGCGCCCGCTCGAGCTTGTCGCGCTGGCGCTGGAGATCGAGCAGCTCCTTCTTGGTGAAGCCGGCCACCGCCTTCTCGTCGGCGAGCTTGGCCTCGAGCTCCTTCAATCGCTGGATCGAGTTCTTGATCGTCGCCCAGTTGGTGAGCATGCCGCCCAGCCAGCGGTGGTTGACGAAGAACTGCCCGCAGCGGTCGCGCGTCTTGGCGATGAGCGGGCTCGCCTGGCGCTTGGTGGCGACGAAGAGGATGCGGCCGCCCTTGGCCGCGGTGTCGCGCAGAGCCTGGAGGGCCCTTTGCAGCATCGGCACGCTCTGCTGCAGGTCGATGATGTGCACGTTGTTGCGGACGCCGTAAATGTACGGCGCCATGCGCGGGTTCCAACGGCGGGTGTGATGTCCGAAATGAACGCCAGCTTCCAAAAGCTGGCGCATGCTGAAGCTGGGCAGCGCCATCGTCTTTCTCTCCGGTTGATCCTGACGCGAAGACTGCATCCTAAAGGTCCCGCAAGGGACCGTCGGACACCGGATCGGCCGCCGCTTCCTTTGGTTCGCGAGGCCGTGTTCCGCGTCTATGGGGTTACGTCGATGGGCGAGGATTTAGTGGGGTTGCCGCAGTAAATCAAGCGCTTGGGCGCGCGGGGTTGTCACACCCGGCCAGCGTCGGCGCCCGCCCGAAAGCCTATCGTCGTGCGCGTCGGGCGTCAGCCGCGTATATCACTCCGCGCCCGCGCGAGCGATGCCGACGCCGACGCTTTGACAACCGCTGTGCGCTTTTCTCAAGCGGCCGCTTGACATGGATCAATGAATCGGCGCGGTGTATCGTGAATTTTGAAATCAAATCTAAACGCCGTCACCGCGCTGGCGGCCAAACTCGGGGATAAGTCGCACGGCGGT
>DATBLL010000151.1:0-8046 GCA_036555425.1 Alphaproteobacteria bacterium | reverse complement strand
CAGGAGAGGCCGGCGGTGAGATAGGTGAGCTCGGCCGCGACCCCGCCGGCGCGGTCCGATTCGAGATCGATGGTCAGGGTCGGCCGATCGCGGAGGTTGGGCGGCACGTTGTCGAACACGATGCGGCCCGGCGCCGTGGTGTGGATTTCGTTGCCGATCTTCAAGACGAGGCCCGAGGCGGTGCTGAGCACGAGCGCGCGCAGGCGCGTCTCCTCGCCGGTCTGCGGGTGGGTCTTGACGATCGTCACTTCCTTGCCGACGGATTTTTCGAGCAGCTTCTGCGGCGTCAGCAGGTCGAATTCGAGATTTTGCTCGAGCGTCCTGATCTGCGCGCCGTTGGCGGCGATGAGCAGCGCGGTCTCGGCCCGGAGGCGCCCGCTCACGTCGACGAGCGCCAGGCGATTGCGCCCCTGGCCGAGCGTGATGCGGCGCGAATCGCGCACCAGCGCGAGATCGTCGTTGTAGATCGCGACGGCGACGGCGGTTTGGTTGTCGAGCGTCACGCGGCGCTCGGCCAGCGACTGGGCCAAGGCGGGATGAACGAGCGCGGTGCCGGCGAGCAGCACGCCGACGAGCATCGTGCGCCGCGAAAGCGCGGCCGGGGCGGAAAGGGGCATGGGGCGATCCTCAGGTTGAGAGGCAGGCGATGACCGGCGGGAATGGACCCCGCAATCGTGGCGCGCAAGCGGCATGCGTGCGGAAAAGCGTGGCGGCGTTGGGGCGCGGGATGCGGGAGGGTTAAGAGCGCGCAACCAGCGCTTTGCTTGCGTCCATCCTTCGAGGGCCCGCCAAGGGGCGCGCCACCTCGGGATGAGGCAATACTTGGTCGAGCAATCTCGGCCTCATACTGAGGTGCGGCCCCGCTTGGCGCCGCCTCGAAGGATGGACGCAGGCACGGCGCCGTTCACACCGTCCGGTGCGCTGTCAGCGCCGCCTCAAGCGGCTTCAGCGCCGCGTGCATCGCCGCGTAACCCGTCGCGATCGCTTCGCCGGCGCGGTCGAAATCCATCAGGCTCATGCCGCCCAAGTCCGGCCGGACGAGCACATCGGGGCGGTCGATGGCCAGTCGGCTCTCGGTGATGCGCGTCTCCATGATGTTGATCGCGGACAGCAGCACGTCGAACACGTTCGGCAGCGGATCGCCGGCGAACCACGCGCGCGTGGCAGGGATCGCGTCCGCGACCGTGCGCAATTCGCGGCGGACCCAGCCGGCTGCCTGCGCATAGGGACCGCCGCCGAGCCGCGCGGCCGGCGCCGCAACCGTCTTGCGCCGCGAGGCGGCGCGCCGCGGCTTGAAATTCTTGGCGGCGACGATGCCGTGATTGAGGTCGACGGCGATGACGACGTCGGCGCCCATGGCGCGCGCGACGCTGACCGGCACGGGGTTGGTGAGCGCACCGTCGGCGAGGATTCGTCCCCTCCAGCGAACCGGCGTCAGGATGCCCGGCACCGCAATGCTGGCGCGCACCGCTTCCACGAGGTCGCCCGAGCCAAGCACGATTTCCTCGCCCGTGGCCAGATCGGTCGCCACGGCGCGAAACGGAATCGGCAGCCTGTCGATCGGCTCGGTATGGACGTGCCGGCGCACGAATTCCGCGATGCGCTTGCCGTCGATCAAGCCCGATCGCGGAAACACGACGTCCAGAAACGAGGCGACGGCCTTCCAGTCGAGATCGCGGACCGCCGTTTCGAGCAGGTCGAGCTTCCCGGAAGCATAGACGGCGCCCACCAGCGCGCCGATGCTCGTGCCAGCGATGCAGCAAATCGGGATGCCGGCCTCGTCGAGCGCGCGCAATACGCCGATATGGGCGAAGCCGCGCGCCGATCCGCTGCCAAGCGCAAGCCCGATGCGCGGCCGTCCGCCCGCATGCAACGCCGCGGCGCTCGGCGGCTTGGACAAGCGCTACACCTTCCGCCGCGCCTTGAGCGCCGCCAGCAGCGTGCCGTCGTCGAGATAGTCGAGCTCGCCGCCGACCGGAACGCCGTGCGCCAAGCCGGTGACGACGATGCCGCTGCCGGCGAGGCTTTCGGCAATGTAATGCGCCGTCGTCTGGCCCTCGACCGTGGCGTTGGTGGCGAGGATCACCTCGCCGACATTCTCGCGCTTGGCGCGCGCCACGAGCGCCGGGATGCGGAGATCGTCGGGCCCGACGCCGTCGAGCGCCGAAAGCGTGCCGCCCAGCACGTGGTAGCGGCCCTTGAACTGCGCGGTGCGCTCGAGCGCCCAGAGATCGGCGACCTGCTCGACGACGCAGATCGTCGCGGTATCGCGGCGCGGATCGGCGCAGATCGCGCAAGGGTCCTGCGTGTCGACGTTGCCGCACGTCGAGCAGATGCGGATCGTGGCCGCGGCCTCCGTCATCGCGCGCGCGAGCGGCTCCATCAGGCTTTCCTTGCGGCGGATGAGATGCAGCGCGGCGCGGCGCGCCGAGCGGGGCCCGAGCCCGGGCAGCTTCGCGAGCAGTTGGATCAGGCGGTCGATTCCCGCGCCGGCCATGGCGCGCGGAAACTAGAGAAGCGGACGCGCAAAGGAAAGCGGACGCGGATGCGCCCGCCTTCGCGTTTGGCCTGATTCAGCGAGAACCGGAGCCCTTGGGCTCCTCTTGCTTCTTGAGCGGCGAGGCGGATTTGGCTGGGGCCTGCCGCTGCGGCGGAGCCTGGCGCGGCGGCGGAGCCGCGTGCGGCTGCGGCCGCGGCGCCGGTGGCTGGACGCGCGGTGGCGGCGCCGGCGGCGCGCGATGCTGCGGCGGCGCTGAGGGTGCCACGCGCGGCGGCTGCGGCGGGTGCGCGAAGCTCGGCGGCACGCTGCGCTGTGGCGCTGGGGGCGCGGCCGCGGCGGGCGGGCGCGGCGCTGCCGGCCGCGTAACCGTACGCGATGGGCCCGGCGGCGCGGCGCGTTCGTCGCGCCCGCGGTGATCGCCCGGCAGCGGCGTGCGCGGCTGGGCCACGCCCGGCGGCACGGCGTTGGCCGGCGGCATCGATTCGGGCGCGGCACGGCGCAGGTCGTGCTCGCGCCGCGCACCGGGCTGTTGCGAGCGCGGCGTGATCTGCGAAGAGGCAGGCGGGCGCGGCGCATAGGGCGGCCGTGCGGTCGGCGACGGGCCCGGCTGCGGCGTGATGCGGCGGCTGTCGCGGCGGTCGGACGGGGCCACTTCGTCGCGCCGTATCGCCGCACGCGGCCGGTCCCGCGGAAGCGCGCGCGCCGAGTTGGGCGGAGCCGCATCGCGCGTCATGCGCACCTCGGGCCGGAAGACGTTGACCGCGCGGTTGCTCCGGTCGGGCCCGACACGCCGCGGATTGCTCACCGTGTTGATGCGTGCGGCCACGATGCGGCGGCCGAGCGCCGCTTCGAGGCGCCGCGGCTCGAGCGAGCGGTTGAACACGCCGCGGCGACCCCGTTCGTAACGGGTCACGTTGCGGGTGCGACCGATGAAGTCGCCATTGCGCGAAGATGCGGCCGCGTAGGCATAGACGCGATGCGAAAGGAAATGGCGGCGCGGAACGAAAAGCCAGCGCGGCACATAATAGCTCGCGGTAAGATCGGTATAGGCCGCATCCCAATCGTAGCTCGCGCCGATCGTCTCGGGCGGCAGCGGCGCCCAGCCGATCTCGTCGTCGCCGTAGCGAAACGCGACCCAAGCCGGGCCCCAGGTGCCGCCGGGAATCCAGACCCAGCCGTACGCCTCGTCATAGGTCCAGCGGCCGTAGTGATAGGTGGCCCAGCCGAAGGGCTCGTCCGAAACCCAGTACCAGCCATACTCGTCGGTCCACACCCAGTTGCCGCGCGAATAGGGCCGCCAATCCGCGCCGACGCCGAGCGGAAACCAGGCCCAGCCCCAGCGCGGATGCTGGAACCAGCGTCCGTGCGGCGCGAGCTGCTGATAAAAGAGGGAGATGGAAACCGCGCTTTGCGCGGAGGCCGGCGTCGCCGCCGGACCGAGATTCATCGCGCCGGTGGCAATCAGCGCCGGAACAAGGGCCGCCAGGAGTTTTCGCATTTGCATACCCGCATCGGCTTGGCCCCACCAACGCCTATACGGTCTCGAAACGCATCTCCGCTGCGATTGTTCCGATTTGTCGCGGGCGTTCATCCGCGGTTCAGTTTCGTCACGCGCCGCGAGCAAATTCGCGCGCATGATCTCTGCAAAAATACGGGCGCCGCGAAACGGGGCGCCCGTCGTTGCTGCTCTCTTGTCCTCTTCGTTCAGCGGCTGGGGCCGTTCTCCTTGTTGTCGCCGCTTTTGCCGGGCGCGCTCGGCGCTTGCAGCTTCCGCTGGCCCTGCGGCTGGCCGCGCGACGGCGGCGCGCCAGGGGCCGCCTTCGGCGGCTGCGCGGGAGTGGCCCCGCGCGGCGCCGCGCAACGTCGCGCGATGGAACTATACGTGAGTCGGTTTCGCGTTCAGAGCGGCAGCTTGAAGCCCGGCGGCAGCGGCAGGCCGGCGGTGAGCTTGCCCATCTCCTGCTGGGCGTGGGCCTCGACCTTGGCCTTGGCGTCGTTGAAGGCGGCGACGATGAGGTCTTCGACGATCTCGAGATCGCCGGCGCCGGTCAAGGCGGCGGGGTCGATCTTGACGCGGCGCATCTCGCCCTTGCCGGTGAGCGTCACGCTGACGGCGCCGCCGCCCGCACTGCCGCTGATCTCGGTGGCGGCGAGCTTGGCCTGCACCTCCTCGGCGCGGGCCTGAAGCTGCTGCACCTGCTTCATGATCTGGCCCATGTTCTTCATGCGAAATCCTCGTCCTCGGGGCCGGCATAGTCGGCGGGATAGTCTTCGGCCGGCGGCGGCGCGGCCTCACCATTGGCGCTCTCGGCCGGCTCCTCGGCCGGCGCCCCCGCAGCGAGAGTGTCGGCGTCGAGCGGCCTCACCTTGACAGCGGCGCCCGGGAAAACGGCCAACGCCTTCTTGACGATCGGATGAACGAGCGCGCGGGCATGCGCATCCGCTTTGCGCGCGGCTTCTTGCTCGTGCAGGGTCGGCTCGCCGGGCTCATTCGAGACCGAGACCATCCAACGCTGGCCGGTCCAGGCCGTCAGCAGCTCGCCGACGCGGTTGGGAAGGTTCGAAGGCGCGCGATCCAGCGGCCGAAATTCGAGACGGCCCAATTCAAAACGCACGAGGTGCACATGCATCCTGAGGTCCGCGTAGAGGCTTGCCTCTTTGCGCTCGGAGAAGAGCTGCACCAGTTCGGCGAAGCTCTTGAGCTCGGCGCGCGGCGCGGGCGCGGCCGATGGGGCGGCCGCCGGCGTGGACTCGGCGCGGGGCTGCTGCGCCAGCGCCGCGCGCGGCCCGCCATTGCCCGAGGCTCGCCCCGACGTTGGTGGAATCGGCGCCGCCGTGGCGCGCGGGGCCGGAGCGGCCGCCGCGGCGCCCCCGCTCGCCGCGCCGGCGCCATTACCGGCGCCTTCGCTCTGGAGCCGCGCCACGATCTCGCCCGGCGTCGGCAGGTCGGCGACATAGGCGAGGCGCACGAGCAGCATTTCGAGCGCGTTCATCGGCTGCGGCGCGAATTGCACCTCGTTCACGCCCTTCAGCAGCATCTGCCAGGCGCGACTCAAGACCGGGACCGAGAGCTTCTCGGCCAGCGGCTTCGCGCGCTGGGCCTCGCTGGCGCTCAAATCCGCCGCCGCCTGCTCGGCCACGAGCTTCAGCCGCGTGATGCCGTGGGTGACCTCGAGCAGATCCTGTACCAGGGTCAGCGGATCGGCGCCGGCGCGGTAGAAATCGCGCGCCAAAGCGAGCGCCTCGGCGACGGCGCCCTTCATCACGGTCTCGAAGAGGTCGAGCGTCTGGCTGCGGTCGGCGAGCCCGAGCATGCCGCGCACCTGCTCGGCCGAAATCTCCGCCGCCGGGTCCGATTCCGCGATCGCGCGGTCGAGCAGCGAAAGCCCGTCGCGCACCGAGCCATCGGCGGCACGTGCCAGCAGCGCGATCGCGTCGGGCGCGATCTTCGCCTTCTCCTTGGCGGCGATGCTGATGAGATGCGCCGCGAGCTGCTCGCGATCCAATCTGCGCAAATCGAAGCGCTGGCAGCGCGACAGCACCGTGATCGGCACTTTGCGGATCTCGGTGGTGGCGAAGACGAACTTCACGTGCTCGGGTGGCTCCTCGAGCGTCTTCAACAGCGCGTTGAAGGCGTTCTTCGAGAGCATGTGCACTTCGTCGATGATGTAGACCTTGTAGCGTGCGCGCACCGGCCGGTACTGCACGCCCTCGATGAGGTCGCGGATGTCGTCGACGCCGGTGCGGCTCGCGGCGTCCATCTCGATCACGTCGACATGGCGGTCCTGGGCGATCGCGGTGCAGTGCTCGCACACGCCGCAGGGCTCGATCGTGGGCCCGCCCTTGCCGTCGGGGCCGACGCAATTGAGCGCGCGCGCGATGATGCGCGCCGTCGTCGTCTTGCCGATGCCGCGCACGCCGGTGAGCACGAACGCATGCGCGATGCGCCCGGTCCGAATCGCGTTGGTGAGCGTGCGGACGAGCGCGTCCTGCCCCACCAGCTCCGCGAAGGTCACGGGCCGGTATTTGCGCGCGAGAACGCGGTAGGGGCTGGCGGGCTCGGTCGGGAACAGTTCGTTCATCGCTCGCGCGGACATGACGGAAGCGAAGGTGGGAGGCCGGACAACGACCCGGACGAAACTCGTTACGGTTGCTTCCTTCCGGACCTGGCCGGGTTGGCGAGCGGCCCGTCCGCCGCCGGCCTCCCGCACGCAATATCGGGGAATCGGAGGACAGATGCCAGAGGACAGAGGTCAGAAAATCTTGGGTGATGGGAAATTGTCGCACGATGTGGCAATTATCCTCATCATTCTGTCCTCTGATCTCTGTCCTCCGATGTACCGCCTCGCCCGCTCCGAGACGAATTTCTACGCCGATTGCGGCCTCGACCGCGTTTCCGAGCGGCGCAAGGACGCGGCCTGGATCGCGGAGCTGCTCGCCCATCCCGCGTCGCGCTTCGTGCCGATTTGGCGCTCGCGCAACTACGTCGATCCCGAGGAAGCGGCGGCGATCCTCCTCTCGGCCGAGGAGCACGGGAAGCTGCCGCCCGGGCTCGAGGAGCCGGTCTTCCTCGGCCTCGCCGGCGAAAGCGCCTATTTCGCCTCCGATCTCTCGCATATCGAGGGCGGCGATGCGGGCCCGGCGATCCTGGCGCCCGAGCAAGGCCAGGCCGTTTTCCTCGATCTCCGCATGGTGGGGCCGCGGCTCGCGCGCAACGAGGGGGCATTGCTCGCCTATGCGCGCGGCATGCTCACCTGGCACCGCCGCCACCGCTTCTGCGGCCAGTGCGGCGCGCCCACGCGCGCCACCGAGGGCGGGCATGTGCGCGTCTGCACCGCCGAGGGGTGCAAGCTCGAGCAGTTCCCGCGCACCGATCCCGCCGTGATCATGCTGGTGACGCACGGCGAGGCGTGCCTGCTCGGCAGCAATCCGCGTTTCCCGCCCGGCATGTATTCGACGCTCGCCGGCTTCGTCGAGCCGGGCGAGACGCTCGAGGCGGCGGTGGCGCGCGAGGTGTTCGAGGAGGCGGGGGCCCGCGTCCGCAACGTGCGCTACCACTCCTCGCAGCCCTGGCCGTTCCCGACCTCGCTGATGCTGGGCTTCTACGCCGAGGCCGAAACCGAGGCGCTCGCGGTCAACAAGGAGGAGCTGCGCGACGCGCGCTGGTTCACGCGCGACTGGATCAAGGCCAACGCGCGCGAATTCCACGAGACCGACGCCCCCTTCCGCCTGCCGCGCCAGGATTCGATCGCCCGCCGCCTTATCGACGACTGGCTCAAGGGCGAGATGTGAAAAGTGAACAGGAGCCGGGGAGAAGAAAGATCGCCACCACGGCACGAAGACGCAAAGCAGAAAGAAATTGCCGGCCCTTGGCCGGCAAAAATTTCTTACTGCCTTGGTGTCTTGGTGGTGTTTCTTTTCTCCCCGGTTCCTGTTTCCTTGTCGGACAGCTGATCAACCCCCGAGGCGGTCGCCGATTTTGATGCCGCCGCCGGCGACGAGATCGGCGGCCGCGATCTTCTGGCCGCCCTCGGCGCGGACGCGGA
>DATBLL010000088.1:0-6701 GCA_036555425.1 Alphaproteobacteria bacterium | reverse complement strand
CCCGCTCCCCGAAGAGAGGGGAAGAGCGATGACGGGCCTCGACGTCTCCTATCTCGGCGCATTCCTCGGCGGGCTGTTGAGTTTCGTCTCGCCTTGCGTGCTGCCGCTGGTGCCGCCCTATCTCTGCTTCTTGGGCGGCGTCACGTTCGAGCAGCTCGAGCAGCCGGGCCCCGCGGTCGCGCGCCGCGTCTTCGCGGGCGCGCTCGCTTTCGTGCTCGGCTTTGCCACGGTCTTCGTCGCGATGGGCCTCGGCGCGTCGGCGATCGGGCAGTCGATCGCGCGCTACTTCGATATCCTCAGCATCGTCGCCGGCGGCATCATCATCGTCTTCGGCTTGCATCTGCTCGGCGTGTTCCGCATCGGGCTGCTGTTCCGCGAGGCGCGCTTCCATGTCGGCGGCGGTTCGGCGACGATCGCGAGCGCCTATCTCGTCGGGCTTGCCTTCGCCTTCGGCTGGTCGCCTTGCGTGGGTCCGATCCTGGCGCCGATCCTGACGCTGGCTGGCGCCAAGGAGAGCGTCGCCGAGGGCGGCGCGCTGCTCGGCGTCTACGCGCTCGGCATGGGCGTGCCCTTCCTCGCCGCGGCGGCGGCGGCGCCGTGGTTCCTGCGGCTGATGAAGCGTGCGCGGCCCGTCCTCCGCCATGTCGAACGCGCGCTCGGCGCGCTGCTCGTCGCGACCGGCATCCTCTTCGTCACCGGCACCTTCCGCGACATCGGCGTGTGGCTGTACGAGACGTTCCCCTGGCTGCAGCTCGGCTGAGCCGCCTTACGGTTCCTGGCCGCTATATGCCGCCTCGAAGAAATCACGCTCCAGCTCGAGCGTGGTGCGAAAGAGGGTGGCCAAGCGCTGCCGCATCGGAGGCGGCGCGGCGGCGCCCTCGCGGTCGAGCTCGCTGCGCAGCCACGCGACGAAATCGGCGAAGGCCGGAAGCGCGTGCAGTTCGATCCATTCCTTGAGATAGAAGCGTTTCGGCCCCGGCATCGGAGACGCGCGCGCCCATTCGAGATAGACCCACTCGGCGGGCGTCACGATCGCGAGGATCTCGGCATAGGTGCCGCGCTCGCCGGCGGCCGCCATCAAGGCGCGGAAGCGCTCGGTCGCAGCACCAAGCGCGATGCGATCCGGCGCCGCGAACGCCTCGCCGGCGCCAAGCGCGGTCAGCGCGCGTTCGAAATAGTTCGTCTCGTCCCCGGTTACGGCCGTGAGAAAGCCGGCGAGGCGCCGCTTGGCCGGCATGTCCGGCGCGCGCGCCACCGCGTAGCCGAGCAGCGTCACCAGCGCCTCGATGAATGCGAAATCCTGCACCAGATAGCGCCGGAACGCGGCGTCGGGCAGCGTGTCGCCGCCAAGCTCGCGGACGAAGCGATGCGCCGTGGCCGCCCGCCAAAGCGGCGCGTTGGCGGCCACGAGCGTGTCGGTCATTCGCTCCGCACGGGGCCCGCTCATCGCGCGCCGAGGTCGACGGCGTAGGACGAGACCGGCGGCGTCTTGTCGATGACCTTGTGCGCGAGCAGGAACTCGGCGAAGCGCTTGTAGCGCTGGGTGTCGAGTGCCGCGGGACTGGCCGCGAAGCGCGGGACCGTATCGCGCCAGGCCCGCCGGTTCAGCTCGTCGTCGAGCTCCTTTTCGCGGCCCTTGATGAAGAGCTTCCAGCTCTCTTCGGGGTAGTTGAGCAGATACTGAACGCCCTGCTCGACAGCGCCCAGGAAAGCGAGGAGACGCTTGTCGCCGAGGTTGTCGCGGTGCGCGACATAGATCAGCTCGTCGAAGGGCGGCACGCCGTTCTCCTCGGGATAGAACGCGCGGCCCGGGCGCTTGGCGATGTCCATCTGGTTGAGCTCGAAATTGCGGTAGGCGCCGATCACGGCCTCGACCTGGCCGGCCATGAGCGAGGGCGAGAGCGAAAAGTTGACGTTGACGAGCGTCACATCCTTGAGCGTGAGGCCGTGCTTGCCGAGCATGGCGGTCAGCAGCGCCTCCTCGAAGCCGCCGACCGAATAGCCGATGCGCTTTCCCTTGAGGTCGGCGATCGATTTGATCGGGCCGTCGCGCAGCACGACCAGCGTCGTCAGCGGCGTCGCCACCAGCGTCCCGATGCGCGCCAGCGGCAACCCCTTGCTTGCCTGGATATGCAGCTGCGGCTGATAGGAGATGGCGACATCGCCCTTTTTCGCCGCCACCAGGCGCGGCGGGTCGTTGGGGTCGGAGGGGGCGATGAGATCGACGTCGAGCCCGGCCGCCTTGTAGTAGCCGCGCTCCAGCGCCACGAAGAGCGGGCCGTGATCAGGGTTCACGTGCCAATCAAGCAGCACCGTGAACCTCTGCTCGGCGTCGGCGGCAGTCGCGAACAAGATCGCAGAAGCTGCGACTAAGTACTTGAAAAAACATTTCATCTTTCGTCTCCTTGCGATCTCGAATTAGTCCTCGGCGGGATTGGATTCGGCGTGCCACGCCACCGCCCGCCGCAGCAGCCAGTCGGCGGCGAGGTAGAGGGCGACGCCGATGACGGCGAGCAGGATGAGCGCTGCGAACATGCGCGGCGTGTCGGTGCGGGCCTTGGCCTGGAGCATCAGATGGCCGAGTCCGGCCCTTGCGCCGACCCATTCGCCGACGACGGCGCCGATCGGTGCCACCGCCACGCCGACGCGCAGGCCCGAGGCGAGCGCGGGCAAGGCCGCGGGCACGCGGATGCGCCGAAGCATGGTGCCGCGCGCGGCGCCCATCGTCCGGGCGAGATCGATATAGCCGGGATCGGTGCGGCGCAGGCCGTCGAAGAACGCGGACGCGACCGGGAAGTAGATGATGAGCGTCGCCATCGCGATTTTGGGCCAGAGGTCGAAGCCGAGCCAGAGCACGAGGATGGGCGCCAGCGCGAAGACGGGAATCGCCTGGCTCGCAACGATGACCGGCAGGATCCAATCGCGCGCCGGGCGCCACGCGGCCATGGCCAGCGCCGTCGCCGCGCCGAGTGCCGCGCCGCAAGCAAGGCCAATCAATATCTCCGCCAGCGTGACGGCGCTGTGCTCGCAGAGCAGCGATGCGTCGGCGGCGAGCGCGCGCGCTACGTCGAGGGGCGGGGGCAGGATGAATTCGGGCACGCCGGTCAAGCTGATCACCACCTGCCACAGCGCCACCAGGCCGAGAACGACGACGATGCCGCGCAGCCACGCCATCACGCCGCCTCGCGCATCCCGCCGGCCAAGAGCGCCAAGAGCTGGGCGTGCCGCGCGGCCAGGCCCGCCGCGCCGACATCGCGCGGCGGGACGCCGGGCAGGACAATCGGATCGCCGAGCCGCGCCGGCGCGCCGGCCATGACGTAGAGTCGATCGGCAAGGCGCAGCGCTTCCCAGGGATCGTGCGTCACGTGGAGGACGGTGGCGCCGTGCAGCAGTTCGGCGGCGAGCGCCTGGAGCTGGTGGCGCGTGATCGCGTCGAGCGCCGAGAATGGCTCGTCCATCAGCACCAGCGGCCGCGCCTCGAACAGCGTGCGCGCGAGCGCCACGCGCTGGCGCTGTCCGCCCGAGAGCGCGGCGGGCAGGGCGGCGAGCTTGTCCGCCAGGCCGACGCGCGCGAGCAGCCAGCGCGCGCGCTCGCGCACGGCGCCGGTGACCGTCTCGCGGCGCAGCCGCGCCCCCAGCAGCACATTGTCGAGCGCCGCAAGCCACGGCAGCAGCAGATCCTGCTGCGCCATGTAGGCGATGCGTCCGGCGACGGCGCCGCCGTCGCTGCACGCGATCGTGCTGCCGGGCCAGGGCTCGACGAGGCCGGCGATGAGCCGCAGCAAGCTCGTCTTGCCGACGCCGCTCGGGCCGAGCAGGCAGGTCCACGAGCCGGCCTCGAGCTTGAGATCGAGCGCTTCGAACAGCGGCGCGCCGCCGAAATCGAGCCCGGCCGCGTGCACGGTGACGGAAAACGCTGTAATGGATGGCGCCGCGGCGCCGGTCGAAACCCGCATGCCTCGCCTGTCCCTCCGCCGGTATCAACCGGATCAGGTTCGAGGGGTCGTCTCGCGAAGCACGCTTGCGTGCGTCCGAGACCTCTCAGCCTTGCGGCTCCCCCCAGGGGCGTCGCGGAAATATGAAATGGCCGGCGCGCAAAGGCAACAGGCGGCGCGGCCGTGACGGAACCGAAGACACCGGGCCGCGGGCCCTGCGGCTTCGCGGTGCTGCGCGCCGAGCTCGCCGTCTCCTGTGCCGACCGCGCCCAATCAGGGGAGGTCAGCTTCGTCGACGACACCAAACTGATCTGGCGTCTCGACGGCCGCGAAATGATGTTCGTCGCACCGGCGGACTGCGCGGGCGCGCCGCGGCCCCCGCCCTAAGAGTTGAAATACCTTTCCATCCGTTCGATCGCGCTATCGAGCGTCTCGTCCTTCTTGCAGAACGAGAAGCGGATGAAGTGGCGCGGCGCGTCGTTCTGATAGAAGGCGCTGACCGGGATGGCGGTGACGCCGGCCTCGATCGTGAGCTTCTTGCACAGTGCCACGTCGTCGCCGTTGAAGCCGCGCAAGGGTCCGCGCGCCAGGAGCGGGCGGAAATCCGCGCTGATGAAGTAGGTGCCTTGGCAATCGACGGCGCCGAAGCCGATGCGCTCCAGCCCCGCGCGCAGGCGGTCGCGGCTCCGCTGCATGCCGGCGGCGAGGTCGCGGAAATAGGCGTCGTCCTTGCCGAGGCCGTAGGCGGTGGCGCGCTGCAGGTTGGGCGGCGTCGTGAAGGTCACGAACTGGTGGCAGCGCGCGACCGGCTCGATCAAATGGCGTGGGCCGGTGAGATAGCCGACCTTCCAGCCAGTGAGGGAGAACGTCTTGCCCGCCGAGCCCATGCGGATGGTGCGCTCGCGCATGCCCGGCAGCGTCATCAGCGGAACGTGCGGGCGGCCGTCGAAGATGATGTGCTCGTAGACCTCGTCGCAGACCGCGAAGCAATCGAATTCGCGGCAGAGCTCGGCGATCAGCCCAAGCTCGGCGCGCGTGAACACCTTGGCCGCCGGGTTCATCGGCGTGTTGAGCAGGATGAACTTGGTTTTGGCCGAGAAGGCGGCGCGCAGCGCCTCGCGCGGCAGCTCCCATTTGGGCGGTTCGATGCGCACGAGCTTGGGGACGGCGCCGGCGCGCTTCAGGATGGGGAGATAGGAGTCGTAGAGCGGCTCGATCAGCACGACCTCGTCGCCGGGCTCGACCAGGCCGTTGATGCAATCGTTGAGCGCCTCGGTGGCGCCCGAGGTGACCAGCACCTCGCTCTGCCAATCGGCCTCGATGCCGTAGAAGCGCTTGTTGTGCGCGGCCACCGCCTGGCGCAGCTCCGGCACGCCCATCATCGGCGGATACTGGTTGGGCCGGTCGTCGAGCGCCGTGTGGGCGAAGGCGCGGACGTCGTCGGGCCCGTTGCCGTCGGGGAAGCCCTGGCCGAGATTGACCGACTTGTGCTCGATGGCCAAGCGCGACATCACCTCGAAGATCGAGGTGCCGACCTTGGCGAAGATGGAATTGGCTTGCTTCATTCTCGTCAGGACAGGCAGGCTCGGCTGGGCAGGCGCTGGAGAAGAAGGGAATAAACCACGGAGGCACGGAGACGCGGAGGAAATAATCGAGCGCGCCTGGTGGGCGCAATCATTCTTCTCCTGCTCTCGTGCCTCCGTGGTTCGAATCCATTGGTCCGGCGGCACTAGCAGGCGAGCTTGTCGGCAAGATCGTTCACGTCGGCGCAATCGAGATCGACGCCCCCATCGGCGACGAGATCGTAGGTCTTGCCGGGGATTTCATCGGGCCGGCGGACGAACGCGGTGCGGAAGCCGCACCTGGCGGCGGCGGCGAGATCGGCGTTGTGGGCCGCGACCATCAGGCATTGCGCGGGCGCCAGGCTCAGCATCTCGGCCGCGCGCAGATAGGCCTGGGGCTGGGGCTTGTAGGCGCGCGCCGTTTCGGCGCCCAGCACCGCGTCCCACGGGATGCCGGCGCGCTTGGCCATGGCGACGATGAGCGAAACGTTGCCGTTCGAGAGCGCGGCAAGCGCATAGCGCCGGCGCAGGCGCGTCATGCCCGGGATCGAGTCGGGCCAGGGATCGAGCCGGTGCCAAACGTGGTTGAGATGGTCGATCTCGCTGTCGCTCAAATTCGCGATCTTGAACTCGGCCAGGACCTCGATGAGGTTCTCGCGGTGCAGCACGTCGAGCTTGACGAAGCCGCGATTGCCGCTGCGCACGCGCTCCATCGCGGGCTGATACTTGCCGCGCCAGGCATCGGCGAACTTGGCCCAGTCGCGCTCGATCGGCGGCGTGCGCGCGGCGAAATACGCCCCGAGATCGCGCGCGATCGAGCCGCGCCAATCGACCACGGTGCCGAAGACGTCGAAGGTGAGCGCCTTGATCGCGGCGGGGTCGAGCATCGATGGTCTGCCAACGCGAGTTAGCACCTCATGCAACGAGACTAGAGTTCGATCTTCCAATGCGAGAGAGCCTCCCGCACCTTTTCTCGTGGATAGAAGGGGCCTGCATTTTCAAGATCCCAGCGAATACGGGCAATTCGCCGGGCAGCGCTTTGTCGGATGTCGTCGTTGAGCGGCACCGTACCGCGTGGCACCGATGCTCGTGGCTGTTTCGGCCAACTAGTAGGGTAGTCGTTCCAATCGCTCCACGCCCGGGCGGCGGCAACAGCATCGGCCACAGCCTCGTGCTCGCAGTACCAATCATATGAATTAAGAGA
>DATBLL010000079.1:0-2176 GCA_036555425.1 Alphaproteobacteria bacterium | reverse complement strand
GATGCCGCCGGCCTCGGCCGGATAGTATTTGCACACCAGCGGATCGTGGCCCGGGACGACGAAGCGCGGGTCGTCGGCGAGCGATTTGAGCTTGGCGTAGCCCTGCAGCACGCCGCCCATATCGTGGACGATGTAGAAGGGCCGCCCGGTTTCGAAATTCTCGTAGTAGTGCGTGGCATCGGAGGCGAGGACGATCCAGCCGATGCGCGTGCGGACTCGCACGGCCTGCATACCCACGGTGTGGCCGCCCAGGAGATGGAGCGAAAGGCCGGGCGCCAGGTCCGCGTCGCCGTCGTGGAATGCGACGCGGCCGGCGAAGACGCGCTGGACCATGCCGGCGACGTGATCGGCCGTGTAGTGCCGGCCGATCTCGCGCTCGGCCATGTGGCGGCCCGTCGCATAGGCCATTTCGCGGTCCTGGAGGTGATAGCGCGCGGCCGGGAATTGCGCGAAGCCGCCGATGTGATCGTAGTGGAGGTGCGTGACGATCACGTCGGTGGCCTTGGCGGCGTCGATGCCGATCGCGGCGAGAGCCTGGCCCGCGGTGCACAGGATCTTGCGCCCGCGGCTCTCGGCATCGGCGTGCTCGAAGCCGGTGTCGACGATCCAGCAGCGCCCCGCGTCCAGGATCGCCCACACGAAATAGTCCATCGGATGCGGCCCGTCATGCGGATCGCCGCCGAGGAAGTGCTCGGAACGCCGGCCTACGCGCTCGGCGTATTTCAGCGCGAAGACGCGGTATTCGGGCAATGTGGCCATGGGCGTTTCCTCTCCGAGCCGCGATGATAGAGTGCGCGCGGGCCCGAAGAAACGGAGGAGACGATGAGCCAGGAGCAGTACGACGCCGGCATGCGCGAGCGGAAAGCCGTGCTCGGCGCGGAATATGTCGACAAGGCGACGGCCGCCGCCGATTCGTTCAACCGCGATTTCCAGCGCATGGTCACCGAGTATTGCTGGGGCGGCACCTGGGGCCGCGGCGTGCTGACGCGCAAGGAGCGGAGCCTCATCAACCTCGTGATGCTCTCGGCCCTCAACAAGCCGCACGAATTCAAGATCCACATGCGCGGCGCCCTCACCAACGGGCTCACGCTCGAGCAGATCCAGGAAGCGCTCCACATCGTCGCCGTCTATTGCGGCATTCCCGCCGGCGTCGAGGCCTTCCGCCTCGCCCGCGAGGTGCTCGACGAGAAGGGAATCAGGCCGCCGAAGTAGGCGGCTCGCCATGCCTGCAGCGATCGCCTACGGCTTCATCGGCCTCGGCCGCATGGGCGGGCCGATGGCGGCCAATCTCGCCAAGGCCGGGGTGCCGCTCGCCGTGTTCGACAAGGCGGGAACGGCCGAGCGCGCGCCGCCGGGCGCACGGGCTGCGCAGAACGTCGCCGAGATCGCGGCGGCGAGCGATGCGATCTTCCTCAGCCTACCCGCGGGACCGGACGTGCACGCGGTGCTCGCCGAGATTCTCGCCGCGAGGCCACGCCGCGCCGCCGGAGTCATCGACCTCTCCACCATCGGCATCGCCGCCGCCCAAGAGGCGGCGCGGCGCGCGGGCGCGGCCGGCCTTTTCTACTTGGACGCGCCGGTCAGCGGCGGGCGCGCCGGCGCCATCGCGGCCACCATCGCGGTGATGTGCGCGGGGCCGCGCGACAAGCTCGAGGCGCACCGCCCCGCCCTCGCCGCGATGGCCAAGAATGTGTTCCACGTCGGCGACAAGCCGGGCCAGGGCCAGGCGCTGAAGCTGCTCAACAACTTTCTCTCCGCCACCGCGACGGCGGCGACCGCCGAGGCGCTGCTGTTCGGCCGCGCGCAGGGCCTCGAGTTGAAGACGATGCTCGACGTCGTCAACGTCTCCACCGGCGCCAGCGCCGCCTCTCAGGGCAAATACATGCGCAACGTGCTCCCCGGCACGTTCGATTCCGGCTTCGGCGCCGATCAGATGGCGAAGGATCTTCGCCTCTATCGCGAAGCCCTTGCGGCCGCCGGCACGGCCGGCGCGATCGGCAAGGACGTGGCCGCGCTGTGGGAAGCAGCGACGGCCGAATTGGGGAACGGCGACCACACGCGCGTGTTCGAGTTTCTTGCGAAGCGCGAGAAGACCGAGCGCCACTGAAGCCTTCCCTCGCTTGCGGGGGAAGGTTGGATGGGGGCAAGTCCGCGCGAAAACCGCCGACGCTGTGCC
>DATBLL010000067.1:0-13468 GCA_036555425.1 Alphaproteobacteria bacterium | reverse complement strand
GCCGCTCCTTCTCCGCCAATTCGGCTTCCACCGGATTCTGACCGTCAACGCGGTCACGAGCGCAGTGATGCTTGCGCTCTGCGCAACCTTCACGCCAGGCGTACCCTATGCCTGGATTGTCGCGGTGCTGATCGTCGGCGGCTTTTTCCGCTCGCTCGAATTCACCAGCATCAACGCGCTCGCCTATTCCGACGTGCCGCGCGAGCGCATGAGCCGCGCCACCAGCTTCGCCAGCGTCGGCCAGCAGCTTTCCCTGAGCGTCGGCGTGGGACTCGGCGCGCTTATCCTCCATGTCGTCGTGGCGCTGCGCGGCGCCGAGGGTGCCGTGGCGCAGGACTTCGCGCCCGCTTTCCTGATCGTGGCCGCAATCTCGGCTTCGGCGGCGCTGGTATTCTGGCGCCTGCCCGCCGATGCCGGCGCAGAAGTTTCGGGCCGCGCGCCGGCGTCACCCGCGGAACCGCTGACGCTCTCGGAGCGGCCCTGATCGCCGCTATTTCTTCGGCAATTGCCCCTCGACGCCCTCGACGTAGTAGTTCATCTCGAGGACGTCCTTTTCGGCCATGACCTTGCCGGCGGCGACGATTTCCTTGCCGTCCTGCGTCTTCACCGGGCCCTGGAAGGGCGCGAACTTGCCCGCCTTGATCAGGGCTTCCTTCTCCGCAACGAGCTTCTTCACCTCGCCGGGCACCATCGGCCCCCAGCCCGCCATCACGACCATGCCTTCCTTGATGCCGCCGACGAAGGCCTCGGATTTCCACTGGCCCTTCATCACCTTCTCGACGACCGACTGGTAGTAGCCGGTCCAGTTGTGGGTCGAGGCGACGAGATGGGCCTTGGGCCCGAACTTCGACATGTCGGAATGATAGCCGATGGCGTAGACGCCCTTGGCCTCGGCCGCCTGCACGGGCGCGGTCGAATCCGTGTGCTGCATGATGATGTCGGCGCCCTGCGCGATCAGCGCCTCGGCCGCCTCGCGTTCCTTGCCCGGATCGTACCAGGAGCTCACCCACACCACGCGCACCTTCGCCTTGGGATTGACCTCGCGCATGCCGATGGTGAAGGCGTTGATGCCGCGGATCACCTCGGGGATCGGAAACGCGGCGACGTAGCCGGCGGTGCCGCTCTTGCTCATCTTGCCGGCGACGAGCCCCGCGAGATAGCGGCCCTCCTCGAACTTGATGATGTAGGTGCCCGAGTTCTTCGCCGTCTTGTAGCCGGTGGCGTGCTCGAAGACGGTGTTGGGGAACGAGCGCGCAACCTTCACCGTCGGGTCCATGTAGCCGAACGAGGTGGTGAAGATGAGCTTGTTGCCCTCCTGCGCGAGGCGGCGGATGACGCGCTCGGCATCGGCGCCCTCGGGCACGCTCTCGACGTAGGTCGTCTTCACCTTGCCGGCGAAGGTCTTCTCGAGAGACTGGCGGCCCAACTCGTGCTGATAAGTCCACCCGGCGCTGCCGATCGGACTGACATAGACGAAGCCGATCTTGAGCGGCTCCTGCGCGGCCAATGGCGGCGCCGCGGCCAAGGCCAAAGCGGCCAATGCCGGAACGAGGCTAAGCGATTTCATGAGGTTCTCCCGCAAGACGTTCATAGTGGGCATGTCATTCACGCGGCCGGGCCCTAGCGGCCGGGGTGGAAAGGCTTGCCCAGCGCGGCCGGCGCGTTGAGCTTGATCCGCGTCGCGTCCCGCGCAATCAGTACCAGAACCAGGATCGTCGCGACATAGGGCAGCATCGCCAGGATGTGCGACGAAACCGCGACCCCCTGCGCCTGGAGGTGAAGCTGCGCGATGGTCACGCCGCCGAAAATATAGGCACCGAGCAGAACGCGGCCCGGCTTCCAGGTGGCGAACACCACCAGCGCGAGCGCGATCCAGCCACGCCCCGCCGTCATCTGGTCCGCCCACATCGGCGTGTAGGCGAGCGTGAGATAGGCGCCGGCGAGGCCGGCCATTGCGCCGCCGAACGCCGTCGCCGCGTAGCGTACGGCCAGCACCTTGTGGCCGAGCGCATGCGCGGCTTCGGGCGCCTCGCCCACGGCGCGCAGCACGAGGCCGCCGCGCGCGCGCGCGAGGAACCACGACACACCGGCGAAGATGACGAGCGAGAGGTAGACGAAGACATCGTGGCCGAAGACGAGCGGCCCCACGATCGGGATATCGCTCAAGCCGGGAATTGCGAGCGGCTTCAGCCCCTCAAGCGGCTTGTCGCGGTAGCCGAGGCCGAGAAACGCGCTCAAGCCGAGCCCGAAGATCGTCAGCGCAAGGCCGGCCGCCACTTGATTCGCGCGCAGCGAGAGCGTGAGCAGCCCGAAGACGAGCGCCAGCGCGATTCCGGCCAAGGCGCCGGCGAGCGCCCCCAGCACATAGGAGCCGGTGCCGAGCGTCGTGATGATCGCGGCCACGGCGCCCACGAGCATCATGCCCTCGACGCCGAGGTTGAGGACACCGGCCCTCTCCGTCACCAGCTCGCCGAGCGCCGCCAAGACCAGCGGCGTCCCCGCGCGCAGCGTCGCGACCAGGATGACGACGGCGACCTCGGCGGCCTCGATCATCGCGCTCGCCTTGCAAAGAAATTTCGCAAAGAGGCGGAGAAATGGGGAGAAGGCCGGGAACCACGAAGACGCGAAGACACGAAGGAAAGTCTATCGCGCGCGTTCGGCACGCAAATTTTCCTTCGTGTCTTCGTGTCTTCGTGGTTCACCTCATTCACTCCCCGCCTCCCCGCCTCCCCGTCTCCCTGCGTCTTCACGCGGCCGCGCGGCGCTCGAATTTCAGGCGGTAGCGCGCGAGGAAATCGGAGCCGAGCAGGAAGAAGAGCAGCAGGCCTTGGAAGACGCCGGTCACGGCCGGCGGCAGCTTCAAATCGATCTGCGCGGTTTCGCCGCCGAGATAGAGGAGCGCCACCAAGAGGCTCGCGAAGAGGATGCCGACTGCGTTCAGGCGCCCCAAGAACGCGACGATGATCGCGGCGAAGCCGTAGCCCGGCGAGATCACCGGCTGCAGCTTTCCGATTGGCCCCGCCGCCTCCATCATGCCTGCAAGCCCCGCCATGGCGCCGCCGGCGATGAAGCCGACCCAGACGATGCGGCCCGCGGGATAGCCGGCATAGGCCGCGGCGCCCGGCGCCAATCCGGCGACGCGGATTTGGAATCCGAGATAGCTCTTGTCGAGCAGCAGCCACGCGGCGGGCACCGCGAGCGCGGCCAAGAGCGTGCCGATGTGGAGCCGTGTCCCCTCCATCAGCAGCGGGATCGTGGCGCCCGCGCCGAAATCGCGCGTTTGTGGAAAATTGAAGCCCTGCGGATCGCGCCACGGCCCATGCACGAGATAGCCCAAAAATTGCAGGGCCACGTAGCTGAGCATCAGGCTGGTGAGGATTTCGTTGGTGTTGAAGCGCACGCGCAGAAAAGCCGGGACCGCCGCCCAAAGCGCACCTCCTGCTGCGCCGGCCACGACCATGGCCGGCAACAGCCAGCCCGGCTCCTCGCCGTTGAAGGCGAGCGCCAGGCCGCCGGCGGCGATCGCGCCCACGGTGAGCTGCCCCTCGGCGCCGATGTTCCAGACGCCGCCGCGGAATCCCACGGCGAGGCCGAGCGCGCAAAGCAAGAGCGGAGTGGCTTTGACCGCTAGCTCGGTCAGCCCGTAGACATTCTCGACCGGCTTGATGAAGAAGCTGTTGAGCGCGCGGCCCGGATCGTAGCCGAGCGCCGCGAACAGGATGATTCCCGAAACCAACGTGAGCACGGCCGCCAGCAGCGGCGTCACGAAGGCGACCCAGCGTGCCGCCTCGGTCCGTGCCTCGAGCTTAAGCCGCATCGGCTTCCGCCCCGGCGGCGAAGAGCCCGCTCATCCACTGGCCGAGCCGCTCGCGCCCCGCTTCCTCCGCCGCGACGACGGGCGAGAGGCGGCCGCGGCAGATCGCGCCGACGCGATCCGAGATCGCGAGCAGCTCGTCGAGATCCTCGGAGACGATGAGGATCGCGGCGCCCGCGTCGCGGAGTGCCACGAGCGCGCGGTGGATCTCGGCGCTGGCGCCGACATCGACGCCCCAGGTCGGGTGCGCGGCCACGAGCAGCTTCGGGTTCTGCAGCATTTCGCGGCCGAGGATGAATTTCTGCATGTTGCCGCCGGAAAGGCTGTCGGCTTCGGCATCGCTGCCGCGTGCGATCACGCCGAAGCGCTCGATCACCTTTCCCGCGTAATCGGCGGCGGCGCGCGAGCGCACGAGCCCGCCCGCGACCAGCCCCTGGCCGGCGGCGGTCAGCACCGCGTTCTCGGCGAGGCTCAGCTCCGCGACCACGCCGCGGCCGAGCCGCTCCTCGGGAATGACGGCGAGCCCCAGCTTCCGCCGATAGGCGGGCGAGCGTCCGCCGGCCGGCACGCCCGCGATGCGAACCGCGTGGTCGGGCGCCGCGCGCTCGCCGGTGATTGCGGCGAGCAGTTCGCTTTGGCCGTTGCCGGCGACGCCGGCGATGCCGACGATCTCGCCCGCGCGCACCGAGAGCTCGATGCCGCGCAAGGCGATGCCGTAGGGATCGGCGGGTGCCAGATCGAGCCGGTCGAGCCGCAGCATCTCGCCGCCGGGCGCGCGCGGCGCGCCGCGCCGCGCCGGGGCCACCTCGGCGCCGACCATCATGCGCGCGAGGCCGGCGGCGCTTTCCGTGCGCGGATCGCATTCGCCGACGCGCTTGCCCGCGCGCAGCACGGTCGCGCGCTGGCAGAGCGCCCGCACCTCGTCGAGCTTGTGGCTGATAAAGAGGATGCTGCGGCCCTCGGCCGCGAGCATCCTGAGCGTCGCGAACAGCGTCTCCGTCTCCTGCGGCGTCAGCACCGAAGTGGGCTCGTCGAGCACGATGAGACGCGGCGCTTCAAGCAGGCAGCGCAGGATTTCGACGCGCTGGCGTTCGCCCACCGCCAGATGATGGACGTGGCGGTGGGGATCGACCGCGAGGCCGTAGCGCCCAGCCAGCGCTGCGATACGTGCCGCCAGCGCTTTTCGATCGCGGCCTTCGGCGCCGGCGCCGAGCGCCACGTTCTCGGTGACGGTCAGGCTCTCGAACAGCGTGAAATGCTGGAACACCATGCCGATCCCGAGGCGGCGCGCGGCGGCCGGCCCGTCGATGGTGACGGCATCGCCCTGCCAGCGGATTTCCCCGGCGTCGGGCACAATTACGCCGGCCACGATCTTCACCAGCGTGCTCTTGCCCGCGCCGTTCTCGCCGAGCAGCGCATGGATCTCGCCGGCGGCGACGGTGAGGTCGATGTGGTCGTTGGCGAGGCAGCCCGGGTAGGCCTTGACGATGCCGCGCAACTCGATCAGAGGCGGGTTGGAGGCTTCTGGCGGCAAGAGGCGGTGTTCCTCGATGTCGCGGGGGCGCCCGCGTCTCTTAACACGAAATTGAGCCGGCCTCGACAGCCCCGGCGCGACTCGCCGCGCGAACTCGTATAAGATCGCAGCGGGACTCACGCGAAAAATGGGTGAGACGATGCGTGCGATGCGGACGGTCTTGGCGCTGGCGATTGGGTTTGCGCCGGCGGTGGCTCGCGCCGATACGATCGATCCGTTCCTCGGCCAATTCACCGGCGAATCGACCCTGATCTCGGGCAAGGATCAGGCCAAGCGCGATCTGACCGTCGAAATCAGCAAGAGCCCCGACGGCAAGGGCTTTCTTGTCGCGTGGAAGACGGTGATCCACAAGGCGAGCGGCAAGGACGAAGAGCAGCCGCCGGACAAAGTGCGCTTCATCCCGACCCGGCGCAACAACATCTATTCGGCGGCGAGCCGGCAGGACATGTTCGGCAAGCAGGTGCCGATCGATCCCATCTCGGGCAAGGATCCCTATTACTGGGCGCGCATCAGCGGCAAGACGCTGTCGGTCTTCAACATCCTCATCAACGACGATGGCGGCTACGAGATGCAGGTCTATCACCGCACGCTGACCGACGACGGCGGCATGAAGGTGGAATTCCAGCGCATCCGCGACGGCGTCCCGCAGCGCACCGTCACCGGCGTGCTGAAGCGCGTGAAGTAGCCGGCGGCGACTCGGTCCGGCTGCGGGGATTGACTCGGCCCGCCGAATGTTATGTTATAACGCTACATTCCCGCAGATCCCGTCGGAGACCGCGATGCGCCGTTTCCTTTCTCTCCTCGTCGCCACCGCGCTGCCGTTCGCGCCGAGCGGCGGCGCCCCGGCCGAGCCGCCCCGGGTTGTCGTCTCGATCAAGCCGCTGCATTCGCTCGTGGCCGCGGTCATGGACGGCGTCGGCCAGCCCGTGCTGCTCGTCAAATCGGGCGCCGATCCACACGACTATTCGCTGAAGCCTTCGGACGCGGCCGCACTCAGCGGCGCCAACCTCGTCGTCTGGTCGGGGGCCGGCGTCGAGACGTTTCTCGGGAAACCGGTGGCGGCGCTCGCGGGCAAAGCCAAGATTCTGAGGCTCGATAGCGCGCGCACGCTGAAGCGCTTGAAGGCGCGCGAAGGCGGCCTCTGGGAAGAGGAAGAGCACGAGGAGAAGGCCGGCGACAAGCGCGGCGACGGGATGAAGCACGGCCACGACGAGATCGACGGGCATGTCTGGCTCGATCCCGACAACGCCGCGGCGATCGTGCGCGCTGCGGCGCGCGATCTCTCGGCCCTCGACGCGGCGAACGCGGCAACATACGCCGCCAACCGCGACAAGACCGTGGCCGCGCTGAAAGCGCTCGACGCCGAGCTGCGCAAACAGCTCGCGCCGCTCAAGGGGAAGCGCTTCATCGTCTCGCACGATTCCATTCAGTATTTCGAGAAGCGCTACGGCCTTGCCGCCGCCGGTTCGATCTCGATCTCGCCCGAGCGGCCGCCGAGCGCCAAGCGGCTCTACGACATCCGCGCCCGCATCCAGCGCGATCGCGTCGTCTGCGTCTTCGGCGAGCCGCAGGTGCCGGATAAACTGGTCAAGACCGCGGTCGAGGGGACCAAGGCGCGCACCGGCACGATCGACACCGACGGCGGCCTCGGCGTGCCCGAGGGCAAAGACGCCTATTTCACGATCATGCGGAACATGGCGAAGGCGCTGACGGGCTGTCTTGGCGGCTAAGGCGTCCCTCGGAGCCGTTGCCGGGATGGGTCGGCACGCGGGGGGCATGGTGCGCCCGAGAAACGCGACAGTATAACATTACACTACCGCGCACAGACGGGGCAAACGGGGGATGAATAATGTCGAGGCTTCCAGCACATGCGCTGCTGTTATTCGCCGCCGCATCCGCGGCGGCGTCCGAGGCGCAGCCGGCGGCGGCGCAGGATGATGTTGCCACGCTGAAGCGGATGATCCAGGAGGAGCGCGAAGCGTTCCGCCGCGCCATGCTGGCCGTCCGAGCGTCGCATCCGCGCGCTCGAGCAACGCACCCGCCAATTGGAACTGAAGGCGATTGGAACCGCCCCGTCGTCCGCACCGCCGGGGCAAGCGACGCCCGCCGGCACGCCGCCCTCGCCCGAACCGCCCCGACGCACCGGGCCGGCGCCGACCTTCAGCGTGCCGGGCCCCTTCGGCGACATCGATTTTCAGGTCGGCGCCGTCGTCACCGGCGCAGGGTCGTTCTCCTCGGCCGCCAACCGAACCACACAGTTCCTGATGCCCGGCCATCACGATCCGATCGGCAATGGCTTCACGCTGCAGGGCGCGGAGCTGATGATCGAGGGGATCGCCGATCCCTTTTTCGACGGCGTCGTGCGCGTGAGCTTCACGCTCAATTCCGAGGGGGAAACCGAGACCGAGCTCGAGGAAGCCTACATGCGGACCCGCAATCTGCCCTGGGGATTGCAGGCCCGGGCAGGCCAATTCTTCACCGACTTCGGCCGCATCAATCCCATGCACCCGCACGAATGGGCCTTCGTCAATCAGAACGTAATCATGTCGCGCATCTTCGGCGGGGACAGCATGCGCGGCGTCGGCGCCCAGATCAACTGGCTGACGCCGCTGCCCTGGTACTCCCTGCTCGTCGCGAGCCTGCAAAACGGCAAAGGTGGCGCGATGCGTTCATTTCTCGGCGCCGAGGGCGACATGATCGGACCCGCCACACAGAGCAACCGCGACATCCGCACCTTCGCCCAGCTGGTCAAGAATTTCCGCTGGCTCAACGGCTTCGACATCACGCCCGAGCTCGCCGCCAATGTCGGCGTCTCCTTTGCGTTCGGCAACAACGCAACCGGCACCAGCGCCAGCACTTACATCGCCGGCGCCGACGTCTATCTGAAGTGGACGCCGACGCGGAGCACGCGCGGCTTCCCCTTCGTCGCCGCCCAGTTCGAATATGTCCACCGCTGGTTCCAGGCCTCGTTCACCGACAGTGTCACCGGAAACCTGCAGCGCCAGATGCTGCACGACTACGGCTTCTACGCGCAGCTCCTTTATGGCTTCCAGCCGGTGCTGCTCGGCTTCACGCCCGACATGGTCGCGGGCCTCCGGGTCGACTACGCCAGCAGCAACGGCGATAGCAGGAGCGATCCGCTCCGCGCGCTGCGCTGGCGATTCTCACCCAACATCAGCTGGTTTCCGACCGAACGCACGAAGCTGCGCCTGCAATACGACTACGACTGGGCGCAGCATCTCGCCAACCGCAACGTGCACAAGGCCGGGAACCCCCACTACATGCTCGATCCGCGCAACGGGCTGCTCGCGGCGCGCGTCATCGCGGAGCGGCTGGCCGAGCACGATCCGGCGCACGGCGCTGCCTATCGCGCCAATCTCGCGGCCTTCGAGGCGGCGTTCCAGCGCAAACGGGCCGAGTGGCAAACGGGGTTCGCGCCGCTTCGCGGCAAGGCCGTGGTCAGCTATCACCGCTCACTGCCCTATCTCGCCCACGCCTTCGGGTTCCGGATCGTCGGCGAGGTGGAGCCGCTGCCGGGAATCTCGCCGACGGTCGCCCATCTCGAAGAGCTCGCGGCCACCATCCAGCGCAACCAGGTCCGGTTGCTGCTGATGGAAGGATTCTACGAGCGCCGCTCGGCGGAATTTCTGGCCGGCAAGACCGGAATCAAGATTGCGGTCATCCCTCCTCTCGTCGAGCTCGAGTCCGGCATGCGCAGCTATTTCGATTTGTTCGACGGGATCCTCAAGACGATCCGCGCCGCCGGCGCCTACTGAGCCGTGCCGCCCGCAGCCTCTCCCCGCACATCGCGGCAGATCCGACCGCAACCGCGATGACCGCCATCGAAATCCTGCTGCCGGCCTTCGCGCTGTCCGTGCTGCTCATCGTCTCGCACGTCTATTTCGGCCTTCACGTTCTTGCACGCGGCATCATCTTCGTCGATTTGGCGCTGGCGCAGGTGGCGGCACTCGGCATCAGCATCGGATTCCTGCTCGGGTACGATCCGCGTGACAGCGTCGCGTTGGTCTTCGCCTTCGTGGGCGCGGTCCTCGCGGCCGCGGGGTTCGCCGCGCTCCGCGCGATGCCGGGAACCACCGGGCGCGAGGTCGTCATCGGCTGTGTCTACGTGGTCGCCACCGCGCTTTCGATCATGATCCTCAGCGGATCGGGCCAGGGGACCGAAGAGCTGAAGGCGATCTTCAATGGCAGTATTCTCTTCGTGCGCTGGCACGAGATCGCGCTCGTGGCCGGCGCTTACGGCGTCCTGGCGTTGCTGCTTGCGCCGAGCTGGCGCCGCTTCCAGGCCCTCTCCGGCATCGGCGCCGAAGAACGGCCCGGCCTGACCTGGGAGTTCCTGTTCTTCCTATCCTTCGCCGCGATGATCACGATCGCGGTGTATCTCGCTGGCATTCTCGTCGTATTCGCATTCCTGATCATCCCGGCTTTCGCGGCGTCGCTCTTGCTGCAAGGGTTCGTGCGCCGCTTGGCGGCGGGCTGGGCGATCGGGATCGCGGGCGCCCTCTGCGGACTGGCCGCCGCCTATATCCTCGATCTCCCGGTCGGACCCGGCGTGGTGGCCGCGCTCAGTCTGCTCCTCGCGGTGGCGGGCGCTCTGCGCGCCCCGATCGGCGCGCGGCTCTAGAAATCGCGGCACGGCGGCGCGTCACCGCGTCGATGCCCGCCTGCCTTTGCGCTATACTGATTTCGTTTCGATGGAATCAGCGACCGGTGACGCTTTGAGACACTTGCTGCGTACGGCCTGGCCGGGCGCGCCGCTGGCCCTCGCGTCGGCGGCGCTGTTCGGCGCGAGCACGCCGTTCGCCAAGCTGCTGATCGGCCGCATCGATCCCTGGACGCTGGCCGGCCTCCTCTACGCCGCCTCGGGCCTCGGCCTGCTCGCGATTGTGGGATTGCGCCGCGCGTTCGGCTTCGCGTCGAGCGAGGCTCCGCTCCGCCGCGCCGATTTGCCCTGGCTCGCGGGCGTCGTTCTTTTCGGCGGCGTCGCCGGCCCCGTGCTGCTGATGCTCGGACTTGCCGCCACGAGCGCCGCCGCAGCATCGCTGCTCTTGAACCTCGAAGGGCTCGCGACGATGGCGATTGCCTGGGTCGTCTTCCGCGAGAACGTCGACCGGCGCATTCTCGCGGGGGCACTCGCCATTCTCGCCGGCGCAGTCGTGCTGTCGTGGAGCGGCGGCGCGGTGGGCTTCGGCTGGGGCGCCCTCGCCATCGCCGGCGCCTGTCTCGCCTGGGGCATCGACAACAATCTGACGCGCAAACTTTCCTCCGCCGACCCGGTGGCGATTTCGACCATCAAGGGGCTTGCCGCCGGCACGATCAATCTCGCGATCGCCTTCGGCCTTGGCGCTGCGCTGCCGGATGCGGGCGTGATCGCGGCCGGCGCCGTCGTCGGTCTTCTTGGCTACGGCGTCAGCATCGCGCTGTTCGTGCTGGCGCTGCGCCACCTCGGCACGGCGCGCACGGCGGCCTATTTCTCGACGGCCCCGTTCCTCGGCGCCGTGCTCGCGCTCGCCCTCTTCGCCGAGCCGGTCACCTGGCAGCTCGTTGCGGCCGGCCTCCTCATGGCCGCGGGCGTCTGGCTTCATCTGGCCGAGCGGCACGAGCACGAGCACGTCCATGAGCCGTTCGAGCACGAGCACCGCCACGTGCACGACGAGCATCACCGCCATGAGCACGCGCAAGGCGATCCGCCCGGCGAGCCCCACACGCATCGCCACCGCCATGGCCGGCTCGCGCACGCGCATCCGCACTACCCCGACCTCCATCACCGCCATTCGCATTAACCAGCCGGGTCCGCTTGACCGGCCCTGTCCGCTTGACCGGCCCGGCCCGCAGCCCGTTAACAAGCCATAGAATTTAGATATGTGATGGTGTTACAGGCCGTTCCGGTGCCCCCGGATTGCCACAGTCGGCAGCTAGGTCCATAAGCGAGATCGAAAGCCATCATCCGGGGACGCCCGTAGTGCGCATTCTCAAAACTGTACTCCTCGCCCTGGCGCTGATCGCACCAGCGGCCCTGGCCGAGGCGCATCCGCACATTTGGATCCGCGCCACCGCCACGCTGCAGTTCGAGAACGGCAAAGTCGTCGGCATCCAGCACGAGTGGCTGTTCGACGATTTCTTCAGCAACGCCCTCATCGCCGATTTCGACAAGAACAAGAACAAGCAGTTCGACCCCGACGAGGTGAAGGAGCTCGAGGCCAATGCCTTCGTGGCGCTGAAGGACTTCGGCTACTTCACGCACATCCGCGTGGGCGGCAAGGAGGTCGCGATCGAAACCACGCGCGATTTCGCGCCCTCGATCAAGGACGGCAAGGTCACTTACCGCTTCACCGCGGTGTTGCCACAGCCGGTCGATCCGCGCGAAACGCAGTTCTTCGCCGGCGTCTACGACCACAGCTACTATGTCGACGTCGAGCTCAACCCGCAGATCGGCGTGAAGCTCGCCGGCGGCGGCGCGGAGGCGTGCAAATTCGCGGTCGCTGAGGACAAAGAGGCGCCGCTCTATTTCGGCGCGACCTTCGCGCGGCGGATCGAGCTCCGCTGCGACAAGAAGTGAGCGCGGCCGCGCGCTTCATGCGCCGTCTCCTCACGCCGCTGCTGTTGGCGATCGCACTCCTCGCAACGGGCATCGCCGGCGCGGCCGCGCAAACGAGCCCCTTCGGCCGCGGCACGCCCTCGACCAGCGCCGACCGCAAGGCAGAGACCCCCGCATCGGCCGCAGCGCCGGGCCTCGTCGAGCGCTGGTTCACGCAGCTGCAGCGCTGGCAGGCCGAGCTGACCCGGGCGCTCGCCGGCGAAGTCCGCGCCTACAAGGAGAAGGGCGAAATTGCGCCCATCCTCGGCATTCTGCTGATCTCGTTTCTCTACGGCGTCGGCCACGCGGCCGGGCCGGGCCACGGCAAGGCCGCGACGGCGGCCTATTTCGGCGCCACCCGCGCCGCGGCCAAGCACGGCATCGCGATGTCGGCGATGATCGGCGCGGTCCAGGCGATCTCGGCCATCGTCTTCGTCGGCGCATTCGCGCTGGTCTTCAAGTTCAGCCAGACCCAGACGGTGCGCAGCGTCCTCTACGTCGAAGTGGCGAGCTACGCGCTCATCGCCGCGGTCGGCCTTTGGATCGCCTGGGGCGGCATCGTCGGCCGTGGCTGCACGCACGAACACGGGCTCGGGAAATTCGGCGGCGGCCACGATCATCACCACGGCCATGGCCACGGTCACGCGCATCATGGGCGCGCCGCGCACGACCACGCGCATCACGGCCATGGCCACGCTCACGCGTCGGCCAAGCCGATGGCCGGGATCCGCAGCATGCTGCCGGTGGCGCTTGCCTCGGGCATCCGGCCCTGCACCGGCGCGATTCTCGTGCTTCTATTCACGCTCACGCAGGGTATTTTCGAGATCGGCGTGCTCGCCACGCTCGTGATGTCGCTCGGCACGTTTCTCGTCGTAGCCGCGATCGGCCTCGTCGCGATCTATGTGCGCCGCGCCGCGAGCCGCGCCGGCGGCGCCAGCGAGCGCCTCGCCAATGCCGCCCAGCGCGCGGTGTCGCTGACCGGCGGTTTGATCGTGTTCGGCTTCGGCGCGCTGTTCCTGCTTGGCTCCCTGTCGCAGATGGGCGTCAAGATCTGAGCCGCTTGCGCCCGGCGCCGGCTTCGTCCACAAACCGCCCGCATCTCAGGGAGCTTGCCCAATGCGACTCTTGCCGCGCTTCATCGCCGGCCTCGCCCTCGCCGCCGCGCTCGCCGCGCTCGCTACCGCCCAGGACAATAAAGGAGATCTCGAGAACATGCTGTATATGGAAACGGCGCATGGCCGCGTCGTCATCAAGCTGCGCCCCGACCTCGCGCCCACTCATGTCGCGCGCGTCAAGGAGCTCGCGCGCCAGAAGTTCTACGACGGGACGCCGTTCCACCGCGTGATCCCGGGCTTCATGGCCCAGGGCGGTGACCCCACCGGCACCGGCACCGGCGGCTCCGGCAAGAAGCTCAAGGCCGAGTTCAGCAAGGAGCCGTTCAAGCGCGGCACGATCGGCGCCGCCCGCAGCCAGAGCCCCGACAGCGCCGACAGCCAGTTCTTCATCTGCTTCGCGCGCGCCGACT
>DATBLL010000053.1:0-3168 GCA_036555425.1 Alphaproteobacteria bacterium | reverse complement strand
CGCACCAAGGAAGAGGTCGAGGAAGTCCGCAAGAAGCGCGATCCCATCGACCGCTTGCGCGAGGAGCTGATCGCCAAGGGTATCGCCGACGACGCCAAGCTCAAGGACGTCGACCGCGAAGTGCGCGAGATCGTCGTGCGCGCGGCCGAGTTCTCGCAGCAGAGCCCCGAGCCCGATCCGGCCGAGCTCTTCACCGACGTCCTTGCGTGATGCAACCTGATCCGGGGGCAGGCCAATGAAGCTCGTTCAGATCGTCCCGCGAGAGAGAAATCGCCTCTACGGCGCGATGGTCAAGAAAGAGGCGGACATTCGCCGGCGCGGGCTTGGCACGTTTCATCGCGCCGGCAGCAAGAAGCGTGACGAGGCGAAGTGGCGCCACGCCAAGCACAGGGGCTGGATCAAAATTCGGCGCGGTCTGTCCGAGGTGGTCACCGCCGAGATGCAGACGACGGCACCGGATCAAGAGTGGCAATTGCTTTCCGCCTTCCTCGGCTGGATTGATCGCCACTTCGGCGATCAACTCTTGGCCGTGAATATCCAGTACCGCTAGGTGCGCTAAGAGCGAATCGCGAGACGCCCTGACATGCCGATCCAGGTTCTCATGCCCGCGCTCTCGCCGACGATGGAAGAGGGCAAGCTCGCCAAATGGCTCAAGGCCGAGGGCGATGCGGTCAAAGCCGGCGATGTCATCGCCGAGATCGAGACCGACAAGGCGACGATGGAAGTGGAGGCCGCCGACGAGGGCGTGCTCGGCAAGATCCTGATCGCCGCCGGCACCGAGGGCGTGAAGGTGAACACCCCGATCGCGCTGCTGCTCGGCGAGGGCGAGGACAAGACGTCTTTGGAGAAAGCAAGTGCCGCACCCGTCGCGGCGGCGTCCGGCAATGGCAGCGGTGCGCCCGCTCCCAGCATCGGACCTATAGGCGCGGGGTTGAAACCCGCCCCGCCGCCGCCGCCGGCGCCGAGTGCACCGCTCAAGGCGCCGCTGACGCCGCCGCCGGCCGAACCCGAATACACCGGCGCCACCCAGACCCAGACCGTGCGCGAGGCGCTGCGCGACGCGATGGCCGAGGAGATGCGCCGCGATCCCACCGTGTTCCTGATGGGCGAGGAGGTCGCCGAATATCAGGGCGCCTACAAGGTCAGCCAGGGCCTGCTGCAGGAGTTCGGCCCGAAGCGCGTGATCGACACGCCGATCACCGAGCAGGGCTTCGCGGGGCTCGGAGTCGGCGCGGCGATGGCCGGCCTGCATCCCATCGTCGAGTTCATGACCTGGAACTTCGCGATGCAGGCGATCGACCAGATCATCAACTCGGCGGCCAAGACGCGCTACATGTCGGGCGGGCAGATGTCGTGCCCCATCGTCTTCCGCGGCCCCAACGGCGCCGCCGCGCGCGTCGCGGCGCAGCACAGCCAGGAATATTCGAGCTGGTACGCGCATTGCCCGGGCCTCATCGTGATCGCGCCCTGGACCGCGGCCGACGCGAAGGGCCTGCTCAAATCCGCGATCCACGATCCCAATCCCGTGGTCTTCCTCGAGAACGAGATTCTCTACGGCCGCAGCGGCGAGGTGCCGAAGGACGGCGATCACCTCGTGCCCATCGGCAAGGCGCGCGTCGTCCGAAAGGGCGCGCACGTCACCATCACCAGCTTCTCGCGCATGATGGAAACCGCAATGGCCGCGGCCGATCAGCTGGCCAAGGACGGCATCGAGGCCGAGGTGATCGACCTGCGCACGATCCGCCCGCTCGACGCCGCGACGATCGTCGAGTCGGTCAAGAAGACGAACCGCCTCGTCTCGCTCGAAGAGGGCTGGCCCTTCGCCGGCATCGGCGCCGAGCTTTCCGCCGTGATGATGGAGCGGGCCTTCGACTGGCTCGACGCGCCGGTCGCGCGCGTCACCGGCGAAGACGTGCCGATGCCCTATGCGGCCAATCTCGAAGCGCTGGCGCTGCCGTCCGCGGCGAAGTTGATCGCGGCGGTCAAAGCCGTGCTCTACCGGAGCTAGGGGAATGCCGATCAAGATCACCATGCCGGCCCTCTCGCCGACGATGGAGGAGGGCAAGCTGGCCAAGTGGCTGAAGAAGGAGGGTGACAGGGTCAGCGCCGGCGACGTCATCGCCGAGATCGAAACCGACAAGGCGACGATGGAGGTCGAAGCCGTCGACGAAGGCACGCTCGGCAAGATCCTCGTCGCCGAGGGGACCGAGGGCGTGAAGGTCAACGCGGTGATCGCGCTGCTGCTCGCCGAGGGCGAAGACAAGGCCGCGCTTGCGGCGGCGCTCGAAGGATTCAAGACCGATGGCGGCGGCGCCCCGGCGCCGAAACCGGCGGAAGCGCCCCGGCCCGCACCCGCGCCGCCTGCCGCGATTGCTGCCGCGCGGCCGTCGCCCCCGCCGCGCCCGCCGCAGCCGCCGACCGTCGCGGCCACGCCGCGCACCAACGGCCACGAGCGCGTGTTCGCGAGCCCGCTCGCCAAGCGCATGGCGAAGCAGGCCGGCATCGATCTCGGCGCCGTCTCGGGCAGCGGCCCGCACGGGCGCATCGTGAAATCGGACATCGAGGCCGCGCTGGCCGGCGGCGCGCGGCCCGCGCCGGCGGTGGCGCGTGCGCCGGGACCGCTGGCGCCGCCGCCGCTGGCGCCGCCACCGCGCCCGACGACGCCCTACACCGACGTTCCGCTCTCGACCGTGCGCAAGGTCATCGCCAAGCGCTTGACCGAGGCGCACACGACGATCCCGGTCTTCTACCTCACGGTCGATTGCGAGATCGACCGGCTGCTCGCCGCGCGCGCCGAGATCAACGAAGCCGCGCCCAAGGACAAGAAAACGAAGGAGCCGGCCTACAAGGTCTCGGTGAATGATCTCGTCATCAAGGCCGCAGCCTGCGCGCTACGCGCCGTGCCCGCGGTCAACGCGCAATGGGCCGAGACCGTGATCCGCCAGCTCAATACGGTCGATATCGCGGTCGCCGTCGCCTACGAAGGCGGGCTCATCACGCCGATCATCTGGAACGCCGACCAGAAGGGCGTGGCGCAGATCGCGGCCGAGATGAAGGCGCTGGCCGAACGCGCGCGCGCCGGCAAGCTCATGCCCGAAGAGTATCAGGGCGGCGGCTTCTCGATCTCCAATCTCGGCATGTACGGCATGAAGCACTTCACCTCGATCA
>DATBLL010000042.1:0-3376 GCA_036555425.1 Alphaproteobacteria bacterium | reverse complement strand
GCCTGCGCATCAACCTCGACTCGCACATCAGCCGCATCGACCTCGTCGGCAAGGACGCCATCGTGCTGCGCGAGGGCAAGCAGGTGACCGAGTTCCGCGAGGGCATCCTGCCCTGGGCGCTGCAGCGCCCCTGCGCGCTGGTGTTCGACGAATACGACGCCGGCCGCCCCGACGTGATGTTCGTGATCCAGCGCGTGCTCGAGCGCCACGGGCGCCTGACCCTGCTCGACCAGAGCCGCGTGATCCGCCCGCACGCCGCGTTTCGCCTGTTCGCGACCTCGAACACCGTCGGCCTCGGCGACACCACCGGCCTCTATCACGGCACGCAGCAGATCAACCAGGGCCAGATGGACCGCTGGAACATCGTGGTCACGCTCAACTACCTGCCGCACGACGAGGAAGTGAAGATCGTGCTGGCCAAGGTGCCGATGTACGACAACGAGGACGGGCGGCGCCTGATCAGCGCGATGGTCGCGGTCGCCGATCTCACGCGCGCCGGCTTCATGGCCGGCGACATCTCGACCGTGATGTCGCCGCGCACGGTGATGACCTGGGCCGAGAATGCCAAGATCTTCAACAACGACGTCGCCTTCGCGTTCCGCGCCACGTTCTTGAACAAGTGCGACGAGGTCGAGCGCCCGGTGATCGCCGAATACTACCAGCGCTGCCTCGGCACCGAGCTGTTCGAGGGTGCCTCCAAGCAGCGGCGCAACTGACGCGAGACGTCCGCCCTTGGCCCGGCCCGATCCGCCGATCGAAGTCTTCCGCCAGCTGACCGGCGCGGCGACGCGCGCGATCGCGCGCAAGCCCGGCTTGACCGTGGCGTTCTCGCCCGAGCCGTCGGGCGTCCATGGCGGCGAAGTGCGCCTGCCGGTGCCCTCGCGCGACCTGCCGGCGCGCGAAGTGGCGGCGCTGCGCGGCGTCGCCGATTCGATCGCGCTCAATCTCCGCCACCACGACGCCAAGATGCACCGGAGGCGCCTGCCCGCCGGCACCATGGCGCGCCAGGTGTTCGACGCCGTCGAGCGCGCGCGCTGCGATGCGCTCGGCGCCAAGCGCATGGCGGGCACGCGGCTCAACATGGCGGCGGCGCTCGAAAGCCGCGCGCGCGAGGAGGGCTTCGACCAGGTGACCGAGCGCGACGACACGCTGCTCGCCGAGGTCGTCTCGCTCCTGGCGCGCGAGGCCTTCACCGGCGATTCGCCGCCGCCCGCGGCGCGCCGCATGGTCGATGCGTTCCGTCCGTGGTTCGACGCTACGGTCTTGCGCGATATTCAGAGCCTCTCGAAGCTGGTCGACGATCAGGACTCGTTCGGCCGCCTCGTGCGCCAGCTCATCAAGGACCTCCACATCGAGGATCCCGAGGATCAGAACGCCGGCGAGGACGAGCAGCAGCAGGAAACCGAGGACGACGACAAGGGCCAGGGCCAGGGCGACAGCGAGGACGGCGAGGACCAGTCGACCTCGGCCGACGCCGCTTCGATGGACACGATGGAGGCCGAGGCCGGCGAGGACGCCGAAGGCGAGATGGAAGGCGCCGACGCCGAGATGCTCGCCGAGCAGGGCGAGGACGAGCCGGCGGGCCCCTCGCGCCAGCCGCGGCCCGACTGGCACGGCAAGAACCGCGACGACAAGGACGCTTACAAGGTGTTCTCGACCGAGTTCGACGAAGAGGTCGAGGCGCCCGATCTCTGCGACGCCGACGAGCTCTCGCGTCTCCGGCAGAATCTCGACCAGCAGCTCTCGCATCTCCAGGGCGTCATCGCGCGCCTCGCCAACCGGCTGCAGCGGCGCCTGCTCGCGAAGCAGAACCGCTCCTGGGATTTCGATCTCGAGGAAGGCCTGCTCGACACCGCGCGGCTCGACCGCGTTGTCGTCAACCCGCTCGATCCGCTCTCGTTCAAGCAGGAGAAGGACACCGAGTTCCGCGACACGGTGGTCTCGCTGCTCATCGACAATTCGGGCTCGATGCGCGGACGCCCGATCTCGGTGGCGGCGATGAGCGCCGACATCCTGGCGCGCACGCTCGAGCGCTGCGCAGTCAAAGTCGAGATCCTCGGCTTCACCACGCGCGCGTGGAAAGGCGGCCAGGCGCGCGAGAAATGGCTCTCCGCAGGCAAGCCCGCCAATCCGGGCCGGCTCAACGATCTCCGCCACATCGTCTACAAGGCCGCCGATTCGCCCTGGCGCCGCGCGCGCAAGAACCTCGGCTTGATGCTGCGCGAAGGCATCCTCAAAGAGAACATCGACGGCGAGGCGCTGCTGTGGGCCGCCAACCGCCTGCTCGCGCGCACCGAGCAGCGGCGCATCCTGATGGTCATATCCGACGGCGCGCCGGTGGACGACTCGACGCTCTCGGTCAATCCTGGCAACTACCTCGAGAAGCATTTGCGCGAGGTCATCGACTACGTCGAGAACAACACGTCCATCGAACTGCTCGCGATCGGCATCGGCCATGACGTGACGCGCTACTACCGCCGCGCCGTCACCATCGTCGACGCCGAGCAATTGGGCGGCACGATGATGGAGAAGCTCGCCGAGCTTTTCGACGAGGAAGACAGGACGCCCCGCGCCAGCGCCAACCGCCGCCGCGCGCTGGTGAACTGAGCCGCCGCCGCGGCGCCTGCTTTCCGGCCGCTCCGCGCAACTCGCGCGACCTCGGCTTTCCTTCGCTTTTGTTGGCTTTCGAACCCAGCGCGCGCTTTTCGAGACGAGCGGCTCTTTGCGCCAAGCCGTAGCCGACGCGCGTCAGGCGCGCGGGCCATGTCACCGCCCGAGCCGGGCGGAGGAGCCTTCTGGGGCGGCTACACCGGCTATTTCGCGGATCCCGACGGCTACCTCTCGGGGGTGGCGTAGAATCCCGGCTTCGCGATGACGGCGGACGGCGGACTGGCGCTGCCGCCGTGAACGGCACGCATGGAGTGATCCAGATCACAGACGCGCCGTCATCGCCTTCGTAGATTGGCGCTCGTTGCGCTGCGGAACATGTCTTGTCATCCGCCCGTATGAGACTCAGATCAAACGGCATCACCGGTTCCGCGAAGGAGGGAAACATGCGCTTCGGGGAATCTTTCGGCGAAGCTTGCCGCTATTGCGGCTCCACCCAGGTCATCGTCTGGCCGCCAAGTTCGGCGGGCCATTGCGCCATGTGCTCCAAGGAAGCGATCGCGTGGGACGCGCGGCTCGGCCAGATCGCCGAGCGCCGCCTCGAGCTCGCGCGCGCCGCTTTCGCCGCCGCCGAGGCCGAGAAGCGCGCGGCGGAACGCGCGGCCCGCCGCGCGGCGCGGCGCGCCGCGATCGCGCAAGCGGGCGCCGCGCTCGCCGACGCGATCCGCAGCCGCCTGCGCGCCGCCCTAACCGCCGAGACGCGCCTTGG
>DATBLL010000019.1:0-8422 GCA_036555425.1 Alphaproteobacteria bacterium | reverse complement strand
CCGACTGTGAAATACTTACGCTGGATCATAATCTTAGCCCTAGCTCTCGTGCTGGGCGCGTTCGCCATTCACAACCATCAAGCGGTGACGCTCGACCTCTGGCCGCTGCCTGTCGCCGAGGTGAAAGTGGCCGCTTTCGTGCTCGTGCTGGCGGCGGCATTCGTCGGATTCATCATCGGCGGCCTGTGCGCCTGGATCGGCGGCGCCGCGTCGCGCCGCGCCGCGCGCGACAAGGCGCGCGCTCTCGCAAGCACGCGGCGCGAGCTCGAGGAGACGCGCCAGCGCCTGCCCGCGCCCACGGCGCGCGCCTGAGCCGATGCGCATCGTCTCCGCTGCGGAGGTTCATACGAGCCTCGAATTCCCGGCACTGATCGAGGCACTCGCGGCCATGTTCAGGGCCGGCTGCGAGGTGCCGCTCCGCCACCATCATGGCATCGCGGTGCCGGGCGGGCCCGACGCGACGCTGCTGCTGATGCCGGCCTGGCAGCCCGGCGCCGCGCTCGGGATCAAGATCGTCAGCGTCTTTCCCGGCAACGCCGCCAAGAGCCTGCCCGCGGTGATGGGCCAATATCTGCTGCTCGACGCCGCGACCGGCGCGCCCAAGGCGCTCATCGACGGCACCGCATTGACGCTGCGCCGTACCGCCGCCGCCTCGGCGCTGGCCTCGCGCTTTCTCTCGCGCAAGGACTCGGCACATCTGCTCATGGTCGGCACCGGGGCGCTGGCGCCGCATCTCGCGGCCGCGCATTGCGCGGTGAGGCCGATCCGCCGGGTCACCGTCTGGGGCCGCAACGGAGAACACGCACGCGCTATGGCGGCGAAGCTCGAATTGGCCGGCATCGCGATTTCGGCGGCTGCGAAGCTTCGAGAAGCGGTTGGCGCCGCCGACATCATCTCCTGCGCCACGCTCGCGCAAGCGCCGCTCGTGCTCGGGACATGGCTGCATCCCGGCCAGCATCTCGATCTCGTCGGCGGCTTCACGCCGGCGATGCGCGAGGCCGACGACGACGCCGTGCGCCGCGCCGATGTTTACGTCGACACCCGCGCCGGCGCGATGAAGGAGGCCGGCGACATCGTGCAACCGCTCAAGAGCGGCGCGCTCGAAGCCGAGGCGATCAAGGGCGACCTCTTCGATCTTTGCCGCGGCACCGCACCCGGCCGAGCCGATGGCAAAGCGATCACGCTGTTCAAATCGGTCGGCACCGCGCTCGAGGATCTGGCAGCGGCGAAGCTCGTGGCCGAAAGGCTGAGCGCGTGAAAATGCGATGCCTTAAGAATATTTGTCGCCCCGCGAAAGCGGGGACGACAACGAATTGAAGGATTGAGTGCGATGAAAGTCGGCATCGTCGGCGCGGGCATCATGGGGCTTTCGGCGGCGTGGGCGCTGATGAGGCGCGGCGCGCATGTCAGCGTGTTCGAGCAATATGCGATTCCGAACCCGCTCGGCTCTTCGGTGGATCAGCACCGCCTCATCCGCTACCCCTACGGCGGCGATACCGGCTATTGCCGGATGATCGACGCGGGGTTCGGCGCCTGGGAGCGGCTTTGGGCCGATTTGGGCGAGCGGCTCTACGCCGAAACCGGCACGATCGGCATCGATGGCGCCGGCGCCGACTGGGTGCAGCGCTCGGCCGCCAGCATGCGCGAAGTCGGGATCGCCTTCGAGACGCTCGACGGCAATGCGCTCGCCCGGCGCTTTCCGCATCTCCGGCCCGAAGGCATCGGTACCGCTCTTTACGAGCCGCGCGGCGGCGCGCTCTTCGCAGGACGAATCGTCGAGCGCCTCGCCCATCACCTCGGCACGAATGGCGTGGAGCTTCACGCCAAGACCAAGGTCGCCGATGTCGACGCCGAGCGCGCGCGCATCCGCCTCGCCGACAGCGCCGTGCACGGATTCGACCGCGTGATCGTGGCCGCGGGCCCTTGGATCACGCGGCTGGTGCCCGGTCTGGCCGCGCGCGTCACACCCTCGCGTCAGATCGTGGTCTATCTCGCGCCGCCGCCGTCGCAGGAAGCGGCCTGGGCTGCGGCGCCGATGATGATCGAACGGCAGCGCGACTACGTCTACTACGCCGTGCCGCCGCGCGCCGGCCTGGGGCTCAAATTCGGCGACCACCGCTTCTCGCTCGCCGGCGATCCCGACCGCGAGCGCGAGGCGCTTCGCGGCGAAGCCGAGGACCTGCTGGCCAAGTGCCGGCCCCGCTTCCGCGACGGCGGGCAATACCGCATCGTCGAGGCGAAAACCTGCTTCTACGACGTCGAGCCCCAGGAGCGCTTCATCTTGGAGCCGCTCGGCGCCGCCGGCCTGGTGATGTCCGGCTTCTCCGGCCACGGCTTCAAATTCGGTGCGCTCATGGGCGAGCTCGCCGCCGCCGCCGTCATCGGTGAGAAAAAACCCGACTCGATCCGCCGCTACGCCGCCGGCGAAAGCGTAGAGCTATAGCGAAGTGGACGGGAGGCGTGGAGAAGAAAGGAATCTAACCACGGTGGGCACGGAGGACACAGAGAAGGATTCTTCGCGCGCCCGGGGGCGCGCAACGCTTCTTCTTCTCTGTGTCCTCCGTGTCCTCTCTGTTTCAATGCTTCCTTCTTCTCCGCGCCTCCTGTTCATTTCTCTTGCTCCAGCGTGCGCTTTTCGGCGGCGGCGGAGGGCTCGTGGTCCCAGCCGGGGAAGTCGCCGAGCTTGGACATTTCCGTCACGCGCCGCTCGAGCTTGGCGATGAAGGCGGCGCGGTCGCCGCACCAGCGCAGCGGCGCTTCGACGAACGCTTCGCAGAGCAGCGGCACCGGCCAGCGCGCGCCCTTGGGCCACGCCTTGCCGAGCCCACAAAGGTAGACCGAAGTCACCGGCACCGCCGGGAAGCGCTCGACGAGATAGGCGACGCCGTTCTTGAACTTGGCGAGCGTCTCGGGCGCGCCGCGCGTGCCTTCGGGATAGATGACGAGAATGCTGCCCTGCGCCAGCGCCTCCGCGGCGGGTTTCAAGGGATCGTCGCGCATGCTCGCGAGCGCCGAGCCGTTGCGGCGGATCGGGATGATGCCGATGAGGTTCGTCGCGATCCAGCCCAGCGCTGTGTCCGCGCCGGCGAAGTAATCGGCCGCCGCGACCGGCCGCACCTTGGGCAGGAGGCGCAATGGGAACAGCGAGAGCAGCACCAGCGTGTCGAGATGGCTGTTGTGGTTGGCGACGACGATCGCCGGGCCCTGCTTGGGCAGCAGCTCCTCGCGCTTGACGTAGAGCCCGAGCAGGAACAGCACCGCCGGCCGCACGATCAGGAAGAAGAAGAGAAGGCGCAGCCACTGCATGGCGCCGCTCAGTAGCAGACGTACCGCACGTAATGCAGGAACAGCGGCGCCGTGTAGGTGAGGCTGTCGACGCGGTCGAGCACGCCGCCATGGCCGGGGAGGAACTGGCTCGTGTCCTTCAAGCCGAGATCGCGCTTCAAGGCCGAGACCGTCACGTCGCCGACGAAGCCGGCGACGGCGAGAAGGGCGCCGAGGATCGCGGCGTTGCCGAGATCGATGGGCGTGAGCCAGGGCCCGAGCGCCGCCGAGAGCGCCGTCGTCGTCAGCACGCCGCCGAGGAAGCCCTCCCACGTCTTGTTGGGACTCACTGCGGGAATGATCTTGCGGCGGCCGAACAGCTTGCCCCAGACATATTGCGCCACGTCATTCAACTGCGTCAGGACGACGAGATAGATCATCAGCGCCGCGCCGGTGTGGGGATCGCGCCATTCGCCGATCGCGTTCGGCGCCGCGGGCAGCATCAGCGTGTAGGCTGCGTGCGAGAGGCTGAACACCGTCACCATCAGGCCCCAATGCAGCGTGCCGACGGCGCGGAGGAAGCCCTGCGTCTCGCCGACGATGAGCATCGGCAGCGGCAGGAACAGCAGCATGTAGACCGGCACGAAGATGATGAACATCCCGTACCAGCCGGAAGCGACCCAGGCATATTGGATGGGCACGGCGAGATAAAGCAGGACGAGGACGCCCCGGTCGGCGCGTCGCGTCGGCACGATGGAGAGGTATTCCTTGAGGGCCAGGAAGCTCACCGCGGCGAGGAACACGAAGCTCAGGCCGGGCCCAGTCAGCACGGCGGCGCCGAAGGCGGCGGCCATCGCCCACCACGATTTCGTGCGCTGGGCCAATTCGGTGAAATCCTTGGCTGGCCAGGCGCGTTTCAAGCCCCAAATGGCCGCGCTGGCCACGATCAGCAGGCCGAAAATCCCGCCCATCGCGGCCGCGAGCCGGGGGCTGAGAAGGAGCCAGCCGCTCATGGCCCGACACGCGCGGCGGCAGCGACGCGGCGCGCGACGGTGACGAGGGTGAGCAAGGCCAGCGCGCCGATCGCCCAATCGATCCACGCCGCCGGGGGCGCGCCAGCCGCGACCAGAAGGGCGATCGATGCGATGGCGACGCCGCGTTCGCCTTTGGCGAGAGGCCCTTCCTGGCGCCGGCCCGCGCCGGTGGCGTGGCCGGCGAGGCCCGCCGCTTCCGAGGCCGCGCACAGCAGCACGAACGCTCCGGCGAGGAGGGGCTCGACGCCGACGCTCAAGGCGAAGGGAAGGTAGATGGCGCCGTCGGCGACGATGTCGCCGAGTTCATTGAGCGCTACGCCGAGCTTGGATTTGCACCCGCCTCTGCGCGCCATGATGCCATCCAGCACGTTGAAGGCCAGGCGCAGCCCGAGCACGACCGGCACCGCCGCGTAGACCCATGCCGTGGGGGACAGTGCCAGGGCCGCGCCGGTGGCGCAGGACAGCGCCAGGGTCGTGACCGTGACCGCATTGGGGGAAACCCCGCGCGCCAGCAGCGCGCGCGCCGCCGGGAGCAGGAGCGTGGCAAGATAAGGCTTCGAGGCAGTGATCAGCATGGCGGCGCCGCCCCTTGCGCACCCTCGGCGCGAACGAGCGCCGGCAGCCTGCCTGGAAGGGCCGGAAATCCGAAGACCGACGCCGTGCCCTCGGATGCCGCCCGGCGTTAACGGCCTATCGACAGAAAAGGTCTAAGAGCGCATGTTCCGGCTTCGATCCGATCACGGTGGTCAATGAGATGAGCTGGCTGGAACGAATCCGCCCGAAGATCCGCGCGCTGGTTTCGACCACGCGCGAAGTCCCCGAGAATCTCTGGGTCAAGTGCCCGGCCTGCGGGCAGATGATCTTCCACCGCGAGCTGGCTGCGAATCTCCATGTCTGCACCCACTGCGGCCACCACATGCGCATCGGCCCCAAGGAGCGGCTCGCCAATCTCTTCGACGGCGGCACCTTCAACACGATCGAGCCGCCCAAGGTGCCGGTCGACCCGCTCCGCTTCCGCGACAGCAAGCGCTATTCGGACCGCTTGAAGGAGGCGCAATCCAAGGAAGGCCGCGCGCCGGGCCAGGACGCGATCTTGATCGCGCACGGCACGATCGGCGAAATGCCGGCGGTGATCGCCTGCTTCGATTTCGAGTTCATGGGCGGCTCCATGGGCATCGCCGTCGGCGAAGGCATCGTCGCCGCGGCGAAGCTCGCGGTCCTCCAGCAGGCCGCGCTCATCGTCGTGCCCTCCTCGGGCGGCGCGCGCATGCAAGAGGGAATTCTCTCTCTTATGCAGATGCCGCGGAGCGTCATCGCCATCGACCAGGTGAAGGAAGCCGGCTTGCCCTACATCGTGCTGATGACGAACCCGACCACGGGCGGCGTTTCGGCCTCGTTCGCGATGCTGGGCGACCTCCACATCGCCGAGCCCGGCGCCATGATCGGCTTCGCCGGCAAGCGCGTGATCGAGGAGACGATCCGCGAGAAGCTGCCGCCCGAGTTCCAGAGCGCCGAGTTCCTGCGCGATCACGGCATGGTCGACCTCGTTGTGGCGCGGAAGGATCTGCGCGACACGCTGATCCGCTTGCTCGGCCATCTGATGCGGCCCAATCCGCCGGCCGAGGTGATCCCGTTCCCGGCCGATCAAACAGCGCCGCCGCCGCCCGCGGAGCCGCAGCCGAGCCTGCCCGCGCCGGCGCGGTAGCACGGTCCAGCGTCGGGGCGCGCTGCGCGCGCCCTCTCACCGCCGAACAGCCGCTGCGCGAAGATTGCGATCGCGCGACCAGCTCTGCGTTACACTATCTGCTGTGGGGGGCGCGCGCAGCGCGCCCCTACGCGCGCCATGCTTCCCCTTGTCGGCGGCGCGCCCTAGGTTGAACCTCGTTCTCGGCAATGCCGCTGCGTGACCGCGCAGAATCAATCGGGTCGACAAGAACAACCGTGCGCCGCCCGTGACTCCCATCGACACGTTGCTCGCGCGCCTGACCGCGCTGCATCCGCGCATCATCGATTTGTCGCTCGCGCGGATCGAGCGGCTGCTGGAGACGCTCGGCCATCCCGAGAGAGAGCTGCCGCCGGTCATCCACGTGGCGGGCACCAACGGCAAGGGCTCGGTCGTGGCTTTCTGCCGCGCCGCACTCGAGGCGGCGGGCCAGCGCTGCCACGTCTACACTTCGCCGCATCTCGTGAAATTCAACGAACGCATCGTGCTGGCCGGCCAGGAGATCGCGGACGCGCCGCTTGCGGCGCTGTTGGAGCGGGTCGAGGCGGCGAATGCGGGCGCCGAGATCACCTTCTTCGAGATCACGACCGCGGCCGCTTTCCTCGCCTTCGCCGAAACGCCGGCCGATATCCTGCTGCTCGAAGTGGGGCTCGGCGGCCGGCTCGATGCGACCAACGTGGTGACGCCGGCGGTTTCCTGCATCACGCCGGTCGATCTCGACCATCAGAAGTATCTCGGCGATACGCTGGCCGCCATCGCCGGCGAGAAGGCAGGCATCCTGAAGCCGCGCGTGCCGGCCGTGATCAGCAGGCAACTGCCGGGAGCGATGGCGCCGATTGCGATGCGCGCCGAGGAGATCGGGACGCCGCTGCTGATCGAGGAGCGCGATTGGCGCGTGACGCCGCACGAGACTGGCTTGGCCTACGAGGGCCCGCGCCGCGTGCTGAATCTGCCGAAGCCGAGCCTGCTCGGCGCGCACCAGTTTCACAATGCCGGCGCGGCGCTCGCCTGCGTGGAGCAGCTCCCGCGCTTCAAGATCGCCGATGAGGCGCTGGCAAAGGGCGTGGCGCATGCGCGCTGGCCGGCGCGGCTGCAGCGCCTCACCCAGGGGCCGCTCGCGCAGAAGCTGCCGGCGAACTGGCAGCTCTGGCTCGACGGCGCGCACAACCCGCACGGCGCGCGCGCGCTCGCCGCGTGGCTCGACGGGCAAAAAATGCCGGTGCATCTCGTGACCGCAATGCTCGACAGCAAGGACCCGGCCGGCTTCTTCGCCGAGCTCGCGGGCCGCATCGCGAGCGTGCGCTCGGTGCCGGTCCCGGGCGGCCACAACGGGCTCGACCCGGTGCAGCTTGCCGAAACAGCAGCGCACGCCGGCCACAAAGCGAAGAGCGCCGCCGATCCGGCGGCCGCCATCACCGATATCGTCGCCGCGAGCGGAGGCGGCCCCGCGATCCTGCTCATCGCCGGCTCGCTCTATCTCGCGGGCGCGGTGCTCGCCGAGAACGGTTGACTTGCGCCGGGCCCGGTGTCTAGGCCGCCACCGACAGCCCGCGCACCTTGTGGCGTTCGATCAGCGCAGCAACCAGGCCGGAGGACTTCGCCTCGGCCACGAAACGGCGCAGAAATTCGGCGCCGACCGTGTTGGCGCGCGCGGTGCCGATCGCCTGTTGCACGGCGGTGAAGCGGCCGTCGAGGATGCGCGCGCCGGGCAGCGCCGCCGCGTCCTTCAGCAGCCGCGGCTTCAAGCCGGCCAGCGCATCGAGCTTCTCGTCGACGAATTGCCGGAACGAGCCGTCGATCGAATTCGAGCGCACCAGGGTCGCGTGCTTGATGTTGCGGGCGAGCCAGAGATCATAAGCGGTGCGCGCGGTGACGGCGATGCGCACGCCGGCGCGGTCCACCTCGCCGATGCCTCTGAGCGGCGAACCCGCCGGCACCAGGTAGGTCGCCTCGATCTCGACATAGGCCGGCGTGAAGGCAATTTTTTCCGCGCGCGCGGGCTCGGCGCCGATCAAGCCGATGTCCCACACATTGCGTTCCGCCGCATCGGCCAGCTCGCCGGGCGTCGCGAAGGTGACATAGGCGACGGGAACGCCGAGGCGCGCCGCGATCTCGCGCGCCATATCAGGCGCCACGCCCTCGGGATCGCCGGAGGGACTCGTGCCGGTGACCAGCAGGAAATTCGACAGATTGATGCCGGCCCGCAGCACGCCGGTGGGTGCCAGTTCGGCCTTGGCGTCGCGCATCGATCGCTACTCCGCCGCCGAGGCCGCAACGGCCTCCCGCGCGGTGCAGCTCATAGCCTTCCGTCTCGCGCGGGAGAAGGGGTTCACTCGGCGGCGCGCGGACTAGGTGCTGTACCCATAAAGGGGATTCCCTTCACGGGGGAGACGTGATTCAA
>DATBLL010000246.1:0-3087 GCA_036555425.1 Alphaproteobacteria bacterium | reverse complement strand
GCGCGCGGTGCTGGTTTTCGGCGGCGACTTGCGGCGGTGCCTCTTCTTGTTTGCGGACTTGTCGTGTGCGGCCTTGGCGCGGCGGGCGGCGGGATGCATTGGGCCGAGATCCATGGGCCCGCGCTCGCGCTCTACGCGGCCGCGCGCCGGCGCGCGTGCCTGGCGGCGTCTTCGGCGTCCGCCGTGGCGGCCGCGACGATGTCGAGGCCGCTTTCGAGCACTTCGACGCCGGCGTCTTGCTTGTGCACGCGCTCGGCGAGATGGCGCCGCCAGAGCCGGCCGCCGGGTTGGCCGTGGAACAGGGGGATCAGCGGCTTCGCCAGCGGGCCAAGCGGCACGCCCTCGCCGAGCATGCGCGCCGCGAACGGAAGATAGGCCCGCACGGCCTCGGCGCGCGAGGGCGCCGGGCGCGGATCGCCGAACAGTCCCTGGTCGACCTCCGCCAACAGATAGGGCGCGTCGTAGGCGGCGCGGCCGATCATGACGCCGTCCAATTTCCCGTCACCGACATGGGCCGCGGCTTCGGCGAGCGATTTCATGCCGCCGTTCAAAACGATCGTGAGCGCGGGAAAATCCGCCTTCAGGCGATACACGGTCTCGTAGCTGAGCGGCGGCACCTCGCGATTCTCCTTGGGCGAAAGGCCCTGGAGCCAGGCCTTGCGCGCATGGACCGCGAACACGCTGCACCCGGCATCGGCGACGCGGCGGACGAAATCGGCGAGGTGCTCGTAGCTGTCGCGCGCGTCGACGCCGATGCGGGTCTTGACCGTGACCGGGATCGAGACCGCGCGGCGCATCGCGCCGACGCAGGCGGCGACCGTCTCGGGCTCAGCCATGAGGCAGGCGCCGAAGCGCCCGGCCCGGACGCGGTCCGAGGGGCAGCCGCAATTGATGTTGACTTCGTCGTAGCCGAGGCCTTCGGCGTTGCGCGCGCATTCGGCCATCGCCGCTGGATCGGCGCCGCCGAGTTGCAGCGCCACCGGATGCTCGAACGGATCGAAGCCCAAGATGCGCGCGCGCTCGCCATGGAGGGCCGCGCCGGTCGTGATCATCTCGGTGTAAAGCAGCGCGCGGCGCGTCAGGAGGCGCGCGAAATACCGGTAGAACCGGTCCGTGCACTCCATCATCGGGGCGACGCTGAAACGGCGGTCGAGCATGGGGGAAATTTAGGGAACTGCCCGGTGTTGCGCCATCCCGGGCAAAGACCGGAAATGTCACGCGTTCACTCCGGCGGCGGGATCGTGCCGACGACGGCGTAGCCGCGCGCCAGCAGGAGATCGGGCTTCACCACGACGACGCCGGCTTCGCCGGGATCGCCGGCGCGCGGGGCCACGCGGCGGATCGTGATGCCGTGCGTGACCAGCACCAGCGCGCCGGGCCCGCGCCACTCGCGCATCATCTTGGTCAACGCCGCGACCTTGGCTTCGCGGTCGGGCGGGTTGGCGAGAAGATTGTAGAGCGCGTGGCTCACCTCGGGCGGGCCGAGGCCCATGAGCCGCGCGGTGTCAAGGCAGCGGCACCAGGGCGAGGAGACGACCTTGCCGATCTTGACCCGCTTCGCGCGCCAGAGCGCGCCCAGCCTTGCCGCCTGCGCGCGGCCTTCGGGCGAGAGATTGCGTTGCGTCGCGCAATCGGCGAGCGAGGCGCCGGGCGGATCGGGGCTCGGCCCCGGCGCCTTGGCGTGCCGCACCAGCGCCACCGCCCCGTCGCCGGCCAGCGCCGCCCAGGCGGCGTCGGTGTTGCGCGCCTGCTCCGCCCGCGTCGCGAAGAAGGGCCACGCCGACGTCCCGAGGATCGCGGCGAGCGCCGTGCGGCGCGTCGGGGGCCGACGGTCTTGCTGCATGGCAGGAAGCCCGAGCTGGTCGCGCGCCGACATTCGCCGATCAAGGTGGGCATTTCGAGGCAGGCCCGCCGCCGCGAGCGGCGCGCGGGGCCGCGCGGCTTGCCCGCTTGCGTCATGCCAGTTGCTCGGCGCATGGGATCAATTCGGCACCGCCGGTCTCACGCCGCGCGCGATTCCGTTATGGTCGGCGGGCGGCGCCGTGGCCGCAACGGGATACAAGCATGATCGATCTCTATTTCTGGCCGACCTCGAACAACAAGAAGATCACCATCATGCTGCACGAGGTGAACCTGCCCTATCGCCTCAAGCTGGTGAACTTCATCAAGGGCGAGAACTACCGCGACGAATTCCTCGCCCTCAACCCCAATGCCAAGACGCCGACGATCGTCGACGATGACGGGCCGGGCGGCAAGCCGCTGACCCTCTTCGAGAGCGGCGCCATTTTGCTCTATCTCGCCGAGAAGACCGGCCGGCTCGTGCCGCGCGAAGCCGCCTTGCACTGGGCTGTCACGCAATGGGTGTTCTTCCAGGCGGCGAGCATCGGGCCGATGTTCGGCCAGCACGCGCATTTCTTCGACTACTGCCCCGAGGACGTGCCCTACGCCAAGGACCGCTACTCGAACGAGGTGCGGCGGCTCTACGGCGTGCTCGACAAACGCCTCGCCGCTTCGCCCTATGTCGCCGGCGACGATTACACCATCGCCGACATCATGGTGTGGCCCTGGATCCAATGGGCGCGCCAGCACCAGAGCCCCGAGGAATGGCAAGCGCTCAAGGCGTGGCACGACAAGGTCGGCGCGCGGCCGGCCGTGCAGATCGGGTTCAAAGTCGGCACCGAGCTGCAGAAGCCGGGCGCCGTGCCGCTCACCGTCGAGCAGAAGCGCGCCCTTTTCGCGCGGCGGTTCTGACGCCGGCTACTGCTTGACGCAGAGCGTGATGCCGTCGCCGACCGCGATCATCGCCAGCGCCACGCGCGGGTCGTTGTGCAGCTTGGCGTTCAGGCGCTTCACGTGCTCGGTGAACATGATCTGCCAGTCGGCTAGGCCTTCCATGTTCTGGCCGACGACGCGGCCGGCAAACAGCGTGTTGTCGATCGCGATGAGGGCGCCTGGCTTCGCCAGCACCAGCGCCTGCTCGTAGTAGCGGTCGTAATCGTCCTTGTTGGCGTCGACGAAGATGAGGTCGAACGTGGCGCCCCTACCCTCGGCGATGAGCTTGCCGAGCGTCTCGACGCCGGGCCCCAA
>DATBLL010000243.1:0-15498 GCA_036555425.1 Alphaproteobacteria bacterium | reverse complement strand
GCCCTGACGAGGCGCCGACGTTTTACTCGCGTTGGGAGGGCGGGTCGGGGACCCGCCCCTACGAGATCAATTCCGCAGCGGCTTGCCGGTCTCGAGCAGGTGCTCGATGCGGGCGAGCGTCGCCGGCGTCTTCAAGAGCTTCATGAAGCCGGCGCGCTCGAGGGCGAACATCTTGTCCTCGGTCATCACCTCGGTGATGTCGGTGTCGCCGCCGGTGACGACGCGCGCGACCTCGCCCGACACGATCTGATCGTGCGGCAGCGCCTTGCCTTGCAGCGCGAAGCCTTCGACCGCGAGATCGAGCGCGGCCTTGCCGTTGGCGCCGGGCAGGCGCAGCTCGACCGGCTCGGGCGGCTTGTAGCCGGCCGCGGCCATCGCCAGCGCGCGCTGCTTCGCGTCGAAGAGCAGCCGGTCGCGGTTCATCGTGACGCCGTCGCTGGAGCGCAGGATCATCATGTCGCGCGCCTCGGCGGCGGACTTCGCCACCTGCGCGGTCGAGATCATCTCGAATACCTTGGCGATCGGCGGCATCGGGCCGTTGGCCGGCTTCTTCGCCACGGTCCAGCGCGTCACCAGCTCCTTGCAGCCGCCCCAGCCCGGCAGCACGCCGACGCCGACTTCGACGAGGCCGGTGTAGGTCTCGGCATGCGCCTGCACCGCCGACGAGTGCAGCAGCATCTCGCAGCCGCCGCCGAGCGCCATGCCCGAGGGCGCGGCCACGACGGGGAACGGCGCGTATTTCATGCGCTTGTAGGTTTTTTGGCCGCCCTCGATGAGACCCTCGATCATCGGCCAGACGCCGACATTCGCCGCGAACAGCGCGAGGCCGATATTGGCGCCGACCGAGAAATTGTCGCCCTCGTTGTAGAGGACGAGCGCCTTCATGCTCTTGCCGACGTGATCGAGCGACTTGCCGAGCAGATCGGCAACGTCGTTGTCGATCGCGTTCATCTTGGTGTGGACTTCGAAGCAGGCGACGCCGTCGCCGATGTCCCAGAGGCTGGCCGAGCCGTTCCGCAGGATCGGCTTCGACTTCCGCTTCACGTCGGCGAGCAACAGGACGCCTTCGGGGCGCTTGACCGGTGCGTAAGTGCCGGCGGTGGTGAATTGCTGCAGCACGCCGCTTTCGACGCGGTAGAAGGTGCCGTCGCCGAGCTTGGCGAGGAGCGCCGGAACGGGCTTGCCGTTCGCCTTGAGCTTCTCGGCGAACCATTTGGGCCCGAGCTTGTCGATGAGCTCGAACGGGCCCCATTTCCACGCATAGCCGAGCTTCATGCCCTGATCGACGGCGTGGATGTCGTCGGCGATCTCGGGTACGAGCGACGCGGCGTAGGCGAGCGTCTTCGCCAGCATGTCCCAGGCGAACTTGCCGCCGCGGTCGGGGTGCGAGACGAGCTTCTGGAGATCCTTGGCGCCGACCGAGACGCTTTCCAGCTGCGCCCGCTGCGACGGCGCGTAGGCGCCGGTCTTCAGGTTGATCGACTCCTTGACGCGCTCCTTGCCCGCCTTGTTCATGCGGTAGAAGCCGCCCTTGCCTTTGCGGCCGGTGTAGCCCTCGGCGATCATCTTCTCGATGAATTTCGCCGAGTCCTCGCGGAATTCGGTGACGAGCGGATCCTTGGCCGGGAGGTTCGCGCGCATGCTCTTGCCGACATGCGGCATGAGATCGATGCCGACGAGATCGAGCAGGCCGAAAATGCCGGTCTTGGGGAAGCCCATCGGCCGGCTCGCGACCGCGTCCGCTTCCTCGACCGTGAGCCCGTGATCCGCGGCCGCGTTGACCGCGGCCTGGATCCACATCGTGCCGATGCGGTTGCCGACGAAGCCCGGCGTGTCCTTGGCGTGGATGACGCCCTTGCCGAGCCGCACGTCGCAGAATTTTTCGATGCTCGCGACCACGTCCTTGCGCGTCTTGGCGCCGGCGACGATCTCGAGTAGGCGCATGTAGCGCGGCGGATTGAAGAAGTGGGTGATGACGAAATCCTGCTGGAAGCTGTCGGGCTGGCCCTCGACGAGCTTCGCCAGCGGAATCGTCGAGGTGTTGGAGGAGACGATCGAGCCCTTCTTGCGGTTGGCCTCGAGCTTCTTGAACACGTCGTGCTTGATGTCGAGCCGCTCGATCACGGCCTCGACGATCCAATCGCAATCGCCGAGCGTGCCCAGATCGTCCTCGAGATTGCCCGGCGTCACCAGCTTCGCCGCGTCGCGGTGCATGAACGGTGCCGGATCGGTCTTCAGCATTTTCTCGATCGCGACGCGGGCAAGCCCGCTTCTGTCGTTGGCGCCCTTCGGCACGATGTCGAGCAGCATCACCGGCACGCCGGCATTGGCGATGTGCGCGGCGATGCCGCTGCCCATCACGCCCGAGCCGATCACGGCCGCTTTCTTGATGTCCATCTTGGTCTCCCTAGGGGCCGCAGCGCGGCCTGCGCACGAAAAAAGATTCACCACGGAGACACGGAGGCACGGAGGAAGAGAAGCGATGCGCGCCGAAGGCGCGCTAACTGCCTTTTCTCCGTGTCTCCTTGCCTTCGTGGTTCTCTTAGACTTTCTCGAGGACGGTCGCGATGCCTTGGCCGCCGCCGATGCACATGGTGGCAACGGCGTATTTGGCGTTCTCGCGCTTCAGCACCGACGCGGCCTTGCCCGTGATGCGCGCGCCCGAGGCGCCCAACGGATGGCCGAGCGCGATGGCGCCGCCGTCCAAGTTCACGCGGTCGGCCGAGATGCCGATCTCCTGGATGCAGGCGACGGCCTGCGAGGCGAAGGCCTCGTTGAGCTCCATCACGTCGATGTCCTTCGCCTGGAGGCCGGCGCGCTTGAGGGCCTTCTTGGTCGCCTCGACGGGACCCATGCCCATGATCTCGGGCTGAATGCCGGTGCCGGCGATGGCCTTGATGCGCGCCAGGATCGGCAGGTTGTGCTTCTTCGCGTAGTCCTCGGAGCAGACGATGGTGGCCGAGGCGCCGTCGGTGAGCGGCGAGGAGGTGCCGGCCGTGACGGTTCCGTCGGCGAAGAAGGCGGGCTTCAGGCCCGAAAGCACTTCCATCGTCGTCTCGGGGCGGATGCCGCCGTCGGAATTCACCACGCCGTTCTTGGTTTCGATCGGCACGATCTCGTCCTTGAACTTGCCGGTGTCGCGCGCCTTGGCCGCCTTCTGGTGCGAGGCGATCGCGAACAGCTGCTGCTTCTCGCGCGTGACCTGATACTTCTGCGCCACGGCCTCGGCCGTCTGGCCCATCGAATGGTAGGTTTCGGGCCATTTGTTCTTGAGCGCGGGATTGGGCGAGGGGTTGAAGCCCGTCATCGGCACGCGCGTCATGCTCTCGACGCCGGCGCAGACGAAGAGATCGCCGGCGCCCATCTGGATCATGCCGGCCGCGTTGTGGATGGCCTGCATCGAGGAGCCGCACCAGCGGTTGATCGTGGTGCCGCCGGTCGTGATCGGCAGATCGGCCAGGAACACGATGTAGCGGCCCATGTTCATGCCCTGCTCGCCTTCGGGATTGGCGCAGCCGAGGATGAGATCTTCGACGTCGTCCCTCTTGACGCCAGTTTCCTTGACCAGCGCCTTGACCACCGTCGCCACCAGATCGTCGGGGCGCACGCGCGTGAGTCCGCCCTTGTTGGCGAAATGGAACGGCGAGCGCTTGTAGCCCGCGATCACGACGTTTTTCTGCATGTTCTCCTCCTGAGCTCAAGCGCTCGCCGTTGCGGCCGCATCGGCCGGGGCGAGCAGTTGTACGGTTTCGCGGCTGGCGCGGCGCAGCGGCCGCTCGTCCTTGTTGACGCCCATGATCATGATCGCGCCCTGCACGCGGGCGACGATGTCTTCCGCCATTTCCTCGGCGCGCGCGCGGCCGTGCTTGGTCGCGAGCAGCGTCGCCAGCGCTTCCTTCCAGTCGGTGAAATAGGTGCGGATACGCGCCTGGAACTCCGGGATCGCATCGCCCACCTCGAGCGCGAGATTGCCCATGACACAGCCGCCCTCGCGGCCGATGAAGTAACGCTCGACGCGTTCGGCGAGATTGGCGAGGCGCACCTCGGCCGGCACCGAGGAATCGAGCGCGGGCCGGAACAATTTTTCGCGCGTCTCGGCGATCACGCGGTCGAGCGCCGCGATCGCCAGCTCCTTCTTGCCGGGGAAGTAGTGATAGATGCTGCCCTTCAAGAGGCCGCAGCTCGCGCTGATATCGGCCATCGACGTGTTGTGATAGCCGTTCATGCGGAACAGCGTCAGCGCCGCATCGATCACGGCATCGCGGTCGGTCTTCTTCATTCCGCTTGAGCCCGAAATTGCTGGCGATTCGACCCTGAACGAATGCCGAACCAACCGTTCGTTTGGATAAACCTAACGATCGTTTGGGTAACAGTCAAGTGCGATTTTGGTTGGGAGCGCGCGCCTTGGGGCGCGCTCTTCGGGCGAGCCCGCGCAAAGAGGTTCGCTTTACTGCCGCAAAGGCGCGCCTGGAGGCGCGCGCTCCCATTACCCCGCCGGGTGCACGCTGCGGCGCTGCGCGGCGGTGGGATAGCCCCGTTTCGCGTAGTCGAACCCGCCGAGCTCGTGCACGGACTGCCCACGATGCTCGTCGGCCGCGTAGTAGGCGCGGATCTCTGAGATCAGGCCCGAGGCGCGGTCGAAGACGTACCAGTCGACGCCGCGCAGGTGCTTGCCGCTCTTGGCGCGGAACTGCGTCCACTCGACGACGGCTTCGGCCTTGCCGCAATCGACGAGCAGCGCATCGATCGTCCAGTGCGCTTTGCTCTGCTTCGCGACGGCAGCCCAGCCCTCGGCGATCGCCTTGGCGCCGCGCCAGGGGCCGTAGCGCTCGTTGGCGGGGAAATAGTGGACGGCGTTCGGCGTCAAGCACGCCTTCACCGTCTTGGCGTCGCCGGCATTGCAGGCGTCGAAATATCCGCGCAGCAGCGACTCGAGATGTTGCGCGGTCACCGGCTGCACGCAGCGTTGCGCTCTATCCATTTAAGAATGTTACGCGCCCGGCGTGCGCACGCCGATAGACGAGTCCGCATTGCCGCCCTAGCATCCCGGCATAACCTGCGGCGGCATGGCAGCCATGAGCGAAGACGATATCGGCAGGCGCGACACCTGCATCGAGAGCGAGGACGAGCTGCGCGCGCTGCATGCGCCGCCCTCGGATCTCGTCAAGCAGAAATGCGTAGACAGGCTCGACAAGCACTGCCGCGATTTCATCGCGCTCTCGCCGTTCCTCGTCCTCGGCACGGCCGGCGCCCAAGGCCGCGCCGACGTCTCGCCGCGGGGCGATCCGCCCGGTTTCGTCAAGGTGCTCGACGACAAGACGCTGCTGATCCCCGACCGGCCGGGGAATAATCTGCTCGATTCGCTGTCCAACATCGTCGCCAATCCGGAGGTGGGCCTCCTCTTCCTCATTCCCGGCTTCGACGAGACGCTGCGCGTGAACGGCAGCGCCGCGCTCGTGCGCGACCCGGCGCTGCTGGCGCCGCTCGCCGTCGAAGGCAGGCCGGTGAAGGTCGCGATCCGCGTCGCCGTGCGCGAGGTCTATCTCCACTGCGCGCGCTCGTTCCGCCGCGCGCGGCTCTGGGACCCGGCGGCGCGCGTGCCGCGCGACCGGCTGCCGACGCTCGCCAAGATGGCGATGGACATGGCGGCGATGAAATACGACACCGCGATCGACAATCGCGTCGAAGAGGCGATGAAGAAGCTTTATTGACGCACCGCCGCCAAGCCCTTCGATCCAATTGAGCGGCGCGCGGCGGCTCTGTAGAATCTGCGCGGTCCAGTGAACGCATGGAGCCGATGCAGGACGACATCATCATCCGGGGATTGGAGGCGGGCGAGCTCGCTTTTCCCGGGGCCGTGGCCGATATCCCGGCGGTCGTCGAGCGCCGGGCAGGCCAGCCGGAGACGAAGCTGCTGCCGCTGGTGCGCGCCCGTCGCGCCGAGCTTCGCGCCTTGCTCGAGACGCGCGGCGCCGTTCTCTTCCGCAATTTCGGCGTCGCCGACCCGGGCGAGTTCGAGGGCGTCCTGTGCGAGCTCGGCCTCAAGGCTTCGGACGACTATCCCTTCGGCGTGTCACCGCGCCACGCGGTGACCAAGCGCGTGTTCAAATCGACCGAATACGCGAACTTCATGGTGATCCCGCCGCACACCGAGATGGCCTATTTGCGCTGGCGGCCGCGCTGGATCGCGTTCTATTGCGACGTGCCGCCGGTGAAATTCGGCGAGACGCCGCTCTACGACATGGCCGCGGCCTTCGATCGGCTGCCGCCCGCGCTGCAGCAGCGCCTCCTCGGGCTCGACATGAGCTATGTGCGCTTCGTGCGCAACAAGAAGGCGCTCGTCACCTTCGAGCGCACGATCGAGGAAACCTTCGGCACGCGCGACCGCGCCGCGATCGAGGCCTATTGCCGCGCGTGGGACATCCGCGCCTCGTGGCAGGGCGAGCTGCTCCGCGCGGAGACGGTCCTGCCCGCGGTCGCCATCCACCCCGACACCGGGCGGCGCTGCCTGAACGCGCAGTTCGTCAACGCGCACAGCCTCATTTCCGGCATCATGCGCATCGCCGGGCGCTATCCGGCGCTGATGCGCGCGGTCTTCAAGGCCTATATCCGCTTCCAATACAGCAAGGCGACGGTTCACTACCGCTCAGGGCCCGCCAGCGGCCCCGCTTTCACCGCCGCGGAAGTGGCGGCGATCGACCGCGCGATCTATGGCGCGTCGACCGTGTTCACCTGGCGCAAGGGCGACATGATCGTGATCGACAATGTGCGCGCGGCGCATGGCCGGCTCAACGTCAAGGGCCCGCGCCGGATTCTGACGGCGCTCGGCGACCTATACGACGTGCGCGGCGCCGCGCCGCGGCCGCAAGCGGCGGTTCCGGTGGCCGCCTCGTAGGGGCGCACGCTGCGCGCGCCCCTACGCGGTCTCCGCCCAGAATTGCTTCAGCTTCGCGGCGAGCGCGTCCGCGTGCGTTATCGGCGCCATGTGGCCGGCACCGGCGATGACGCCGCGCCGCGCGCCGGGCAAGACGCCGGCGACGAGCTCGGCCATGCGCCGCGCCGCCGGCGTGGTGCGCTCGGCGGACAGCACGAGCGCCGGCTGCGCCACGCCGGCGAAGGCGGCGACGGGCGTGCGGTCGCGCCACACCGCCTCCACGTCGGCGCGCATCTTGCCGGCGCGCGCGAAGATCGGCAGCCGCTGCGCCAGCGGGATCGCCGCCCAGGCGCCGGCGCCGTACCAGTAGTCGGTGAAGCGCTCCAACGCCGCCGCGACATCGGCGCGCGCGAAGGCGGCGAGCACGTCTTCGATCATCGCGCCGACTTCGGCCAGCGCCGCTTCTTCGCCCGGCCTGCGCAGCGCGCCGAGCACCACCGGTTCGACGAGAGCCAGCGAGGCATAGCGGGCGGGATCGCGCCGCGCCAATTCGAGCGCGAGCCACGCGCCCATCGAATGGCCGACGAGGCGAATCGGTGCCCCGAGTGGCGCCGCAACCGCTTCGAGCAGCGCCAGCTCGGCCGCGACCTCGGCCGGGTCACCCTCGGGCCACGCCGAGGAGCGGCCATAGCCGCGCAAATTCGGGGCGACGCAGCGGCAATCGGCGGCCAGTCGCCGGGCCAGCGCGCGCCATTGTGCCGCGCCCATTCCGGCGCTGTGGATCAGGAGCAACGGCGGCCCTTGACCGATATCAGTGACATCGGCGGTCAGGTCCGTATGGTATTTCAAGAACATGTGGCCGCGTATGCCCGCAACGCAATATCTGGGTCAAACAGGGAATCCGAATGTTAACGAATGTAACAGAGAATTGGCTGCATTTACGGTTAATATCCATTGCCCTGTATACTAACGAGAGATGAAGTTCGTCTTGAGCTAGTAACGTTTTTTCTGCATCTTCCATGTCCGAACACATTGATGCGTTGTTGGCAGCGGCCGAGCGGGGCGGCCACGGCATGAGCTCGAAAGGCGCCGACATCATTCCCTTCGAACGCGGCAGCGCCGGCGAGGCAGCCGCGAATTCGACTCCGGCCGACGCGGCGGCCGCGAGCCGGCCGGAGCAAGGCGAAACCTGGCGCCGGCTCGGCAAGGCCCTGACCCAAGCCGGCCTCAGCGAACTCGACTGCGTGCTCGATTCCCACAACGAGGCGATCTGGGTCTATCAGCAGCATTTCAATTCGCTCGGCTACTCGCGCGCGCTGCTGCACGACGTGCGCAAGTTCCAGAGCACGGTCGTCTCGGTCTGCGCCGACCCCGCGCTCGAGCACGAGCGCCCGTTCAACTTCCTCATCTGGGGCTCGCGCCGGCCCGGCGTCTTCAACCTCGGCGGCGACCTCAACCTCTTCGTCCACCTGATCCGCAACCGCGACCGCGGCGCGCTCGCGCACTATGCCAAGACCTGCGTCGATGCCTGCTTCTCGCACGCGATCGACTTGAATCTCCCGATCGTCACCGTGGCCATGGTGCAGGGCGACGCGCTCGGCGGCGGCTTCGAATCGGTGCTCGGTAGCGACGTCATCATCGCCGAATCGCACGCGAAATTCGGTTTGCCCGAGATCCTGTTCGGCCTCTTTCCGGCGATGGGCGCCTACAGCTTCTTGGGCCGGCGCATCGGCGCCAAGGCGGCCGAAGAGATGATCATGAGCGGCCGCATCTTCACCGCGCGCGAGCTCGCGGACCGCGGCATCGTCGACCGCGTGGCCGAGCCCGGCGAGGGCGAGGCTGCGACGCGCGCCTTCATCGGCGAGGCGCGGCGCAAGTTTGGAGCTTACCGCTCGATCTACCAAGTGCGCCGACGCTTCCACCCGCTCACCTACGACGAGATGATCGACATCGCCAACCTCTGGGTCGAGGCGGCGCTCACGCTCGAAGAGGCGCATGTGCGGCGCATGACGACGCTCGCCGCGGCGCAGATGCGCCGCCAAGCGCCCGCCGCAGACCAGGACGAGAAGCCGGCCAAGCCGGTGGCCTGACGCGCCCTCCTAGTTCCATCATCCCGAGCGAAGCGAAGGACCTCTTCGCAGCAAGCCAGGCTTGCGCCGGCTTCGAACGCACGGGCCTGCCCTCGTGGTGGCGAGAGCGCGGCGCCTAGCCGCGCTTCGCCTCGCGGGCGGCGAGGCCGGTGTGGCGGTAGAGCTCTTCGACCGCCAGGCGGTATTCGCGGCGCAGATCGGCGAGGAAGGCCTGGCCCTTCTTGGCCAGGTTCTCCTGCGTGATGCCGCTCATCGAGACGCAGAGCTGATGGAGCCGGCGCGCGCCGAAATGGGCGGCGCTGCTGCGGAGCGCGTGGGTTTCGAAGCGCACCGTCTCGGTGTCGGACGCGTTGACCGCGGCGACGATGCGTTCGACGATGTTCGCCGAGTCGGCGATGAACTCGTCGACGAGCGATTCGAAGAACGTGGCGTCGCCGCCGATGGCGCGCAACGATTCGATTGCGCTCGTGTCGATGATCGGCGGCAGCGGCGCCTTGTGGCGCGGATGGAGCGCCACCTTGCTGTCGTCGGCGACGAGCGCCTCGGGCTCCGCCGGCGCCAGTTCCGCCGACTTGCCGGCGTAGCGCTCGACCAGGCGCACGAGCTCGTCGGCCTCGATGGGCTTCAAGGCCACGCCGTCCATGCCCGCCTCCTCGCACCGGCGCCGGCCCTCGACCGTGGCGTCGGCGGTCAGCGCGATGATCGGCAGGTGCGGCGCGTCGAGGTGGGCGAAGCGGAAGAGCTGCGTCGCCTCGAGGCCGCTCATCTTGGGCATGTTGATGTCCATGAGCGCCACATCGAACCCGCCCTTCTCGAGCTCGGCCAGCGCGGCCTCGCCGTCCTCGGCCAGGACCGGCTGATGGCCGGCGGTCTCGAGGATCTTGGCGAAGAGCTTGCGGTTGACGGCGTTGTCCTCGGCGACGAGGACGCGGAGCGCGCGCTTCCTCTTGCGCGCATCGCCGCGCTCGACCGGCGCCCGGCCCGAAACGCCGAGCGCGATGAGGTCGGCGAGATAGAGCATCGGCGCCAGCGCTTCGGCCATCGCCGCGCGCGGAACCGCGCCGAGATAGTCGAAGCGCGCCGCATCGCCGGTTTCGGCGATCGCGGCGGCATCGTCGACGCGGATGACGAGCGGGGCCAATCCGGGCAGGGCCTCGCGCAGGCCGGCGGCGAAATCCTGGGCGCTCTGGCCCTGCCCCGGCCCCAAGGCGAGGACGATGGGCCGGGGGCTGCCGCCCGAGGCGAGCTTGACCGCGGGGCCGAGGGCCGCGGCCTCGCGCAGCTCGACCGGCTTGCCGCCGGCGCTCTCGATCGCGGCCGCGACCTGGCGCGCAAAGACGGGATCGGCGCCGACGATGAAGATGCGCTCGCCTTGCGTCAGCACCTGATGGCGCACCGCCGCATCGGAACGGGCGAGCGGCAATTCGAGCGTGAAGACGCTGCCCTTGCCCTCCTCGCTGTCGACGCGGATCGTGCCGCCCATGATCGTGACGAGCTGCTTGACGATGGCGAGGCCGAGGCCGGTGCCGCCGAAGCGGCGCGCGATCGTTTCGTCGGCCTGGCGGAAGCTCTCGAAGATCGTCTCGAACTTGGCGCGCGGAATGCCGATGCCGGTGTCGCCGACCGAGATGGCGAGCTGGGTGTGCTTGCCGTCGATGGGCCTGCCGGCGACGTCGATCCAGACGCGGCCCTGCTCGGTGAACTTCAAGGCGTTGCCGCAAAGGTTCACGAGCACGCTGCGCAGGTGATCGATGTCGCCGACGAGGCCCGAGGGCGTGCCCGGCGCCACGCGCACGGAGAAGGTGACGCCCTTGGCCTGGGCCTGGATGTGGAACATCGCGTCGATTTCGGCGATGAGCACGGCGAGATCGAACGGCTCGGACTTGGCCGTGACCTTGCCGGCGTCGATCTTCGAGAAATCGAGCACGATGTTGATCTGCGAGAGCAGCGTGCGCGCCGCGCTCCGGATGCTGCGCGTCATCGCGCGCTGCTCGTTGTCGAGCGTCGTATGCTTCAGGAGACCGCCGGTGCCGATGATGGTGTTGAGCGGCGTGCGGAGCTCATGGCTGACCGTGGCGAGGAAGCGCGACTTCGCCTGGCTCGCCGCCTCGGCCGCGAGCTTGGCCGCGTGCAGCATGCGGATCAGCTTGGAAACGTAAGCGGGCACCACGATGAGCGTGATCCAGAGCCCGAACGACAGGGCCGGATGCTGGTACCAGAGGTCCGTCACCGCCACGGTGACGCCAAAGCCCACGGCCGAGATCGCCGCCGACAGCACCAGATACTGCGTGCCGTAGCGGAAGCCATTGCCGAGCGTCACCCAGAGATAGATGCCGTAGAGCGGCGCGGTCACCTCTTCCCCGAGATGGAGCGCCGTCGAAAGCGTGACCACGTCGAGGAGACAGGCGGCGACGCGGCGCGGCACGGAGACGCCGACGGGCTGAATCACGAGCCAAAGCAAGAGGCCGAGGGAGGCCGCTTCGAACGCGCCCAGGACGAGCAGCGATACCTGCATCGCGTCGGACGTGTAGCCGGCCAGAAGCTGCGAGACGGTGACGTAGCCGCACAGCACCAGCGCGATGGCGAGGCGGATCATGATCTGCTCGCACTCGCTGTCGGGCCGGCGACGAAGCTGCGCGAGCAGCGCCGCGAAGCCGCGGCGCGAAACGAGCACGCCGACCGCGCCGGCGATCGGCGCCAAGAGCGCCAAGATGAGAAGGCCGAACAGCGAATGCCCGTGGCCCGCGGGGGCGACGGCGACGACCGTCGCCAAATGCGCCATGCCGAGCAGCGCGCCCAGCACGACGACGGCGGTGGCGAGAATGATCTTCGATCGGCTCGCAGCAGCGCGCGCGGAATCTTGCCCCGCCGACGCCTCGGCTCCCTCCGCCGCGCGCCCTGCGCTGACGGGCCGCCGCTCCGAAAAATTGACGACGGCGCTGCTCATTCTCGTTCTAAGCCGCTGTTCCGGGCTCTAGAAACGTTTTGGTAGCGATGATTCTTTAATGTTCGGTAAAGCAGAAATTAATGCGCCGCCCGCCCCGCGGCGGGAATTGGAAAGCGCGGCTTACTGGATCGTCTCCAGCACGGCGGCCGCCGCGGGCAGGCGCACGGTCATGCGCGTGCCGCGGCCCTTGGCGCTGTCGATCAGCAGCTGGCCGCGATGGGCCTGGATGATGCCGGCCGCAATCGGTAGGCCGAGGCCGGCACCCTGGTACTTCTTCTTGTAGGGATCGCCCGAGACCTGGCCGAAGCGGGCGAGCGCGATCGGGATCTCCTCGGGCGACATGCCGATGCCGGTATCGCCGACGGTCACCTCGACCGTGTCGCTTTCCTTGTGGGCCGCGATGGAGACCTGGCCGCCCGCGGGCGTGAACTTGACCGCGTTCGACATCAGATTGAGGAAGGCCTGGGTGAGCTTGGTCTTGTCGCCGAGCACGTAGGGCAGATCGCTCGGCACCGCGACGTCGAAGGCGAGCTTCGCGCGCTCGGCCTCGGGCCTGACCATCCGCGCCGCATCCTCGAGGATGACGGGGACGCCGACGAGCGCCCGCTCGACATCGAACTTGCCCTCCTCGATGCGCGCCACGTCGAGGATGTTCTGGATCACCTCGCGCAGATGGCGCGCGCTGCGGCCGATGTCGTTCGAATAGTCCTTGTACTTGGCGTTGCCGAGCGGCCCGTGCAGCTCGGTCTGCATGATCTCCGAGAAGCCGATGATGGCGTTCAGCGGCGTGCGAAGCTCGTGGCTCATATTGGCGAGGAAGGCCGTTTTCGCGGCGTTGGCGCGCTCGGCGGCCTGGCGCGCGAGGCTCTGCCGGCGCAGGGCCAAAAGATTGCGCGCGCGCACGACAAATTCGTGGTGGTCGACGGGGCTGGCAAGAAAGTCGGTGGCGCCAGCCTCAAGCGCGCGATAGCGGTGCTCGCGGTCCTCGTAGGCGGTGACGACGATGACCGGGACGTCGATGCAGCCGTTGAGCTTGCGGAATGCGGCGACGAACTCGGCGCCGTTCATGCCTGGCATGTTGAAATCGGAAAAGACGAGATCGGGCGGCTGCGCCTTGGCCGCCGCGATGCCTTCCTCGCCGCTCGCGCAGGCCTTTACGGAGACGCCGGGCTCAACCGAACCGGCGAGCTGGGCCAGGATTTTCCGGTTCGTATTGCGGTCGTCGAGGATGAGGATCGTCGCCATCGGCCTGCCCATTGCCGCCGGTGCTGCGTGGCGGCGCGAGGCACTCCCTCTCGCCCAATTATTGGTGCCGCTTCCATAGCCCGGATCGGTTAACCATACGTAAAGCCCATTAACACCCGGAGAAATATCTTGCCGCGCTTACGGGGTGGGGACGAGGTCGAGCCGACGCGCAAAGCGCGCGCGGACCGCTTCGGGCCGGAGCGGCACCTGGATGTATTCGCCGTCCTGCCAAAGCCTCAGCTGGTCGAGCGCCGTGGCGCTGCCGAGCCAGCCATCCTGCCCGCCGAGCAGCACGAAGTAATTGGCGTCGGGATCGGCGAGGTCGGCCACGAAGCGCGCTTGCTGGCCGTAACGGGTGAAGTGCCGCTCGCCGGTGCTGTTGTGCGCGGTCTTCATCAGCGATTCGGTGCTGCCGCCGGTGGGCAGATCGCCGAAGCGGTAGCGGCCGCCGATGAGCGGCGCGAAGGCGAGCGGATGCGTGAGCTGGAGGCGGTGCATGGCGCCCCAGGTCTTGAAACGGCCGAGCTTGCGCCCCGCCTCGGCGAGCGCCTCGGCCAAGAGCGGGCGCAGCTCGGCTTCGGGAATCTTGGGCAGGTCCTGGGCGAGAAGCCGCGACATGGCCGCGATTGCGAACATCGTGCTCGCGGCCTCTTCGCCGTAGCGGCCGACGTAGTAGCGTTCCTGGAAGCGGAAATGGAACAGCTCGAAGGCGACGGGCGCCTGGTCGTCGGCGCGATAGCGCCCGTCCCAGCCCGCCATCAGGTCGAGGACGCGCTGGGCGCGGCGGCCGAGGCCCTCGTCGGCTTGGGTGCGCGCGATGGCGGCGAGATAGAGGTTGCGCAGCTGCAGCGACGAGGGCACGAGCACGTCGCGCTGGAGCGCTTTCAGCTCGGCGAGGCCGATCCGCGGGTGCTCGCCCACCAGCGCGCGCATGCGCTGCATGCGGTCGTCCTGCGAGAAGACGTAGCCGATCGGAAACGGTAGCTCGGCCGGCTTGTTGTTGGCCGAGGCGAGGTAGCCGGCCCTGGGATTGTAGGCGGCGGGCAGTTGCGCGGCGGTGGCGATCGCCTTCCATTGCGCCGCCGGATCGGCGGGATCGAGGATGAGATCGGGCGGCAGCGCCCGCGCGCGCACCGGCAGCATCGCCGCCATTACCTGGCCAATGTTCCCGGCGCGGTCGGCATAGACCATGCTCTGCGCCGAGACCGCGAAGGTGTCGAACGCGGCGCGGAACTCGGGCCAGTTTCGCGCGCGCGCGGCCCGGAGCAGCGCCGTGATCTCGTCACCCCGCTCGTGGCCGATCCAGCGCAGCGCGAAAGGCGGCTTGCCCTCCCAGGCGAGGATCGGCGCATCGGAAATGACGGGCCCCAGCGGCGATTCGCGCACCGTCACGGTGCGGTCGAACCACCAGCGCACCTTGATGCGCTCCTGCCGCGATTTGATCGACGCCGGCGGCAGCTTCGAGACGTCGTAGAGATCCGAGGAGGCGGCGCGCATGTTGGTGCCGCCCCAGGCGATGTCGCGGTTGCGTCCGAGCGCCACCACCGGCACGCCCGGGATCATCAACCCGACGGCGTGATAGGACGGCGACTTGATCCCGGCGATGAGCCAGAGATTGGGCATCTGGATGCCGAGATGGGGATCGCTTGCGAGCAGCGCCGCGCCCGTTTGCGAGCGCGCGCTCGAGACGACGAGCGCGTTGCTGCCGGTGCGCGAGGCACCGAGCAGCAATTGCTTCAAGAGCCCCGCCTGATCGCCGGCCTCGAAGCTCGTCAGCGACGCGCCGCCAGCCTCCAAGAGGCGCGCATAGAGCTCGGGCCAATCGGGCCCCTGGCGCAGCTTCAGGAGCGAGAAATAGCCGAGCCAATTGATATCGGTGCCGGCGAGGCGCCCGATCGCGAGCACGTCGCGGACCGACCACGGCTCGCGCTCGAGCGCCAGCACCTTGAACTCGTGCGGCAGGTCGCGCGCGGCGAGCTTGCCCTGGTAGTAGTTGATGCCGCGCACGAAATCCTCGACGAAGTCGCGCGTCTCGGGCGGCATCGCGGCCTCGAATTTCGCGGCGCCGCGGCCGAAATTGAGAATGCGCAGCGCGTAGTCGATATCGGCCGCGATGGGGCCCGCCGATTCGGCGAGCCGGCCCTCGGCGATGCGGCGCAGTATCGTCATCTGCGCCAAACGCAGATGCGCATGTACCAGGCCGAGTGCGAAGGCGAGATCCGCGTCGTTCGCGGCCTCGATGAACGGCACCTGGTTGTCGTTCCAATGGATCGCGACCGGCGCCGTCAGCGGCAGATCGCTGGTCGGGAAGACTTTGAGCCGCTCGTCGAGCGCGGTCTGGT
>DATBLL010000241.1:0-9912 GCA_036555425.1 Alphaproteobacteria bacterium | reverse complement strand
GCGGTCCATCCGCGGCGCTGGGTGGTCGAGCGTTTCTTCGCTTGGATCGGCCGCAACCGACGACTGGCGAAGGATTTCGAAGCCACGCTCGCCTCCGCCAAAGCCTTCCTCTATGCAGCCTCGGTCATGCTACTGACGCGCCGCCTGGCAAGGGCAGCATGAGTTTCGAGTCGGACTCTGAGGCTCCGCGCCGCCGCGGAGAAGCTGCCGAGGCGCACAACTTCGCCGAGTGCCCGGAGCTGGTCGAGATTGAGGCTGCGCATCGCAAAGCTCCTCCGGTCGCCCCGGTCATATCATGGAGGGAATTGGCTCGCGGAATTCCCCGATGCAGCATCGCGTCGCCGCAATGGAGGGATTTCGTGCGTGCCTCCGCCCTGCTCCGTTCGCATCGCGCCGCCGCGTGGGCTCGCGCCGCGCTGACGCGCCTCGTCGGAACGGCGCCGGTTCGCGCCGTCCTTGGTCTTGTCGGCGCCCTCAGGCGCGAGCGGGAAGCGCGGCGCGCCGCCGCGCAATTGCGCGAGTGGGACGACCGCATGCTGCACGACATCGGCATCCGGCGCATGGACATCGAGGCGGCCGTGCGCGGCCGCCTCGACGCGTGGCGCCGCAGGCGCGCCGTGCGCGGCCGTCCATTCAAATAAACGCTTATCGATCGAATAAACACGATAAAATTGCCTCATTGCCGGGCCGGCCGCAGGATCGGGCCGCTCGCAACGGGAGCGATGCCATGATGCTTTCTCTTCTCCGCCACGGCTTCGGCCTCGGCAACGGCGGCGCCGCCGCGCTCGAGCGCCGCTTGCGCCGCTTCGCCTTCCGCGCCGCGCTCCGCCGCGAACGGCTCCGGCACCGCTGCGATCTTGCGCTCCGCGCCTGGGGCGCGCGACGGCTCGCGCGCGAGATGCAGGCCTGGCCCGACGAGCGTCTCCAGGACATCGGCCTTTCGCGCGCGGAGCTCGTGAGCGCCATCGAGGGCGTGCGCCGCCCGTTCCGGTGGGTGCCCGACCACGACGCCGCCAAGATGGACCCGTCGCGCTTCGGCCACTGAGCCGGGAGGCGCCGATCCTCGCCGGTGGCGACGCAGGACGCTTGCACCGCCGGTCGCAGAATTGACCGCCGCGCAACCGCGGCCTAACGTGAGCGGTGGTCCGTTCAGACGAACGCACCAGACACGAGCAAGGGCGGGACCATAACGGGCCATCCGGTTCTCACGACTCAGGAGGACAAGATGTTTCCGCTTCCGCGATCGCTGACGCCGTTGTTCGTCGCCGCCATCGTCGGAACCGCCTCGGCTTGGGGCGCGCCACCCGCCGCGGCACAGGCCAAGGCCATTCAAAGCCAGGATACGAACATCGACGGCGTCGTCGCCGAGATCACCCAAGCCCAGCGCAAGGAAGGCGTGCTCACGGTCCGGCTGCGGGTGCGCAACACGTCGCCCGACGCGAAGACGGTCGGCTTTCCGTGGGGCTTGGACGAATACGACAAGTTCTACGTCACCGCGGGCAAGAAGAAGTACTTGATCCTGCGCGACAGCGCGAAGGTGCCGATAGCGTCGCCGCCCACGGGCAGCAAGGAGCTTGCGAAGGGCGCCAGCTTCATCTGGTGGGCCAAGTTCCCGGCGCCGGCGGCGGGCGATTCCAAATTCAGCTTCTACACCAGCATCGCGCCACCGTTCGAAGACGTGCCGATCTCCGACTGACGGAGCGCGCCATGTTCGGCCTTAGCGTGCGGCGCTGGATTTTTGCGGTCGCGCTCGCCGCCGCGGCTGCTCCTGCCCTCGCTGCCTACACCGATCCCGACGCGCCCGAGACGGAGGCGGCGGCGCGCGCGGCGCTGCCCAACGCGGACGTGCGCGCGATCGAGGCCACGGTGCGCGACATCGTCGGCCTCGGCCGTGACGTGGAAGCGAGCGTCGTGGACCTCGACCGCGCAAAGAGGGATCTCGGCGCCAAGGAGACGGATATCGAGATTCGCATTCAGCTTCCGGCCGACGTGCTGTTCGATTTCGACAAGGCGGACATCCGGCGCGATGCGGAAGAGGCGCTCGGCAAGGTCCTGGTGATCCTGCGTGCCTATAGCAATTCGCCGATCACGATCGAGGGTCACACCGATGGCAAGGGCCGCCCGGCCCACAATCAGAAGCTATCGGAGCGCCGCGCGCTTTCGGTCAAGGAGTGGCTCGTCAAGCACGGCGGGATTCCGGCGCGTCAGATCGCGACCCGCGGCTACGGCATAACGCGCCCGGTCGCACCCAATGCCAGGCCGGACGGCCGCGACGATCCGGCCGGGCGGCAGAAGAACCGCCGGGTCGAAATCGTCGTGCACAAGGGCAGGAAGAATTAGCGCGCCGGCGCCGCTTGCGCATCGGTTGACATCGCTGTTGCCCGAACCGAGTCACGTTCTATAACGCTGCCTTCGCGGAATCGGAGGCGGCATCATGGACCTCGGCCTGAGCGGCAAGCGCGTGTTGATCACCGGCGGCTCGCGCGGCATCGGTTTCGCCTGCGCGCGCGGGTTCTTGGGCGAAGGCGCGGACGTCGTCATCGCCGCGCGCGACCCCCGGCGCCTCGACGCCGCCAAGCGCGAACTGGGCGCGCGCGCCCAGCGCACGATCGAGACCATCGCCATCGACATGGCCGCGCCGGGCTCGGCCGCGACGCTCGCCGGCGCTTTTCCCGAGCTCGACATCCTCGTCAACAACGCCGGCGCGATTCCCGGCGGCGACATCCTCGCCGTCGACGAGGCGAAATGGCGCGCGGCCTGGGACTTGAAGGTGTTCGGCTACGTCAATCTCGCGCGCGAGATGTTCGGCCGGATGCGCGCGCGGAAGCGCGGCGTCATCGTCAACGTGATCGGCTTGGGCGGCGAGCGCCACAATTTCAACTACGTGGCGGGCGCGGCCGGCAATGCGAGCCTGATGTCGTTCACGCACGCGATGGGCGCCCACAGCACGGATCACGGCATCCGCGTGGTCGGCGTCAACCCCGGCTTGGTCGCGACGGAGCGCATGGAGTTCCTGATGCGCACGCGCGCCAAGAACGAGCTGGGCGACGCCGCGCGCTGGCGCGAGCTCGTCGGCAAGCTCGACCTGCCGTTCGGGCGCCCCGCCTCGGCCGCGGAGGTCGCCAACGTCGTCGTCTTCCTCGCCTCGGACCGCGCCGGCTACATCAGCGGCGACGTCGTGCGCGTCGACGGCGGCGCGCTCCACCGCGGCCGCTGAAGGCAGCGGACGGTGACGCGGCTCAGACGTCGGGCATGATGCGGAAGATCGCGTAGGGCAGCGGCGCGGGTTGGCCGAATACGCTGCCCTCCGGGCGGAGGTCCTGACGCATCGTCGCCGCGAGCCTGGTGAACTCCTGGGCCCGCGCGTCCGCGCCCGGGATCGCGGCGAGAAGCTGGGCATATTTGGCGTCCGTGTAGCTGCGGTCGAAGGCGGCGAAGGCCCCACCCGAGAGTCGCATGAAGTTCAAGAAGCGTACCGTCTGGTGATTGGGCCAGTTGTAGGGAACGGTGCTGCCCGGCGCGAAGTGCGCAGCCAGGGTCGCGGCGGCGTCCTTCCCGCGATCGGACAGCTTCTGGATCGCCTCCTTCGGCATCGCGAGGTTCATCCCGCCTTCCTTGCTGTTGAGGTAGACCTGCGCGATGCGGTCGCGGAATCCGGGATAGTCCATTTGCGCGAAGTCGAGCCAGTTCTGCATCGCCGACTTGATCGCCCCGAAGAAGCTCGTGACCTTGCTGTCGTCGACCGGGTAGTTGAACGAGAATTCCTGGTCGCCGTCCGATTCGGGGACATAGATCCTCGATTCCGGCGCGGCCCGCCCGCGCGACGAGCGGTGGTGCTCGTCGAAATAGCGGAGATTGATGCCGAAGGTAGGCCAGCGCGGGATCGGGCTGTCGAAGAGGTGGATGGGAAAGTTGCTGCACATGCCGCCGTCCGAGAACCAGTGCCGCAGCGGCCGCGTGGCGCCGCCTTCGCCGCGCTCGAGCGTGTAGAGCGGCACCGCGCTCAGCAGCAGCGGGAACGACATGCTCATGCGGGTCGCGACCACCACCGGTAGATCGGCCGCGACGGGGAGCGGCAATAGCTTCAATCCGCCGGCGCCGAATTCGGCGTCATCGCGCAGTTGCAGGGATTTCTCTCCCTTCGCCGCCTTCGCCTTGTCGGCGGCGATCCGAATTCGCGACTGCGCGACCATCCGCTTGACGACGTCGTTGGGAAACAGGCGCTCGAATTCGCTCGGCGCAAAGTAGAAGGGCTCGTCGTCGTCGTCGAAGGGCATCCGATAGGGCCGGCTGCGGCTCAAGTCGGTCGTCATGACCTGGAGGCGGAGATCCGCGTCTTTGACGCCCTTCCCCTCGCCCCAGAGGTCGCCGAAGGTGAGCGGCTCGGCTGCCGTCCGGGCTTTGCCGGCGAGCTCGTTGATCGCTTCCGTCATCCAATGGCCGAGCGGCGGGGGATTGCTCGAGCTGTAGCGCGGGTCGCGAAGATTGTCGCCGCCCGAACAGATGCCGAAGAAATTCTTGGGCAGGCTCCGCCCGGCGTATTTGTATGCGACGTAACCAAGCGCAGCGGCCGACGCGCCCAGCGATGCGAGCAGCGCCAAGACGCCGGCCAATGCCCCGACGAGGAGACGCCATCCGCCCCAGGCGCGCGCGACTTCGGCGCCCCCATAGTAGGCCGAGGCGGCGACGGCCAAGCCGATGAGGCCGAGGACGGCGGCAATCAGCGGAAACGCCGCCACCATGCCGAAGGCAACGCGCAAAGCGGTCCGGAAAGGCGTGGCCTTTTCGAACTTGACGCGTCCGCCCTCCGTCCGCGCGGTCCCGGCGTTGATGACGCGCATGAGGATCGTGAAGAGCCGGGCGGTCGAGGCTTGCGGCTGGAACATCGTCAGCATGTTCGAGCGGCCGGCGGCATTCGCATCTCTCGACGTGCCGCCGAACCAGCCGGGCATTTCCGCGATTCCGTCAAATCCTGCCTTGGGACCGGCCGCGCCGTTGCTCTTCGCGTATTGCGCCGCCGCCGTCATCGCGGCGGCGATGGCGCCGGCGGAGGCGCCGCCGACGTTCTTGAAGGTGTAGGTCTTCGCGAGCTCGACCACGGCGCCGGGGTAGACGACCCCGCTGGTGATGCCGCCGCGCATGATGATGTCGCAATACTTGGGCTCGGCCATCGCTTCCCCCATCGAAGGCAACACGCGGTCTCAACCCACGCCCGCCGGTGCCAGACCCATCCTGCCCGATTCTGGGGCGGGCGGGCGCGCGCGAACGTGACCGGCGTCACTCGACACCGACGGAATCGCCGCCGTTTTCGTGCCGCAAAGGGCGGCCTATAAAGCGGGCCCCCTAGAAGAAACTCGGACGAGGAGAGACGCGGGATGAGCATGCGGGCGCTGCTGCTGGAGGAGAAGGACGGCAAGGTTTCGGGCGCGGTGACGGCGGTGGACGAGGCGAAGCTGCCGCCGGGCGACGTCACCGTCGCGGTCGAGTACACGACGCTCAACTACAAGGACGGGCTCATCCTCGCCAACAAGGCGCGGCTGGTGCGCCAGTTCCCGCACGTCCCCGGCATCGACTTCGCCGGCACGGTGGCGGAGTCGAGCAACCCCGCGTTCAAGCCGGGCGACAAGGTGGTGCTGAACGGCTGGGGTGTCGGCGAGCGCCACTGGGGCGGCATGGCCGAGAAGGCGCGGGTCAAGGGCGAGTGGCTGGTGAAGCTCCCGGCCTCGATCTCGACCAGGCGCGCGATGGCGATCGGCACCGCCGGCTACACCGCGATGCTGTGCGTGATGGCGCTCGAGGACCATGGCTTGAAGCAGGACGCGCCGGTGCTGGTGACGGGTGCCGCCGGCGGCGTCGGCAGCGTCGCCACCGCGATCCTCGCCAAGCTCGGCTATACCGTCACCGCCATGACCGGCCGCGCCGATCAGGCCGAGTATCTGAAATCGCTCGGCGCCAACAGCGTCGTCGACCGCGCCGAGTTCGCCAACGGGCCGAGCAAGCCGATGGATTCGGTGCGCTGGGCCGGCGCCGTCGACACGGTCGGCGGCAAGGTGCTGGCCACGGTGCTGACCCAGATCGCCTATGGCGGGTCGGTCGCGGCCTGCGGCAATGCCGGCGGCGTCGACCTGCCGACGAGCGTGCTGCCGTTCATCCTGCGCGGCGTGAACCTGCTCGGCATCGATTCGGTGATGTGCCCCGCGCCGCAACGCAAGGAAGCCTGGGCGCGCTTGGCGCGCGACCTCCCGCTCGACAAGCTCGACGCGATGACGACGACGGCCAAGCTCGCCGACGCGATGGCGCTGGCGGAGAAGATTTTGAAGGGCCAGGTGCGCGGGCGGACGGTGATTCAGGTATCAGAGAACAGATGACAGAAGAACATTATCTGGCATCTGACCTCTGACATCTGTCCTCTGGAATGTGCGGCCGTTTCAGCATCACCGATCCCGACGAGGCGCTGCGGGCGCTGTTCGGCTACAACGGGCCGCCGATGGATTTCGCGCCGCGCTTCAACGTGGCGCCGACGCAAAGCGTGCCGGTCGTGCGGCTCAACAGCGAGGGCAAGCGCGCGATCGTGGCGATGCGCTGGGGCCTCATTCCCGCCTGGGCCAAGGAGGCCAAGATCGGCGCCAAGATGATCAACGCGCGCGCCGAGACGGTGGCCGAGAACAAGGTGTTCCGCACGGCCTTCAAGACGCGGCGCTGTCTCGCTCTCGCGAACGGCTTCTATGAATGGAAGACCAACGGGAAGAGCAAGCAGCCCTACCGCGTCGTGATCGTCGATGCGGCGCGCCCCCGCCCTTTCGCCTTCGCGGGCCTCTGGGAGCGCTGGCGCGATCCGGCGGCGGCCAAGGACGCGCCGCCGCTCGACACTTTCACGATCGTGACGACCGAGGCCGCGCCCGCCATCGCCCACATCCACGAGCGCATGCCGGTGATGCTGACGCGGCGCGAGGAGTTCGAAGCCTGGCTCGATGCCGAGAAGACGCCGCCGGCGGAAGCGCAAAAACTGCTCGCCCCCTATGCCGGCGCCGACCTTGCCGCCTATGCGGTGAGCACCAAGGTGAACAACGCGCGCTACGACGGCGCGGATTGCGTGGAACCTGCCGCGCTGCCTTCGTAGGGGCGGGTCCCTGACCCGCCCGCGTCTCCGCCCAATGCATGTCGAACGCCTTGCGCGCGTCGGCATAGGGCGGGTCGGGGACCCGCCCCTACATGAATGACCTGCGCGCAATTGTGCGATTCGCCCCGCGCAATGCGGCGCGCTATAAGGCCGACGCAACCGAGATCACGCCTGCCCTCCCGAGGAGCCTGCCATGAACGAGACACTGCCGCGCCGCGGCAATTCCCCCGCGGCCCGCGACATCGCGAGCCTCGTCCACCCCTACACCAATCTGCGCCTGCACGAGAAGGACGGCCCGCTCGTGATCGAGAAGGGGCGCGGCGTCTACGTCTACGACGATTCGGGCAAGGAATATATCGAGGGCATGGCCGGCCTGTGGTCGGCCGCGATCGGCTTCGACGAGCCGCGCCTGGTGGCGGCGGCGACGGCGGCGATGTCGAAGCTGCCCTTCTATCACATGTTCACGCACAAATCGCATCTGCCCGGCATCGAGCTCGCCGAAATGCTGCTCGAGATGGCGCCGGTGCCGATGTCGAAAGTCTTCTTTGCCAATTCCGGCTCGGAGGCGAACGACACGGCGATCAAGCTCGTCTGGTACTACCACAACGCCATCGGCAAGCCCGGCAAGAAGAAGATCATCTCGCGCCAGAAGGCCTATCACGGCGTCACCGTCGCATCAGCGTCGCTGACCGGCCTCCCCGCCAATCACCAGGACTGGGACCTGCCGATCGCGCGCATCGTCCACACGAGCTGCCCGCATCACTACCGCTTCGGCAAGCCGGGCGAGAGCGCCGAGGATTTCGCGACGCGCTGCGCCGACGAGCTCGAGGCGCTGATCTTGCGCGAAGGGCCGGACACGGTGGCGGCGATGTTCGCCGAGCCGGTGATGGGCGCCGGCGGTGTCATCGTGCCGCCGCCGACCTACTTCGAGAAGATCCAGAAGGTGCTGAAGAAGCACGAGGTGCTGCTGATCGCCGACGAGGTGATCTGCGGCTTCTTCCGCACCGGCAACCCCTGGGGCTCGCAGACCTACAATATCCAGCCCGACATGCTGGCCTGCGCCAAGGCGCTCTCGGCTTCGTACATTCCGATCTCGGCGCTGATGGTGAACGAGAAGCTGTGGCAGGCGATGCTCGCCGAGAGCGACAAGATCGGCACCTTCGGCCACGGCTTCACCTATTCGGGCCATCCGGTGGCGGCCGCGGTCGCGATCGAGACGCAGAAGCTCTACAAGGAGCGCGACATCCTCGCGCATGTGCGCCGGCAGATGGCTCCGTTCCAGAAGAAGCTCGCGGCGCTCGCCGAGGAGGATCTCGTCGGCGAGGTGCGCGGCGTGGGTCTCGTCGCCGGCGTGGAGCTGGTCAGGAGCAAGAAGACGCGCGAAGCCTGCGCGCCGGTCGGCAAGATCGGCCGCATGGTGGCGGCGCGCGCGCAGGAGAACGGCCTCATCTGCCGCGCGATCGGCGACACGATCGCGATCTGCCCGCCCCTCATCATCGACGGCGCGCAGGTCGACGAGCTGGTGGCCCGCCTCAAGAAATCGCTGCGCGAAGGGGCGGTTCAGGCGAAGAAGGAAGGGCTGATCTAGGTGGACGGCCCCGCGCCCTTCGTAGGGGCGGGTCCCCGACCCGCCCGCGCCGGCGCCGGATGATCCTCGATCGCATCGCATTGCGGAAACGCGGGCGGGCGGGTCGGAGACCCGCCCCGACCTTGCTTGGATTTTGCCTCATCCTCCTCCTCACCACGGCTGCCCGCGCCGAGATCGTCTGGCGGCCGCTCGAGGCGGGGCTCGAACTCGCGCAGGTGAAGGCGCCGGGCGAGCACCGCACCGGCGACGGCTTGGTGACGCTCGTGCGCATCGATCCGGCGAAGGTGAGGCTCGCGCTCGCCATGGCGAAGTTCGAGGGCGACAAGCAGCGCACCGCGGCCGAGTGGTCGCGCACGAAGCGCCTCGCGCTTGCGGTCAATGCCGGGCTCTACCAGGAGGACCGCCTCACCAATGTCGGCCTGATGCGCGACGGGCGGAAGGTCAACAACCCGAAGTTCAACCACTATCGCTCGGTCTTCGCGTTCAACCCGCGGCGCGGCATCGAGGCGCCGTTCCAGCTCTGGGACAAGGTCTGCGACAAGGACAACGAATTCCGCCGCTACGACACGCAGATCCAGAACATCCGCCTGATCGATTGCCGGAGGCGCGTGACCTGGCCGCGGAGCGAGAAGGGCGTGAGCCTCGCCGTGCTCGGCGCCGACGGCCGCGACCGCCTCATCGTTGCCTTCACGCAATCGCCGCACACGGCCGGGGGCTTCGCGCGCCTCCTGCTGCGCTGGCCCATCGATCTTCGCCGTGCGCAATACTTGGAAGGCGGCCGGCCGGCGCAGCTCTATCTCGAGGCCGGCGGCGTCACGCTCAATCTCAACGGCCTCTGCGGCGGCACGCTCGGCTGCATCGGCGTCTCCGGCGTGGCGCCCGAGATCCCCAACGTGATCGGCGTGGTGCGGAGGTAAGGGAACAGGAAGGCGGGGAGACGGGGAGAAGGAAGATGAAAACCACGGAGGACACGGAGGGCACGGAGCAATTCTTTGGCGCGCCTCTGGCGCGCAATCCTTTATTCTCCATGTCCTCCGTGCCCTTCTCTGATTGCGGTAGGCGAGGTCAATCCTCCACGGGCGAAGGTTCCGCAAGGTTCACGCTTCTCTACGGGGTCGGCGCTGGGGCCGCCCCAGGATGGGGACCGAGGATCAGGACGCGCGATCTCTGTGTCGTGCTCGACCCGGCGGGTCGGCGACAGGGC
>DATBLL010000130.1:0-14382 GCA_036555425.1 Alphaproteobacteria bacterium | reverse complement strand
TCGACGTGATCACCCAGGCGCGCATCATGGCCCTCTTGGCCGACCTTTGCCGCAAGCACGCGACCGCGGTGCTGTTCGTCACGCACGATCTTCGCCTGGCGGCGCAGGTCTGCGACGAGATCGCGGTGATGTATGCCGGCGAGGTGGTCGAGCGCGCCCCGGCGCGCCTTCTGCTTTCGGCGCCGCGCCATCCCTACACGCAGGCGCTCCGGAACTGCAGCCCGAGCCTCGACGGCGCGCTGCAGCGCCTGGTTTCGCTGCCGGAGCACATGCCCGGCCTCAAGGCCCTCGCCGAGATCGGCGGCTGCCGCTTCGCGCCGCGCTGCCCCATCGCCGATTCGAGCTGCGTGGCGGCGCCGCCGCCGCTGGTCGAGACGGCACCCGGCCGCTGGGTGCGCGCCGCCGGGAAATGCCTGGCCGCGAGCGGGCTCGCGCGCGGCGAGGCGCCGCACGGCAAGGGCGGCGCGGGCGCCGGCGTGATCCTCGAGGCCGAGAAGCTCAGCAAAACCTTCGTCTCTCGCGCGCCGCTGTTCTGGTGGCGCAAGCGCCGCGTCGATGCGGTCAAGGGCATCTCGTTTCGGCTCCGCGCCGGCGAATTTCTCGGCATCGTCGGCCAGAGCGGCAGCGGCAAATCGACCTTGGCGCGCCTCCTGCTCGGGCTCGAAGCGGCGAGCGCGGGGCGCATCGTGCTCGACGGCGACGACGTGACCGGCCGGTTCTCGGCCCACGCCGCGCGGCGCGTCGAGCGCATCCAGATGATCTTCCAGGATCCGCAATCGGCGCTCAATCCGCGCCGGCGCGTCGCTTCGATCGTGACGCAGCCGATGGAGGCCGGCACGTCGCCGTGGCCCGCGAGGCTGCAGCGCGCGAAGAAGTTGCTCGCCGAAACCGGGCTCGCGCCCGAGCTGGCCGAGCGGTTCCCGTCGCAGCTTTCGGGCGGCCAGCGCCAGCGCGTCAACATCGCGCGCTCGCTCTGCAACACGCCGCGCGTGCTGGTCGCCGACGAAATCGTCTCCGGCCTCGACGTCTCGATCCAGGCGCAGATCCTGAACCTGCTCGCCGATCTCCGCCGCCAGCACGACGTGGCGCTGCTGCTGATCAGCCACGACCTCTCCGTGGTGCGCTACCTCTGCGACCGCGTCATCGTCATGTATCGCGGCGAGGCGGTGGAGGAGGGCGAGACCGAGGCGGTCTTCCGGGCGCCGCGTCATTGGTACACCAAGGCCCTGATGCAGGCGGTGCCGCCGGACGACGTCCACCACGTCTGGGATCCGCAATCGGCCTCGAGCGCCACGGGGCCGCTCGGCCAGGCCGCCGAGACTTGAGAGGGCGCGCCCCGCATAGCGGCGATGCCGATGGCTCACGGGATTCGGCGGCGGCGTTGTGTTACTGGAAATCGGCCGAACCGGGCGGAACCGAACGATGAATGCGGCTAGTCCCTTCGCACCTCCAAGGCCCATCATCGGGCCGATGGCCTGGAGCGGGCGCGATATTACCGGGCGCAGCGATTGGATCCTGCGCCTCGACGACGGCCACATCGCCGAGCTCGAGGGGGCCGGCCGCGCCGTCATGGCGCGGCGGCTCGAATTCCGCGACATCGCGAGCGCCGATTTTCCGCTGCCGCGCTTGGGGCCCACGCTCGCCGCGCTGCGGCCGGAGCTGCGCACGGGCCGCGGCTTCGTGCTCGTCAAAGGGCTCTCGGTCGCGCGTTACGACGCGGCCATGCTGCGCACGATCTATGTCGGCATGGGGACCCACCTCGGCGTTCCGGTCTCGCAAAGCTACCGCGGCGACTATCTCGGCGAGGTCAAGGACTATCGCGAGCCCGGCAACGAGCGCCCCTATCGCCGCGGCGGCGCGATCAACATGCATCGCGATCCCTGCGACATCGTCGGGCTGCTCTGCTACCGCAAGGCCAAGACCGGCGGCTTGAGCCGCATCAGCAGCGCCGCCACCGTGTGGAACATCTTCCTCGCCGAGCGCCCCGATCTCGTTCCCGCGCTGCTGCGCGGCTTTCGCCTCTACATCACGCAGGACGACCGCAACTCGACCCTGCCGGTGACGCCGACGAGCATACCGGTTTTGACCCAGGACCCCGACGGCCCGCTCCACTGCACCTTCATCGCCGAGCTGGCCGAGTGGGCGGTGGAGAAGGCAGGCGAGGCGTGGCCTCCCGGCGGCCCCGAGGCGATCGCGTTCTTCCGCGAGGTGGCGAACCGCGAAGGCGTCTATCTCGACATGGCGATCGAGCCCGGCGACATCCAATTCCTCAACAACCGGACGACGATTCACGGCCGCACCGACTACGAGGAATGGCCCGAGCCCGAGCGCCAGCGGATCATGTTCCGCCTCTGGCTCATGTGCCCCGATTGGCCGCAGCCCAAGACCGCGGTGAACCGCGTCCTCTTCGGCAAGACCGATAGGGCCGACGGCGGCGTGTTTCACCGGCTCGAAACCGCCCGCTAGAGCACGATGCGTTTAGTTCGAATCGCTCGCGCAGGGGCAGCGTTTCGCTTGGGTCCATCCTTCGAGGCCGCCGCAAGAGCGGCGGCCTCGAAGGATGGACGCGAGCGCGTTGCGGCCACAGACCAGCCTCCAGCTAAACGCAATCGACTCTAGGCGTAGACCCGCCCGAAGCGGTTGGCCATGAAGTCGTCGAAGCCGATCTGCTCCTGCTTCACGAAGCCCTTCGCCGGAAGCTTGCCGTTGGCGCAGAGATCGACGACGGCGCACACGGCCGAGGCCGTCGTGAGCTGGATGGCGCTCCAGCCCGCGCCATCTTTCTGCGCATAGATCTTCTTCACGAAGGATTCCTGCGTAAGCGTTCCGCCGCGAATGCCCCGGACGGTCACGAAGATGACCACCACATCCTGCCGGGTCACCGGTATGCCGTGCTCGATCACGTCCTTGAACACCGCGCGGCGGCTGCACAGCTTGAGGTCGTCGACGAGCATTTTGACCATGTCGCGGTGGCCGGGATAGCGGATGGTCTTGTAGTCGAGGTTGCGCACGCGGCCCGCCAGCGTCTCGCAGAGGCTGCCGACGCCGCCCGAGGTGGCGAACGATTCGTATTGCACCCCGTCGAGCGTGAAATGATCGAGCCCTTCGAGCGGCATGCGCTCGTGGCGCTCGCCCTCGTAGATCACCTCGCACGGATTGCAATACTCGTTGATGAGGCCCTCGGTGCTCCAGGTGAGATTGTACTTGAGCTCGTTGTCGGGGAACTGGGGCAAGGCGCCGACGCGCAGCAGCACGTCGTGCGGCTGGTCGAACCGGTTGATGAGGTGGTTGGCGACGATGGCGATAAACCCGGGCGCCAGGCCGCATTGGGGCACGAACACCGTCTCGGCGCCCGCGGCGATCTCGCGGATCTTCCGCGCCGTGTGCACGTCCTCGGTGGGGTCGAAATAGTGGATGCCCACCGCTCGCGCCGCTTCGGCCACGCCGGCGTCGAGGAAATAGGGCAGGGCGCTGACCACCGCATCGTAGCGCGCGAGGCAGGTCCGTAGGGCCGCCCCGTCGGCGACGTCGAGCTTGAAGCCGTCGATGCCGCGCCCGGCGCCGATGTCGGCGGGAAGCGCCGCGGCATCCGCGATCCCGACCGCGTAGTCGCCCGAATCCGCGAGGATGCGGGCGATGGCGACCCCGATCTTGCCGGCGCCGAGCACGAGTATGGATCGCATGGGGAAGGCCTCACCGAAGCGCCACGCGCCCATGATATTTCCGGTCCGGCCGCCGCGCCAGGACCGGTGCCCGGCGCGACGCGGGCGTTTTCGCTTTCGCCGCCGAGCGTGTATATCGCCTCGGAACGACTTGGGCACGGACGGAGGCAACAAACTGCCCGACTTGACCAAGCTGTCGCTCGGCGCGCTCGGCGCGATGATCGCGCGCAAGGAGACGAGATCCCAGGCGATCGTCGAAGCGTGCCTCGCGCGCATCGCGGCGCGCGAGGGCGCAATCCATGCCTGGGCGCATCTCGATGCCGACGCCGCGCTGGAGCAGGCGCGCGCGCGGGATGCCGAGGCGCCGCGCTCGCCGCTGCACGGCCTGCCGGTCGCGGTCAAGGACATCTTCGACACGGTCGACATGCCGACCGCCTACGGCTCGCAGATCTATGCGCGCCACCGGCCCGCGCGCGACGCCGCCGTGGTGGCGCTGCTGCGCCGCGCCGGCGCCGTGATCCTCGGCAAGACGGTGACAACCGAATTCGCCGCCGCCTTTCCCGGGCCGACCGCGAATCCGCACAACCCCGGGCATACGCCCGGCGGCTCCTCGAGCGGCTCGGCCGCGGCGGTCGCCGACGGCATGGCGCCGGCGGCGCTCGGCACGCAGACCTTGGGCTCGGTGATCCGCCCCGCCGCCTATTGCGGCATCGCCGGTTTCAAGCCGAGTTACGGAATCGTTCCCGTAGAGGGCATCAAGCCCGGCGCGCACTCGCTGGACACCGTCGGGTTTCTGCTGCGCGACATCGCCGACGCGCCTCTGCTCTTGGGCGCGCTCACCCCGCCGCAGGACTGGGCGCTACCGCTCCCTGCATCGCCGCGCATCGCCGTTGTGCGCGGGCCGGCCTGGAGCCTGGCGCAGCCTGAAACGGTGGCCACCGTCGAGGCGGCGGCACGGGTTCTGGCGCGCAACGGTGCCGAGCTTACGGACGTGTCGCCGCCGCCCGCGCTCGAAGCGCTGCGCGAAACGGCGTGGACCATCCTCTGCTATGAAACCACTCAGAACTTCACCTACGAGCGCCTCGCGCATTTCGATCTCCTCTCGCCGCCGATGAAGAAGATCTTCGAGACGGCGGCCACCCTCGCGGTTTCCGACTATCGCGCGGCGCTGGCGCGCATGCTCGCCAGCCGCGCCGCGCTCGACGCGCTCTTTGCCGATTGCGACGCGGTGCTCACCGCGGCGGCGCCCGGCGAGGCGCCGAAGGGGCTCGGCGGCACCGGCGACGCGGTCTTCAACCGCGCCTGGACGGCGGCGCATCTTCCGTGCGTGACGCTGCCGGCCGGCCGCGGGCCCAGCGGGCTGCCCGTCGGCATCCAGCTCGTCGGCCGGCAATGGAGCGACGCGGCGCTGATCGCGCTCGCGCGCTGGACGGCCGCGCGTCTGCCACCGGCATGATCGCCATGTCGTCCGGCGCCTCGCCTCGCTGAACGACGCCTTGTAGTCTCGCCGCGAAACGTGCCCGGAGGCCGCATTGCCACGCCGCACCGTATTGTCGCTCGAGCAGGCGACGGCGCTGCCCTACGCCACGCAGCGCTTCGTGCAGCTCGGCTGGCGCGTGATCCGCATCGAGGCGACGCCGGCGCCGGGCGAGGCGCAGCCCGGCGATCCCAATCGCTATGTCGGCAAGCGCGCGATCGACGAAACGCGCCACGCGTTGTTCGTCGCCCCCAATGTCGAGAAAGAGGCGATCGCGCTCAATTTGAAGAACGAGGCGGGGCGCGCCTTGCTGCGGCGGCTCGTCGAAGCGCTCGAAGCGGATGTCTTCTGCTGCAACACGCTGCCGCAGCGCTACAAGCCGCTCGGCATCGATTACGAGACGCTGTCGGCGGCGCGGCCCGGCCTCGTCTGGGCGGCGATCTCGGCGATGGGTCCGAATTATCCCGAGGTCGCGGGCTACGATCCGGTTATCCAGGCCATGTCGGGGCTCATGGATCTGAACGGCTTTGCCGACGGGCCGCCGACCCTCATCGGCGTGCCGCTCACCGATTTGAAGGCCGGCGACGAGCTCTATTCCGGCGTGCTGCTGGCGCTCCTGGAGCGCGCCGAAACCGGGCGCGGCAAGCGCATCGACGTGTCGATGCTGCAAGCTGCGGCGTCGTGGCTCGTCGCCGTGCTGCCGTTGCTCGACATGGATGCCGAGCCCGGCGAGCTCGCGCGCAACGGCAATGCGCATCGGCGCTTCGTGCCCACCAACGTCTATCCCGCGAAGGACGGATTCCTTTATATGGCGCTCGGCAGCAATGCGCAGTGGCGGCGCTTCGTGGCGCTGCCGCGCTTTGCGGCGCTCGCGCGGCCGGAATGGGAGACGGCCGAAGGCCGCTATGCGGGCCGGCACGAAATCTACCGCGTGCTCGGCGCCGCCACCGCCACCGGCACGATGGCGGAGGTCGAGGCCGATTTCGCCGCGGCGAAGATCCCGTACACCCGCATCAACACGCTGGCCGCCGCGGCCAAGCTCGAGGCCGTCGCGCGCCGCCTCAATCGCACCGAATTTCCCGGCGGCCGGCGGGTCCGATTGCCGCCCGCGGCGGTCGATCTCCCCGCGATGCCGCGCGCCTTCGCGCCGCCACCGCGCTATGCCGAGCACACGCGCGCGATCCTCGAAGAGGCGCGGCTCGCGTCCGGTGAGATCGACCGCTTGTTTGCCGAAGGTGTGGTCGCGTAGGGGCGCGCTGCGCGCGTTTGTGGCGTCGCCCGCACTTCCCGTTCGCCAGGAGGCGAACGGGCCCCTTCTCTCCCACTTCATGGGAGAGAAAAGAATTGGTAGCGCGTCCTTTGTTCTCTCTCCCGCACAGCGGGAGAGAAGGGGCCCGGGCGAAGCCGAAGGCTTGGCCCGGGAAGTGAGGGCCGGCGCCGCACGGCCACGCCGGGAGCAAAGCGGGCTTTCGTTTCAACCCTTGGCGCGTTTGGCGGCCACGGCGGCGAGGCGCTCGATCATCTCGGGGCTCTCATGCGCGCGCTTCTGCAATTCACGGAGATCGCTTTCGGCGCGGCCTTCGGCGAGGCCGCGGATGATCGCCTTGTAGGCGCGGGCGGCGGCGCGCGGGCCGGCGGCGATGCGCTGCGCGAGCGAGGCCGCTTCGGCTTCGAGCTCGGCCTTCGGCACCACCTGCGCGACGAGGCCGCGCTCCAGCGCCGCCGCGGCATCGATCGGCGCGCCGCCCAAGAGGAAATGCGCGGCCGCGCCGGGCCCGGCCGAGCGGATCATCTCGGCGATGGCGGGCAGGGGATAGACGATGCCGAGCGAGGCCGCGGGAATGCCGAAGCGGGCGTCGTCGCTGGCGATACGGATGTCGGCGGCGAGCATGATCTGCACGCCGGCGCCGAAGCAGGCGCCGTTCACCGCGGCCACGATCGGAACCGCGATGCGCGCCATCGCCGCCATCGCCTCTTCGAGCGCCGCATCCATGCCACGCATCGCCGCCGCGATGTCGCCCGCGGTCATCGCGTCGAAATCGCCGCCGGCGCAGAAGGCGCGCGTGCCGGCGCCGCGCAGAATCACGGCGCCGAGCGTTTCGTCGGCGGCGATGGCGCGCGCAGCGCCGGTCAAGGCCGCGCACATCGCAAGGTCGATGCTGTTGCGTTTGGCCGCATTGTCGAGCGTCAGCGTCGCCACCGCGCCGTCGAGTTGGAGATCGACACTCCCCGCCATGCGCCCGCCGCAAGCTCCGTTTCCGCCGCGCGACCCTAGCCGCGCCCCGCGAAGCTGTCTATGCAACGCCGTGCATACGGCGCGATCCCGGAGGCACGGCGCTTGGCGGAACTTTCTCAGTGGTCGCTCAGCGAAGCATCGGCGCTGCTGCGCGCAGGCAAGGCCTCGTCGCGCGAGCTCGCCGAGGCCTGCCTCGCCCGCATCGCGGAATGGCACGGCACGATCAATTGCTTCCTCGCGCTCGATGGCGAGGGCGCGCGCGCCGGGGCACGGGCATCCGACGAACGCCGCGCGCGCGGGGCGGCACTCGGCCCGCTCGACGGCATTCCGCTCGCGCACAAGGATATGTTCGCGCGCGCGGGGCGCCGGCTCAGCGCCGGCTCGATCATCCTCGACGAGCGCCCAACCCGCACGGCTGCGGCCCTGGCCCGACTCGACGCCGCGGGTGCCCTCGATTTGGGGCCGCTGCACCTCTCGGAATTCGCCGCCGGTGCCACCGGCCACAACCGTCACTACGGCGCCTGCCGCAATCCCTGGCAGCCCGAGCGCATCCCCGGCGGATCCTCGGGCGGCTCGGCGGCGGCGGTGGCGGCGCGGCTCGTCTACGCCTCGCTCGGCACCGACACTGGCGGCTCGCTGCGCCTGCCCGCGCATTTCTGCGGCGTCGCGGCGCTGCGGCCGACGGCGGGGCGGGTGAGCCGCGGCGGCGTCTTCCCGCGCGCCTGGTCGATGGACGCAGTCGGTCCGGTTGCGCGCGACGTGGCCGATCTCGCGCTCATGCTGCAGGCAATCGCCGGCCACGACCCCGCCGATGCGAGTTCGTCGGGAAAGGAAGTTCCCGACTACGCGGCCGCGCTCGCCGAGCCGCCTCGGGGGATCAGAATCGGCATACCGAGCCGCTTCTTCTTCGAGCGCGTCGAGCCGGGCATCGGCGATCTCATCGAAGCGGCGCGGGCGGAATTCGGTCGCCAAGGCGGCGAATTCCGCTTGGTCGAAATTCCCGACCCAGCGCCGCTGTTCGATCACGCGCTCGTCATAGCCGAGGCCGAAGCGGCGTCGATCCATCGCCGCTGGATCGCCGAGCGGCGTACCGACTACGACCACGGCACCGTCGAGGGCATCGAAGGCGGCTTCGCGATTCGCGCCCATGCCTATTCGGAAAGTCTCGCCGCACGCGAGCCGGCACGGCGCGCCTGGCGCGAAACCGCCTTCGCCGCTTGCGATCTCTTGCTGACGCCGGTGTTCGAGCACGCGACGCCGCGGCTCGAGGATTGCGATCCCGCCAAGCCCGGCGCGATGCGCGAGTTCCTCGCGCGCTTCGGCCGCTGCACGCGCGTCTTCAGCTATCTCGGCCTGCCGGCGCTGGCACTGCCCTGCGGCTTCCAGCCCGATGGCATGCCGGCCGCGCTGCAATTGGTCGGAGGCCCGTTCGAAGAAGCGCTGCTGCTGCGCGCGGGGCACGCCTATCAGCAGGCGACCGGCTGGCATCGGCACGCGCCGCCGCGCCGGGCCGGTTGAGGCGCCGGGCTACTTGGAGATGAAGCCCGGCAGCCAGAGCACGAGCGGCGGGTACGCGAGCAGGAATCCCATCACGACGAGGTCGAGCAGCAGGAAGGGAACGCTGGCCGCGTAGACGTCGCCCATGGTGACGCCCCTGGGCGCCACGCCGCGCATGACGAAAAGATTGAGACCGAACGGCGGCGAGATCGTCGCCATTTCCATGTTGAGCAGCATGATGGCGCCGAACCAGACCGGGTCGTAGCCGAAGGCCTGGATCACCGGATAGTAGATCGGCACGGTCAGCATCATGATCGAAAGCGGCTCCATGAACATCCCCATCACGATGAGGATGGCCTGCATGATGATGATGACGACCATCGGCGCCACGTTGGCCGAGGTGGCGACCTCGGCGAGCCCCGAGGTGGCGCCGGTGAAGGCGAGGATTTGCGAGAACGCCGTCGAGCCGGTGATGATCATCAGCAGCATCACGGTGATGCGCATCGACGACAGCAGCGCTTCCTTCACCATGCGCAGGCTGAGCCCGCCATATAGGGCGGCGAGCAGGAAGGTCCCGAGCGCGCCGAGCGCCGCCGATTCGGTCGGCGTCGCCACGCCGAGGAAGATGAGCCCGACGACGAGGAACATCACGAAGAAGAGCGGGAAGATGTAGAGCGCCGTGTTGATCAGCTTGCGCGCGAGCGGCACCGGCTCCACCGCGTAGGCCGGCGCGAGATGCTTCTGGATCGAGCAGCGGGCGACGATGTAGATCGCGTAGGCGAGCGACATCAGCAGTCCGGGCACGATGATGGCGACGAGGAAATCGCCGACCGAAAACTGGCCCAAGGCCGCGAGCAGCACGCCGAGCGCCGAGGGCGGGATCATGATGGCGAGGCCGCCCGAGCCCATGATCGGGCCGAGCGACATCGCCTTGTGATAGCCGCGCTTCTCCATGTCGGGGACGAGGAGCTTCCCGAGCATCGCCGTGGCCGCCGAGCCCGAGCCGGTCAGCGCCGCGAACACGGTTCCGCCCGCGACCGACATCAGCGCGAGCCGGCCGGGCAGCCGCCCGAACCAGGAATCGAGCACGTCCATCATCTTGCTGGCGATGCCCGAGCGGAACATCACCTCGCCCATCAAGACGAAGAGCGGCACCGAGACGATGGTGTAGTGCGTGACCGAGCTCGAGATCGAGAGCACGAGCTGCGTCAAGCCCGCGGCGCCGTTCCAGAAGATGAAGCAGCAGACGACGTTGATCGCGAGGAACGCGAAGGCGATCGGAACGCCGATGCCCATCAGCACGACGAAGGCGCCGAAGATGATCGTGAGCGTCCAATACCATTCCATGGCGGCGCTCAGTGCGAGGGCTCGGCGCCGAAATCGCGCTGGCGCGTCCAGTATTCGACGAACATCCGCGCGAAGCGGAAGAAGAGCAGCAGGCCCCCCAAGGGGATCACGATCAGGATCATCCAGGTGGGGACGTCGGTGCCGGTGGGCTTGAAGGCGCCACGCATATAGGCGGTCCAGGTGGCATCGGCGCCGAAGGCGATGAGGACGAGCGTCGTCACGATGCCGGCCGCCGAGGAGAAGAGGCCGCAAATGCGCAGCGCCGCGGGCGAGAGGTATTGGAGGAGGATGTCGACGCGGACGTGGCCACCGTGGCGCAGGACCCAGGCGGCGCCGAGGAATGTGATCCAGAGCAGCGAATACTCGCTGATCTCGACCACCCAGGAGATGGGGCGGTTGAAGCCGTAGCGCAGCAGCACCTCGGCGCAGATCGCGAGCGTTATGCCGACGAAGAGCAGCGTGGCGCCGGCCGCGCCCGCGCTTTCGCAGGCCGCAAGGATGCGGAGCAATCGGTTCAAGGCTGGATCCCTCGCGGCGGCGCGGCCGCGCGGCGCGCGCGGCCGCCCGCCTCGGCTCAGTTCCCGGTCGTCTTCTTGAGCTGCGCCAGCAGCTCGGGCGAAACGCGCTTGGCGATCGCGCCCCATTCGACCGCGTAGGCCGTGTCGAGATAATTCTTGTTCTCGGCCTCCGAGAATTTCACCCGCCCGACAAGCTTGTCGAGCTCCTTCCACTCCTTGTCCTGCTCGGCCTTGAAGTGGGCGATCATCTTGGGCTCGAACTCGGCGGTGGCGTCGACGATGCCCTTCTGCACGTCGGCGGGCAGGCTCTTCCACTTGTCGAGGTTCATGATCGCGGCGACGTTGCTCGAGCCATAGAACGGCAGGTCGATGACGAATTTGATGTGCCGCGTCCAGCCGATCGAGCGCACGCCGAAGACGGGCCAGCCGAGCCCGTCGACCGTGCCCTGCTCGAGCGCGGTGTAGGTCTCGGGCTGGTTCACCGTCACCGGCACCATGCCGAGCTCGCGCATCATCTTGTCGTAGAGCGAGCCGGTGCGCATCTTGAGGCCCTTCAAGTCGGCGAGCTTCTCCGGCTTCTTCTTGAGCCAGAGGAAGAAGTCGCCGTATTGCACGCGGCCGATATAGCGCACGTTCACGCGCTCATGCGTCTTCACCATGATGTCGTAGAAGCCGGATTTGCGCTCCTCGGTGGGCGAGAGCTTCGAGAGCGTGAGCGCCTGCACCTCGGGCAGCTGGTCCTGGAAATCCGCCTCGGCGGCGAACACCATGTCGATGACGCCGGTGCGGATCGCGTTCAATTGCTCGTAGCGGCCGATCACCTCGGGCCCGCCCACGTAGTTGACGCGGAATTTCCCCTTGAGTTTGTCGTTGACGTAGGCCGCCCAGGCATTGGCCTGCGACATGACCGGGTGGTTCTTCGGAATGAAGCCGACCGCGCGCACGGTCGTCTCCGCCTGTGCTCCGCCGGCAACCGCGAATGCGGCCAATGCGGCGGCGCTGATACGAGCCAGCAGCCTCATGTTGACTTCTCCCTCGGCAGGTTTGCGGCGCCCCTTGGCTCGGCGCCTGTTTCGATTATTGAACGACGTTCAAGATAGACTCTAGGCATCGGCCGGAGCCGAGGTCAAGGCGAAGCCGCTTCACCTCGCGCCGAACAGGCCCGCGATCGCCGCGGGATCGGGCGCTTCCATCGCCGAGAGCCGCAAAGCTGCGTCGCGCGCGGGCTGCGCGCCCAAGATCGGCGCAACATTGGCCACGAATTTGGCGGCGAGGCGCTTGCGGTCGAGCGCCGCCGCGTCGGCGGTGGCCGTGAGCGTGCGGCCGTCGCGCATGCGCAAGGTAACGCGCGCATCGAATCCGTGCCCGAGCGTGGGATCGGCATCGTGAAAAATGCGTAGGGCGAGATCGCGCAGATCGGCGCGCGCGCGGGCGGCGGGCGCGAGCGCGTCAAGGCCGACCGCGCCGATCTTCAGCGCGTGCGCGACCATGTAGGGAAGGCTCGCGATTGCGTCGAGCTCGGTCGCGGGCGCCACGCGCTGGGCGCGCGGCTCGCACACGATTGGCACGGCCCAAGGTGCTATCGCGCAGCGCACCTCGGCGATGTCGGCGGCGGCGAGCGCGCGGTCGCGGCGAAGCTTCAGCGCCGCATCGATGTAGGGTTGGATCACATGCGCGCAGGGATAATATTTGAAGCGCGCGCCGCCGCCCCTCCATTCGCGGCCAAGCCCGGCGGTCAGCGCCGATATGTCCACGGTTTCGCCGGCCAACATGGCGGCAAAGAGATTCGCCGGGCCGTCGAGCGCCGCGAGCGGCCCTTGAAATCCACGTCCGGCGAGATCGGCGGCGACGATGCCGCCCTGCGCCGCCCAGCCCGCATGCAGCCATTTCGACCAGGCGCCGTCGGCCTGGAACGCCATGAGCCCGCCCGCCATGCTGGCGGCGAGGCCCATCGCCCACGCGGTGTGCTCGGCCGATAGCCGTCGGGCGCGCGCAGCTGCCGCAGCGACCGCGATCGGGCCGACGACGCCGGTCGCGTGCAGGCCGCGCGCATGGAAGCGCCGCCCAGCCGCGCCGCCGATACGCGCCGCGATCTCGTAGCCGGCGACGATGGCGGCGGCGATGTCTGCGGGCGCAGCACCGGCGGTCTCGCCCGCCGCGAGGGCCGCAGGAACGACCACGCTGCCCGGATGCACGACCGAGTCGGGAAAGGTGTCGTCGAAATCGCGGCAATGCGCGGCCACGCCGTGCACGAGCGCGCAGCGCGACGCGGACATGCGGCGCGAACTGATGTACAGCGTCGCGGTGCCGATTCCGTCCTCGTCGGCGCCAAATTCCGCCACCGCGCGCACAGCGTCGGTGCCGGCGCCCGCGGCGATCAATCCAAGCGTATCGAGCACGCGCAGCGGCACGAGCGCGCGCTGCTCCGCGGGCACGGAACGCCATTCGAGCGCCGCGCACCAATCGGCCAGCGCGGTTTGGGCATTGGCGCTCATAGCGCCGCGCGCAGCAGCGCCTCGACATCGGCAACCGAAACCGGCGCCGGGACATTGGCCATCATGTAGTCGCCCATCGTCGCCGCCGCGATGCCCGGCAAATCGGCCGCCGCGACGCCGACCTCGCCGAGCCGTTGCGGCACCGGCAGGCGGCGGAGCAGCGCCTCCATCGCGCGCGCGGCATCTTCGGGCGTGCCGTCGGCGGCGCAGCCCAGCGCCTCGAGCACGTTGTTTTTCTCGGCGCCGATCGCCGGCAGCAGCAGGCGCAGCGCCGGCGCCAGAAGGATGCCGTGCGAAATGCCGTGCTGCAGGCCGTAGCGCCCGCCGACCACGTGCCCGATCGCGTGCACGACCGAGACCATCGCGTTGATCGAGGCCACGCCCGACATCAGGCACGCCATCAGGCAGTCGGCGCGCGCGGCAAGATCGCCCGGCGCCTCGACGCTGCGCGGCAGGGCGCTTCGCAGCAGGCGCGCCGCATGCAGCGCGAGCCCGACGGAGATCGGGTGGCGGTGGCGCGAATAGAGCGATTCGATCGCGCGCGCCACTGCCGTCATGCCGGTGGCGGCGGTGAGTGCCGGCGCCGCGTGCACCGCGAGCTCGGGATCGAGGATGGTCGCCTCCGGCACCATGCGCTCGTCCCAGAACAACAGCTTCTTCTTGGCGGCGGGGTCGCGGATCCCCGCGGTCGGCATCACGTCGCTGGCCGAGCCGGCCGTGGTCGGCACCGCGATGTGCTTGATCGGCGAGGCCGGCATCAGCGCGCGCTCCATCGAGCCCTTGGCGCCGTAATCGATCACGTAGGGGCCGAAATCGCCGCCGGTCGCCGCCAGCAGCACCACGCCCTTGCCCGCGTCGATGGCGCTGCCGCCGCCGACCGAGACGACGCAATCGGCGCCGAGCGCCTTCAACCGCTCCGCCGCCGCCAGCACGGAGGCATAAGGCGTGTGCGCCGGCACGCCGTCGAACGCGCCGGCATAGCGCGCGCCCAGCGCCGCCTTGACCGCCGGCAAGATCGGCCCGGAGGCGACGCTCTTGCCGCAGACGATGCCGGCGCGGCGCGCGCCCACCTCGTCGAGCAGGTGCTGTAGCTCGCGCACGCTGCCCGGCCCGAAGCACACGCGCTTCGGCCAATCGCGGATCGTTCCCG